>SVRN01000051.1 GCA_015064805.1 Oscillospiraceae bacterium
AATAATCGTCGATGTTCCAGTACTGATTGTGGCCGCCGACGTACAGCATGGTGCCGCCCGCCTTGACCCAATCGGCAATGGCAATATTGACTTCCTCGGAAAGCGGAACGGAGGAGTCGAAGCTGACGACGAGCAAATTAACGCCATCCAGATCCTTGGCGGTATAGATCTGCTCCATCGCCTTCATCTTGACGGGAATACCGTCACGAACGAGCGGTGCGCAGATGCCGTACATGCCGTTGGCCGTGCTCAGCGCCCAGCCGCTGCCTGCGTTCATCCAGGATAGGGAATCGGAAGCCAGATAAGCAATACCGGGTGTTCCTGCGCTCATGGTGATCTCCTGACCGCCGATATTGTTGAGCATTTCAAAAATTTGCGACTGAACCGTGCGGTAATCAGCGGAAACGTTGGCGTAGGCGCGCTGAACCCAGGGAAGCACTTGGAAGCGGCTGATCTCAGGCTGCATCAGCTGTGCCGCAACAGATTGGCGGTAGATGTATTGCAGATCGGCCTCGACGTAGGATTTGCCGTCTGCCATCGGGTCGGCAAGGGCATAGAAGTTCGTGCCCTCGACGCTGTCGACGTAAGAGCAATACTCGATAAACGCGTTGGTGAAGTTATCACGGACGCTGCTACCGTTATAGGCAAAGGCCGAATTGTGGGTGTCAGCCCAGGTCTGTCCGATGACACCGTCAATGGCGCCCGTGGCGAGATACGTGTTCAAGCCCGCGTTGATGGCCCATGCAGTGTAGTTGACGGTACTGTGGCTGGCGATGTAGACCTGCGTGCCGGGAGAGAGCTCTTTAATGCGAGAGGACAGCTCAACCAGGATGCGCTCGAATAGATAAGTCTTGAGCAGATTTGCCTTGAGATTGGCCGCAGCAGAGGAGTTTGGCGCTTGCCAAGGCTCGTCGTAATAGTTTTCCCATTCTTGCTTGAAGGCTTCAGAGTAGCCCGAGCGGATCCACATTTCGGGTTCCTCCAACGCAATGGACTGGGGATGATACTTCTCGACGATGGGCTTGAGCAGGACCTCCCACGCGTACTCGATCCAGTCCTCACTCGGAACCATGTACCATTGTACGTCGGCGGTATGGACGATATAATTGCCGCCGGAGTCCTTTTGAATATCATCGTAATTGGATTTGTCGCGATCCAGATAATCCTTGCCGCCGCGGTTGATGGCGATCATCATATCCACGACGTAATCGCCTGACTTATACCAACTGATAAAGTTGGGGTCGTTGGAGGAGTATACCATGACGGAATCGGTATGAATGTTATAGACCTCAGAAAACAGTGTATTGGCTTGGAAGGTCGTTTTTACGCCGCCAAGCTCAAAGCCCTCGTAGTGCTGTACGTACATGCCGTCCTTGAGCGTGTAGGTGGGCTTGACGTAATTGGCAGGGGATATTGTGGGCTTATTTTGCGCGGGATAGGTCGTGTCATCGGGGAGAATGGGAGGATCGACGACGGGCGGCGTGTAGGTGTTCTTCAGCGCAAGGCTGGGGGAGAGAGCAAACGCACCCTCGCTCGCACTCGTTTCCAAAATGTTGCTCACGAAATATTCCACCGCTGCAACGGTTGTAGCATCGTCGTAGCCAATGATGACCAGGCGATTGTTGACGATGGCGATAATGTATTCGTTTTCAGCAAGCTGGGCGTGTGCCGCGATGCTTTCCTCGCGGTTGGTCAGGCCAACCAGAATTTCAAGCGTGTCGGTTGGAACGCTCTCGCCGCGGTTGACGTAGTCCTCGGCAATCGGAACGCTTTTTACGCCCGTCTTGGCTTTATTGGCAGAGCAGATTGCAACGGCGGATTTGATTACCTCCTGCGCTCCTGCCTCGGGACGAACGACGGTGTAGGTGACCACGCCGTTTTCGATGAATTGAATCAGCTCCTCGGGCTGATCGATCGGTGGGTCTTGCGTCGTGTCGTCAGGCTTACAGCCAACGAACGAGGGCAGCAATAACGCGATCAAAAGCAAAATGCAAAGAATGCGAGAGAAGGGCTTGTTAAGTCTCATAGGTTTTCTCCCTTTGAGTATTTTTAGATATATTAATTATACAAAAGCAATCGTACGAAGTCAATAGCGCATAAGATTTTTGGCATTTTTGACGAATGAAAAGTGAAATCGAAGAGAAAAAATTAAGTCGATGTTAATATAACATTTACTTGCTTTTTACTTTTTTCGGTTGAAAGTGCAGAGGGAATATGGTATAATAAACCATCATTTCCCCGGAGGTGGCATGGCTATGAATCGAAAAATTCTATTTATCATATCAAAGGTCGCATTGTTGATCGTTGGCGCGATCATCTTTCTCAACGCCGTTGCCGTCTCGATGGCTTCCAACTTCAATCTCGGTATCGTGCTGACCTTTCTTTTGGGCGGTGCACTGATCGTGTGCGGTGTGTTTCTTGGTTTTATCGTCCGACGCCTGCCAAAATGGCTGTGGATCACCGGTCTATGCTGCATGGCCCTCGTCCTTGTGTGCGCAAGCACGCTTTTGATCTACGGACGAAGCGACAACGTAACGCACGACGAGGATGCTATCATCGTGCTTGGGGCTGGCATACACGGCGAACGGGTGAGTTTGACGCTCCGTGACCGTCTCAATGCCGCGATTGCGTGTTACGAGCAAAACCCCGATGCCGTCATCGTCGTCAGCGGGGGGCAGGGGCCTCAGGAGGAAATCAGCGAGGCGCTTGCTATGGAGCGCTATCTGATCGAGCACGGCATCCCGCAAGGGAGTATTATCAAAGAAGACAAATCGACCAGCACCGCAGAGAATTTTGCTTTTTCCAAGGCGCTGCTTAACGAGCGGTTTGGCGAGAGCTATTCTGCCGTGTACGTCACCAACGATTTTCACATTTTCCGCGCAGGTCAGATCGCCCGTGACGCAGGGCTTTCGAATATGAACCACGCGCATAGCGATACCGTATGGTATCTGGTCGTTCCAAGCTGTCTGCGCGAATGTGTGGCGGTGCTTTATTATTGGTTATTTGGCGCGTGATTGTGCTTATGTTGAAAGGAGAATATCATGCAGGGAATTATACTATCTATTTTGTTTTTTAGCATTCCTTTGGCTGCAGTTGCGTTTTTTATCGTTAGTCTGATTGATTTTATTTCTGCTAAGCGCACAAACAATCGACAGCCAAATACATATGATGAGCGCGAGCTTTCTGTGCGACGTACGAAGCTGATCGTTGCTTCTTGTATCGCAGGCGTGCTTGTGGCCGTGGTTGTTGCGATCGTGATATTGCTTTGGATGGCGATCGCCTTTATGTGAGGTGACGATATGAAAAATCGCACGTTTCTTACCGTCTTGATCTCTCTTGTAGCGCTTTGTCTCGTGTTTACCATCGGGCATCTGATCTACACGATCTATGCCTATCAGCATTGCTCCATTATCGAATTTATCGCAAAGGAGCTGTGGTAAAGGATGAAGGATAAATCACTTTTAATCAAGCAAATATCCATATTATTGGCGATCGTGTTGCTGTTCGCGGCATTTAATGCTAGCCTGTATCTGCTTTTGACGATGCGCCTGTCCAACAACTTCAGCGATACGACGCAGGCAAAAATGATCGACGTGGGGCGCTATCTGCCGCATGACCCCGACTCGGATCTGGCGCGAGTGGAATCCTCGCTTAAACTGACCGACGATCTTCCCGTGCTCGACGGTGCGGCGGCGCTCGTTCCCGTCTATGCCGCCATCATCGACGCGGTCTATCCCGTCGGATCCGTTACCTACGAGGGCGGAGAATTCTCGGACGATAACTATTACGGCGAGAATTTCGCGGCGGACAGTAAAATGCAGTATCGCAATACCGTTCGCGGCTATCAGGCTATCGTGGACGGAACGGCAGATATTCTGTTTTGCGCTGCACCCTCCGAGGAGCAAAAGCAGTATGCGGCAGAGCAGGGCGTGGAGCTGGTCTACGTTCCCGTCGGGCTGGAGGCATTTGTTTTCTTTGTCAACGAAAACAATCCCGTCGATGGTCTGACAGTCGAGCAGATCCGCGGCATTTACGCAGGCGAATACACCAACTGGGCCGAGCTTGGTGGTGCCCACCGCGTTATCAATCCCGTCACGCGCTTGGAGGGGAGCGGAAGTCAGTCTGCCATGAATGCGTTTATGGGCGATCGTGAGATCGCCACCAAATCTCCCTTTGCTATCGCAGGGGCGTCCATCGGCTTTTCCTTCCGCTATTATATGGACGGCATCGTGGGCAATCAGGCGGTCAAGATGCTTGCGCTCAACGGCGTCTATCCAAGCGCGGAGAATATTCAAAACGGTTCCTATCCCATCATCGCGCAGTTTTATGCCATCTACCGCGCAGACAACACTAATAAAAACGTTCCCTTGCTGATCGATTGGATCCTGTCCGAGGAAGGACAGACGCTGATCGAGCAGAGCGGATACGTTCGGATCAATTGATAGAATGGAAACAGGCGAGCGCCATTGGCGCTCGCCTACTTCTTAATATTTGAATAGCATGCTGTTATACTCGAATCTCAAAAGGACGGAATAGTCGTCACCAATGATCTCTCGAAGCTCCTCTCTCTCCAGGATGGAGACGTTACCCTCGGTGTCGTACAGATAATAGCAGTCGTCCATGACGTAGCCGCTAAAGTAGAATTTGTCATCCTCTCTTTTGGCATCGACATAGTAACGCCATTGTATCCGGATAATACCGTACACCTTGCCGTCCACCTTGCGATAGAAGCCTTGGGCTCGCGAATATTTAAGCTCCATACCGTCCTTCAACTCGGTGTGCGGCGGTTGCAATTCCGGTAAATTCAAGCCTGCCATGGCTTCTCCAATGTCGGGAGCTTTGGCAAGATCGTCGGGGGAGAAGCTTTCTCCGTAGCGCTTGATGTTTCCGTTTTCACCCTCGAAGCTGTTAAGGACGATCGTTTCGTTGGTGGAAAAACCGTTGATCAAACGAGTGTAAGTTGCGATGACCCGCCCTTCGCTGCCGACGGTGATATGGGAAGAAAAGGTGTTGTTCTCACTCGGCTGCAGATAGGCCTTGAGCTCTTTTTGCTCGTCCGAAACGAATATATCCTCCGCTGTGACATAGTGGCAATCATTGGCATATTCCGAGCTTGCAACGCGCGCAAGGATGCGCTCTTTTGCCTCGGCGATCGTGGAATTATATCCCACGGGATAGTGGTATCGGTCCGGATCGCTCAAATAGTTATTGACCCAACCAGTATTAGAGTACTTGTCACTAAGGTAATTGGCACTGTCCCAAAAGCTTGCATCAACCTTACCGTCGTTGAAGGCAATGACAGAGCCGTAGCCCAGGTCTCCCACCGTTACGTCAAACATATTCGGAAAATAATCGACTCGGCCTTGCGTTTGGTTGACGAGCAAAAAGTTCTCCACGCCTCTTTGACTGAGAGAGAAAATAAATCGCTCGTAGCCCTCAAAAATATCGGTGCCGTAATAAGCGTAGCGCAAATAGATCTCGGAGGGGAGCCCCTCGCCGCGAATTGCATCGATCACCCGTAATTTAGCGACGCGTACGGAAAACCTCGAGCCGTCGATGTAGTAATAGTCGGCGCAATAATAAGTGTCAGGCAGGACCTCCACGACCTCGGCCTCTACCACCGTGTGTATCCAAAAGCCGTGGGAAATGATAATCTCATTAGAGGTGGATTCGTCCAATCCGTAATCGCCATATAACAGCTCCTGCTTGCCCGTCAGCTTATTTCCGCTTACCACTGTGGAAACGGCTGGGGGCATCGGCTTGTCGCCCTTAAGCAAAGGCGCGACCATCACCGCCCCCAAAATCAGCGCAAAGCAGGCGGCCACTGCCCCCGCGCGAAGCCAAAAGCTCCGTTTTCTTTTCTTTTGTGCCAGTGCTTCTTTTTGTTTTACGTATTGTTCGACCAGGGCGGGATCAATGTGATCAAGCCCCGCGGTCCATTCTTGTTTTTTCATATCAAATACCCCTCATGCTCTAATGTTTCTTTCAATGCGGCCCTGATAGCGGCCAATTCCTTGTTGATCATCGAGCGGCTGAGTGACAACTCGTGCGCGATGGTGTCAATGGGAGTTGAGGCATAGTAGCGGCTCATGAAAATAAACTGCCGACGTTCGGAGAGCGATCGGATGAAATCGCTGATGATGCTGCCAAGTCGCTCGGCGTCAAAATCGGCCGCGACGTCATCGTCACCGGTTATGAAATCCTCAAGCTCGGATAGTGCCACCGTCAGCTCCGACGGTACGGAACGCTTGCGTTGCGCGTTGTGATAGCGCTTGATGGCGATCCTGCGCGTGATGGTGGTCAAAAACGCCTTAAGTACGGTCGGTCTGGTCGGCGGAATGGCATTCCACGCACCGAGATAGGTGTCGTTGACACATTCCTCACAGTCCAGCTTGTCGTGCAAAACGTGATAAGCGACAGAATACAAATAGCTCTTGTATTTGAGGTCGGTCTCCTCGATCGCTTTTTCATTGCGCGTCCAATAGAGCTCTATGATCGTTTCGTCGTCCAAGGGCAACCTTGCCGCCCGTTTTCCTTGAAGTTCCATAACCTGCCTCCTTTCCGCTGCTTTCGAAAGGCCCTTCATAAAGAGTAGTACCGAAAAATTGAAAAATGTGTAATGGTTGAGAGGTCTTTTTTATCATTATACCATATTTTTTTGAAATTCGACGGCTTTCAGTGAAAAAAGGACAGAGAAGAGGGGCAAGCCCGATTCTCTGTCCTTTGGATCAGATATTAGTTTCTCTTTTCCTTTGCGTCCTCGATCAGATCCTCGACCATTTCACGGTCGAAGGTCCAAAGTCCGCTGGAGCCTTCCAGCACGGAGGTGTCAAGCTCGAAATTCTTGGCCCATTCCTGACCCTCGGGCGTGTTCATCGCCTCGATCAGCTTCTGGGTGAAGAATGCGATCTCCTTGCGCTGGGTGGCTGTTGCGTAGCCGTCGCACAGATAGTCCTGCCACAGAATACCGGGCACGCCGCCATTTTCATAAGTCGCGCGGAACCACTCAAATGCGGAGCAGATGGTGCTGATGTATGCACCCTTGGTTGCACCATTCGGATTGAGGTTGTATTCGTAGGTGTAGTCGTTACCGAACTTTTCGTTCATTGCGATGTCACGCATACGGTTGAACTGAGGCAGCAGCATGGGAACGATGCCGTTCTCGATGCAGGAGGCGGTCAGCTCTGCGACCTCGCTGGGCGTATAGGGAAGAGTGGTGTAGTCCGAATGAGCGTACATGACACCGGACTCACCAATCAGCTCGGGAATGATACCGCAGCGACGCTGGCTGTAATAAACGTGACGGTAGTGAGAGTTCTTGGTTGCGGGATCGACCGTAGCCAGCCAGTTGGCACCCTCGGTACGCAGGCTGATCTTGGCGTTGGGCAATGCTTCCTTGGCATTCTCGAGCACCATTTCGTAGTCCTCGATGCGCTCAAGCGTACGGAACATATCCAGAACCTCAAGCGGGCGGCTCCATTCGGAGAAGACGATGTTGGGGTTCTTGTAGCTTGCCCAACCGTGGTCGTCGGAGGTGCCTGCCTCGGGGTCGATCTCGTCAAACGAAGCGAAATTCGTGCCCCAATCCTCATTCAGCGATTCGATATCGCCGTACAGATCCATCAGGAAGAAGCGGAAATACTGTTTGGAGGAGCCGTCCATGCGGAAACGGGCGTTGAAGTCAACGCGCATCCAGCCACGGGTGTCCTCAACGTCGAGCAGCACGGTTCCGTCGCCGCCCTGCCAGTAGTTATCGCCCCAGCGCTGGAACTGCCATACGGCGTTCATTGCGCAGGCCTGCGCCAGCTCTTTGGAGCCAAAGCCGGACTCGACAAGGTTGGTGCCGAACAGCTTATTTGCCTGGTTGAGCGAGTTGGCGGATTCATAAGGATAGGTGATCCAGCCCTGCAGTTTCAGACCGAGCACGCGGGCAACGTCAAGCGAGAACCAGCATGCGTCGATGTTGTTGGCACGGTTTCTGCCGAACGATGCGTCAAATTCGAAGGCTGCCGTAGTATTGATCAGATTGATACCGATCTCCTTCATGGAGAGAAGATTATCGATAACGTTGAACGCTGCGTCAGGGCCGAGCTGAACGTTACCGCGCATATCAGCCATGGACTGTGCCGTGATGGCAGGGAAGCGGGTGCCGTCCTCAAGGACGACGAAATTGTTGTTATCGGGATTGAAATTGACCTTGATCGAATCGGTTTCGATCTCTAAGGGAATCGAAACGGCCTCCATGGTATCACCGTTGCCGATGATCATACGAAGCACGACCTGATTGGTCCAGGGAGCGCACTGCAGATACATCGTGCCCTCGATCTTGCCCGAGTTGGTTCCTCTGAGATGGCTGTCGTAGCTGGTCATGAATTCTTCGTACGTATGCAGCCATACGTTACGGGTAGGAGATACGGGATTGGTCTTCTTTACGGCGTTGGGCTTTGTAACGTCATCGTCGTTGCTGATTTTGAACTCGAACTCGGACTGCGTGTAAGTAGCGCCGCCCCAGATCTTGTTGCCGTAGTTTTCAGGGTTGCTGGTCTCGTTACGAACAAGCCCATTGATGACGATCTTATAGTCGCCGGGCTTAAGATTGAACGCGCCGTCAAAGGTGAAGTACATCTCACCGCTCTCGCCGGGGTAGACCTCGTCGATAATACGGTTGTAGAGGTTTTCCATTTTTGCGACTTGATTCCAGATGCCGCCTTCCTTGCGGAACAAGAGACCTTCAAAGCAGAAGGTACCGTTGCCGTCGCCGTCCAGTACGGTATTACCCGTGTTTGTATAACGGAACTTCCACCAAAGCATGGAAGTGGTCTTTACGTTGCCGGAATAGATCACGTCGGTCGTTTCGTACTGAGGATACTTTTTTCCGAGCTTATCCTTGTCAAAGTTAGCGGTAACCTGTGCGCGGTTGTTGATCTTATCCGTGCCGCCAACGTAGCCAAGGTAATCCCAGGTAACGTCGACCGTGCCGGGAAGGGTAAGATCGTAATACAGCTTACCGTTCTCACGCTCGGCATCCTCAAATGCGGTAGCGTTGACGTAAACCACGGTAGACGCCTTCTTGGAGGAGGTGATCTCATAGCGGATCGGAACGGCATCGTAGGCCGTTGCCTTCTTGGGAATGGTGTACGTCAGCGTGTATTCAACGCCGCCTACCGTCTTCTTAAGAGAGCCCGTATAGCAGTCAGCGCCGTTATATTTGGCCAGCTCGTCTGACTTTTCACGGGAGATGGGATTGTAGATCAGACCGCCGTCGGGGGCGATGGTATACGTATCGACTCTGGAAGGATCCTCCGTCGTGTAGTTAAGGTCCTCAATGATATCGTACATATCGTCGTTCAGATTAAAAATATTTAAGCTTTCCAATTTGCTGTCCTCGTAATAAGAAAAAGTGAATTGCGTCAAGCAGGGACCACAGCCGTCGTTTTTGGAAGGGTCAGAGAAGCGGATGTAGCAAATGTCATACACATCAAACTCATAAGGGTCGATCGAAAATACACCCTGATTGCTTCTGTCGCGGCAGGTTGGATGCTCGTCGAGCCAGTTGTAGACCTTGGTCCACTCTTTAGCGTCGGGGGAGATCTCGATCATATAGTCGTTGCCAATGGTAAACTCGAGCAGAGGCTCGTACTTGGAGTGGATATCGAATTTATAGACGATGGTGTTATATCCGTCAGCGAAACGGCAATAATCAAGCGTCGTACCGCTGGCGCCTCTGTAGATGAAGGAAAGATCCTGCATAGAGGAATTACACTGATACGTTCCGGAGCTGTAAAGATACAAAACGCCTTCCTCACGGAGCAACGGCTCGGTGTTGGGAACGTAAGGATCTTCCTCGACCGGAGGTTCTACTACGGGAGGATCATCTTCGGGCGGCTGATCTTCCGGAGGTGGATCGGTGGGTTCGTCTTCTTCGGGGGGATTTTCGGGAGTGGGGGGCGTTTTGTTATTACAAGCCATCAGCGTTCCCAGCGACAAAACCAGCGCCAGAATCAAGATCAGATAGCGTAAAAACATACGCGCAGTATAAATGGATTTCATGCAGTGCATGACAAGACCTCCTTTGCAGGCTACTTATAGGTTATTTTACCATGTTTTCGCAACGCTGTAAAGACCATTTTTTGCTTTTTGTGCAAAACGCCATAGCTATTTTTTTGCCCAAAAAACGAACGGGAAATATTTCATGTGAAACGAATATTATTTCCGAATAAAAATTATTTATTTGCAAAATAAATTTGCCTAATATGGTTGCAACTTGCGTCGGTTCGTGATATAATATTATGGAGTGAGAAAAAATCCTTTGACCAATAAGGAGTGTACATACATGCGTAATTTGGGTTATTACAACGGCGAGATCGGGCTGATTGAGGATATGAAGGTCCCCATGACCGACCGCGGCCTTTATTTTGGCGACGGCATTTACGATGCCGC
>SVRN01000052.1:0-1784 GCA_015064805.1 Oscillospiraceae bacterium
TTGCCGTGGTATCGCCGTAGGGAATGGTGTAGTAGCCCGCAAAGCCGCGGAAATGGTCGATGCGGAGCAGATCGTAAATGGCGAAGCTCTTCTCAACGCGATCGATCCACCAGGTAAAGCCCTGTTCCTTCATCAGATCCCAGTTGTAGATGGGGTTACCCCACAGCTGACCGTCCTCGGAATAGGCGTCGGGAGGACAGCCCGCGACCACGGTGGGATTGTAATTTTCGTCCAGCAAAAACTGCTCGGGCGCGCGCCATACGTCCATGCTGTCGTGTGCGACGTAGATGGGCATATCACCGATGATAACGATGCCTTTCTTATGCGCGTAATCACAAACGGCCTTCCATTGCTTCATGAATTCGTACTGAACCCACTTCCAGAAGCCCATTTCCGCCTCGAATTCAGCCGCGTGAGTGCGCGCGGTATTGACGTCGCGGTGCTCGGCCTCCCACAGCGTCCACTGACGGTAGCCGTAATGCACCTTGAGCGCCATGAACAGGGCGTAATCCTCCAGCCAAGAGGCGTTGCTTTCGCAGAACGTGGCATAGTCCTCTGCAGGAACGAATCTCGCGTATGCTTTGCGTAGCATGGGATAGCGAGTGTTGAACAGACGGCCGTAGTCAATGCGCTGCTCAGTCGTTTTCAGCTCCTCCAGATCCTCGTCCGTCAGCAGATCTTGTTTCTTGAGCAGATCGGGGTCAATGAAATAGGGATTGCCCGCGATCGAGGCAGGGGACTGATAGGGGCTGTCGCCGTAAGAGGTCGGGTTGAGAGGCAGGACCTGCCAGCAGGTCTGACGGCAGTCGTCCAGAAAATCAATAAAATGAAAAGCAGCTTTGCCAAACGTTCCGATGCCGTAGGGCGAGGGAAGGCTGCTGATGGGCATTAAAATGCCGCTTTTGTGTGTAAATCCAAAGTTCTTTTCACAGTTGTTCACGATAATTGCTCCTTATTCTTTTATAATATAAATAAGTAGTGCTTTGAGCTGAGCCCAAATCCTCATGTATTATATCATTATCGCGCAGGGATGTCAACCGAAAATTGATTTTTGTTGTCTAATTTGTACACAATGGACATATATGAACGGACTTCGTTGTTGAAAATGCCAAAACCATATAGTTGCTGATGTAACAAAAAAAGTCTTCGAATCCTAAAGACTCGAAGACTTGGGCTATTCGTCGCGTGCAATCGCAAATAATGCGTCGGGAGACGTGTCAAGCAGGGTACAAACACGGAGCAATAGAGCAAAGGTAGGCATGCTCTTTCCTCGTTCCCATTTGCTGATGGCTTGTGGGGTAATATGTAATTGGTGAGCCATATCCGCTTGTGTCATTCCTTTTTGCTTGCGCAATTGAGCCAGATGTCGACCGATCTTTTTTTCATTCATATCTCTTTCCTCACACATAAATGCTGTTTTACGTTACTATTATAACACCGTATGGTGCTATATGTCAACACCGTACGGTACTTTTTTGTATAATGAGATAGAAAATTTTCGTTATTTATGAAAGATGAGGAAATGATGGGACTGTATTATTATCAACGCATAAGAGATCTTCGGGAGGATCACGACAAAACGCAAAAGGACATTGCAAACGTCCTCAATATGCAGCTGACCGTCTATCAACGCTACGAGCGTGGTGAGCGTGAGCTCCCGCTTTGGGCAGCCATCAAGCTGGCAGACTATTACCGCGTGACGTTGGATTATCTGGTCGGCAGGACGGATTCTTAAAATGCGCGATGGAGAACTTCTGAAAGGAAGTTCTCCATCGATTTTTTTA
>SVRN01000052.1:1884-9577 GCA_015064805.1 Oscillospiraceae bacterium
CCGCTTTGGGCAGCCATCAAGCTGGCAGACTATTACCGCGTGACGTTGGATTATCTGGTCGGCAGGACGGATTCTTAAAATGCGCGATGGAGAACTTCTGAAAGGAAGTTCTCCATCGATTTTTTTAATGCGTTATTCTTTTGCTTCCGGCAAAGCAGGGGCTTTTGGTTGCTTGAGCAGATATACTGCCTCGCCCTCGCCGCGCACAAAGGCGGGCGTGATCTGAACCTCAACGATATCCTTACGCGAAGGAATTTCAAACATCATTCTTGTCATCATCTTCTCCAGAATGGAGCGAAGTCCGCGCGCGCCCGTGTTGCGCTCAAGCGCCTGCGAGGCGATCTCGGCGAGTGCCTCGGGCGTGAAGGTCAGCTTAACGCCGTCCATGTCGAACAGCTTCATATACTGCTTGACGAGCGAATTCTTGGGCTCGCTGATGATGCGAACCAGCGCATCGCGGTCAAGGTCGGTCAGGGCCACCATGACGGGCAAACGACCGACCAGCTCGGGGATCAAGCCGAACTTGACGATATCGTGTGCCGTTGCATCGTGGAAAATACCGTTCTCACGGCGCTCGGCCTTCTTCTGGATTTTGCTTTCAAAGCCGATGGACTGGTTGCCCTGACGCTTTTCGATGATCTTTTCCAGACCGTCAAACGCGCCGCCGCAGATGAACAGAATGTTTTCGGTGTTGACCTGAATGAATTCCTGATTGGGGTGCTTGCGTCCGCCCTGGGGAGGAACGTTGGAAACCGTGCCCTCCAGAATCTTGAGCAGTGCCTGCTGAACGCCCTCGCCAGATACGTCGCGGGTGATGGAACGGTTTTCGCTTTTGCGCGAGATCTTGTCGATCTCGTCGATATAAATGATGCCTCTCTCGGCCAGCTCAACGTTGTAGTCAGCGGCCTGGATCAGACGAAGCAAAATGTTCTCAACGTCCTCGCCTACGTAGCCCGCCTCGGTCAGCGTGGTCGCGTCGGCAATGGCGAAGGGAACCTGCATCATCTTGGCCAGCGTCTGTGCGAGATAGGTCTTACCAACGCCCGTAGGGCCGAGCAAGAGCACGTTACTCTTCTGCAGCTCGACGTCGTCAAAGGCGGAATGAGCGCCACCCTTCTTTTTCTGCTGCTTGGACAGAATGCGCTTGTAGTGGTTGTAAACGGCCACCGACAGCGTCACCTTGGCCTCGTCCTGACCGATGACGTACTCGTCCAGTCCCGCCTTGATCTCGGCAGGCTTGGGAAGCGTCTCAAGCGTCAGCGACATGCCCGATGCATCGCCGTGGGAAGCGAAATCCTCTTCCTCCAGCGTCTGATTGATCAGCTCGTCGCAGGCATCCACGCAGAAATCGCAGATATAGATGCCCGTGGGGGAGGGGATGAGAAAGTTGACCTGATGCTCGTTGCGGCCGCAAAAAGCACAGCGGCGCAACTCGCCCTGGTTCTTTCCCGAATTGTTGTTGTTAGCCATGCGTGTGTCCTCGTTTGATCAAAAATCAGTCGCGCTTGGTCAAAATCTTATCGATCAGACCGTATTCCAGAGCTTGCGCGCTGGTCATGAAGTTATCGCGCTCGGTGTCACGTGCGATCTGCTCGATCGACTTGCCCGTGTTCTCAGCCAGAATGCGGTTGAGGTTGTCGCGGGTGCGCAGAATCAGGTCGGCCTGGATCTTAATGTCAGTAGCCTGACCCTTGGCACCACCCAGAGGCTGGTGGATCATAATCTCGCTGTTGGGCAGGGCAATTCTCTTGCCCTTGGCACCTGCGGCAAGCAGGAATGCGCCCATGCTGGCGGCCATACCGATGCAGATGGTCGATACGTCACACTTGATGAAGTTCATGGTGTCGTAGATGGCCATGCCCGCGGTGACGGATCCGCCGGGGCTGTTGATGTAAAGGCTGATATCCTTATCGGGATCCTCTGCCTCAAGGAACAGCAGCTGTGCTACGACCAGCGAAGCCGTTACGTCGTTGACCTCATCCGACAGAAAAACGATACGGTCGTTGAGCAGTCTGGAGTAGATATCGTAGGCACGCTCGCCCTTACCCGTCTGTTCAACAACGGTGGGAACGAGAGCCGCACGGGGAGAGTAGAAATCTTGCATAGGTAATACCTCCGTATTTGTTTTGTATTTGGGAAAAGACTGCCCGGCAGCGGTGAGCATTGCCGGGCAATCGGTGTTTTGACAAAATAATCAGAGCTTATTCAGCGTCAGCGGGCTTTGCAACGATCACAGCCTTTTCCTTGACCAGCTCCATTGCCTTCTTGACCTTCATATCAGCGATGATAGCCTCGGGAGCGATCATGGACTTGACCTTTTCTACGTCCATATTATACGCCTTAGCGATGGTAGCGTATTCCTCTTCTACCTCGGCCTCGGTGGGCGTGATGTTCTCGAGCTCTGCGATCTTTTCGAGTGCAAGACGGCACTTGACCTGGCTTTCAGCCTGGGGACGCATCTGCTCACGCAGCTGCTCCAGCGTCATGCCGGTGTACTTGAAGTAGGTGTTCAAATCCAGACCCTGCATACGCAGTCTGTTATCGTAGTCGCGAACGAAGTTCTCGGTTTCCTCTGCGAACATGGGCTCGGGAATATCGGCAACCAGTCTATCCATCAGTGCCTTCATCAGCTCGTTCTCGAAAGCAGCGTCAGCGCGTTCCTCATGCTGCTTTTCCAGTTTTGCCTTCCAATCAGCGCGGTATTCATCAACCGTGTCAAATTCGGACACGTCCTTGACGAACTCGTCGTCCAGCTCGGGCAGCTCGATCTTCTGCAGCTTGTTCAGCGTCACCTTGAAGACGGCAGCCTTGCCTGCGAGCTCTTCTGCGTGGTATTCCTCGGGGAAGGTAACGTTTACGTCAAACGTGTCGCCAACGTTGTGACCGACGATCTGATCCTCGAAGCCGGGGATAAAGGTGTTGGAGCCAAGCTCAAGAGCGTAGTCGGTACCCTTGCCGCCCTCGAAGGGAACGTCATCAACAAAGCCCTCAAAGTCGATGGTAGCGGTGTCGCCGTTTTCAGCGGGACGATCGGTAACGTCGGTCTCGCGGGAGTTGCGGTTGCGAACGCCGAAGATCTCGTTTTCAATCTCTTCCTCGGTTATGGGAGCGACCTCTCTGGCTACCTCGATGCCGAAGTAATCCTTGATTTCCACGTCGGGCTTAACGTATACGACTGCAGAGAATACAACGCCGTTTTCGTCACAGGAAACAACGTCGAACTCAGGCTGACCGACAACGGTGATGCCTGCTTCCTTCACGGCCTCGTCAAAAGCAGCGGGAAGAATAGCGTTGAATGCACCCTCGTAGAACACGCCCTTACCGTACATTCTTTCGATGACGGAACGGGGAGCCTTACCCTTGCGGAAGCCGGGAACGTTGATATTCTTTGCTTCCTTGCGATATTCCTTTTCGACGGCTGCGTCGAAAATTTCCTTTTCTACTTTGAACTCAAGGACAACCTGGCCCTGTTCGTTCTTTTCATTCTTTGTCAAAGTCATGATTTTTCCTCCGAAAATGTAGCTTTAGCTAAAAATTTACATACATCCTATATTTTACTGAATTTTGTCAGAATTGTCAAGGGTTTTTCGTATTTTTCTTTGAAAATCAACCGAAATGAAAGCGTTCGGTCGGGAAAACGGGCAGCGGCGTAAAACGCAGATGATCTGCCGCGCACAAAATGTAGTGAATACCGTCAACGACCGTCGGTGAACCCTCGGGAAGATCGCTGTGAATATGCCCGTAATAGCAGCGGCGCACGCCGTATTCGCCGAGTACGTTCATCAATTCCCGACATTGAAAATCACCGAACACGGGCGGAAAATGCAAAAAGGGAACGATCTCGCGCTCTGCACCGCACGCTTCCAGTTGTTCCTGCCCGATTTTCTTGGCCGCGTCCAGACTCAATCTGAGTCGACCGACCTCGCGGTTGATGATCTTGTCGTAATCGACCTCGCCCACCGTGTTTTGCAGTTTTTCGTCGTAAAACCAGCCGCGCGTGCCGCAGACGATCATGTCCTCGACCAAGTAGGCGTTGTTATACAGAATATGCAGCGAGTCAAAGCCGTTTTCCTCGAAAAAGGCGTTCATTTTGGACGCCGTCGTCCAGAAAAAATCGTGATTTCCCTTGCCGATCAGCTTCCGACCGGGCAGGGAATGCAGAAAGGCAAAATCCTCGTACGCGCCCTGCAGCGTCATTGCCCAGGAAATGTCACCGGGCAGGACGACCGTGTCGCTCTCACTCACCACGGCACGCCAGTTTTTTTCTATGCGGCTGACGTAATTTTGCCAGCGCGGGCCAAACGCTTCCATGGATTTCTCTGCATGACGGATAGCTAAGTGCGGATCGGAAAGAACAAAAAGTGCCATGATGCTTCCTTTCTTCAGAATGATGATTGAGGGATAAACGCGGGTGTTCGGGGTAAAATAATGATGCTCGCTGATACCGTCAGCGACAATCATCAAGATGGATAGGAGCTATAAAAAATGGAAAACCAGAACAAGAAGGGCTGCTGTGGCAAGGACCACATCAACGGCATCGTCTGCAACGTGACCAACTGCGTGTACCACGATTGCGAAACGCACTGCACCGCAGGCGAGATCGCGGTCGGTCCCAGCTATGCGACCACCTCGCAGGATACCGTTTGCGCCACCTTTAAGCAAAAGAAGGACCTTTGAGTCTTTCTTTGGAACGGCTGCCGAGTTCGGCAGCCGTTTTTCGTATGTTTACAGACCTAGCGTTTCGTAGACCGAGGCGGTCATGCCCTCGGCGTCAATGACGTCGGTAAAGCGGACGGTACGCGTCGCAAGTCCTGCGAGCGGGTAGGGAATTTCAGTCTTGGTCAGCGCGGACAGCTCATCCAGCGCGGCCAGATCGTCGGTCGGTTCCTGCTTGGCAACGGCGCGGTAGACGTTGTTGGCAAACTTGTAGGGGCTTGCCGTCGAAGCGACCACCATAGGCGCGGTATCATTCGTATCCGCGCGGTACTTGTCAGCGCAGGACAGCGCGACGGCCGTGTGGGTGTCGGACAGATAGCCGTTTTCGCCCCAGACCTTGGCAATGGCGGCGGCCGTTTCATCCTCATCGGCGTAGTAGCCCACAAAAACGCGGTCGATCTCCGCCTTGACCTCGGTGGGAACGGTGTAGCAGCCCGACTTATTCAGCTGTGCCATGCAATCGGCGGTCACGGCAGGGCCTGCCGTGAAGTAGAGCAGACGCTCGAGGTTGCTCGAGATGAGAATATCCATTGAGGGAGACATGGTCAGATGGAAGGTGCGGTTGCGATCGTACGTGCCCGTGCGCAAGAAGTCGGTCAGTACGTGGTTTTTATTGGACGCGCAGATCAGCTTGCCGATGGGCAGACCCATGCGGCGTGCCAGATATGCGGCGAAGATATTACCAAAGTTGCCCGTGGGAACGCAGACGTTGAAGGTTTCGCCCTCGCTCAGCTTGCCTTCATTCGTCAAGTCACACCAAGCGGATACGTAGTAGACGATCTGAGGAAGGAGTCTGCCCCAGTTGATCGAGTTGGCGCTTGAGAGCAGATAGCCGCCCTTGTTCAGGCGGTCGGCAACGACGCTGTCACCGAAAATGCGCTTGACACCCGTCTGGGCATCGTCAAAGTTGCCGCGGATGGCCAGCACGCGGACGTTTTCGCCCTGCTGGGTCGCCATTTGCAGCTTTTGCACGCGGCTGACACCGTCAACGGGATAGAAAACGATCATTTTGGTCTGGTCGATGTCGCGGTAGCCTTCCAGCGCGGCCTTGCCCGTGTCACCCGAGGTGGCGACGAGAATGAGTGCCGTGCGGTCCTCGCCCGTTTTTTTCAGGGCGCGGGAGAGCAGGCGGGGCATGATCTGAAGTGCCATGTCCTTAAAGGCGGCCGTCGGACCGTGCCAAAGCTCAAGCGAGTAAATGCCGTCGTTACCGACCGCGCACAGCGGCGCGGCACCGCCGCGGAAGGATTCAGGCGCGTAGGCGGCCTGACAGTCGGACAGCAGCTCCTCGTAGGTGTAATCGGCAAGGAACAGCTTCATAATTTTCGCGGCGCGCGTTGCGTAATCGTCGGCGCAAAGCTCGCTCAACAGTGCCTTGCTCAACTCAGGCAGGCATTCGGGGATGAACAATCCGCCGTCGGATGCCAGCCCCTGCTTGATGGCCTGCGCGGCGCTGACGGGATATGCTTTCTTTTGATCTCTTGTGCTGTAGTAGTTCATGCTTTGGTAATCCTTTCGGTATAACTGGGAAATTAAAATCAGCAGGACGTGCTGAGATGATTCTGAATAAAGCGGAGGGCGTTGTCGCCAAAGATCTTGCGGATGAGCGTCTCGGAATATCCGTGCGCCGCCATCGCCTCGGCTACAAGCAGGACCTGATCGACGGTCGTAATACCCGTCGGCAGGGAAGCACCGTCGAGGTCGCCACCCATGGCGATATGGTTCTCGCCGCCCAGCGAGAGGAAATGCTCGATATGAGGAATCATATCCTCGGGGCGGGCGTAGCCGTCCTTGTCGCAGTCCTTGACGTGATGCGCGCAGAGGTTGAGACCAACGATGCCGCCCAGCGCGATCAGGCGCTTGAAGTGCTCGTCGCGCAGATTGCGGGAGTGATTCCATACACCGTAGGCGTTGGAGTGCGTTGCGATGACGGGGCGATCTGCCTCTTCCGCCAGCGTCAGCACCTCGTCGGCGCTCTTGGCCGATGCGTGCGAAATATCGGGGATAATGCCCAGCGCAAAGCAACGCTTGACGACCTCTTTGCCAAAATCTGTCAGGCCCGCGTCGGTATTGTGCGAGCCGCCGATGCAGCTTTCGCCCGCCCACATCAGCGTCAGATACTTGACACCGCGCGCGGCCAGTATATCCAAGCGTTCGATCTGGCCCGCCAGAAGACGCGCGTCCTCAACGGCAAGAAACGCGGCAACCTTTTCGTTTTCCCACGCCGCCGTAAGCTCTTGTGCGGTGCGGACGCGGCAGATGCCATCGTTTTCGGCAATCAAACGGTCAAAATGATCCGAAACGGTCAAAAAATCTTCGAAAATTTGCTCGTCGGTGCGCTTGTAGCTGCCCCAAACGGCAAAGAATTGTGCGTAGCGGTGATAGGCCGCGGCCTTGTCCAGCGAGATCGCCAGATTGTTGGTTTGCAGCTGCTGCTCCTTACGATATAGTTCAAGCGCCGTATCGCAATGCAGGTCAATGTAATTGAGATTCATGATAAATGCTCCTTTTCGCCTTACTTGGCGAGAAATGCGTTTCGTATGTGGTGTACGTTGAGAAGGCTTGGCGGCGCACCCTCGACCGTCTTTTTCAGATAGACCTCGACGACGTCCATCCGAGGCTGCAACGTATTTTCGGGGTGCTTGCGCAGGTAGCTTTGCGCCGCCAAAACGAGATTTTTTTGCTTGGCCGAGCCAACCGCACGCGCGGGGCGGCCGTAGCTCATGCTCTCGGGAATATGACAGGAGCGCGTTTTGACCTCGACGAAAATGAGAAACTCATGATCGCACGCGATGATGTCGATCTCCTGATGTCCGCTTCGATAGTTGCGCTCAAGGACAGTATATCCGTTTTGCTCCAGAAACTTGACGGCAACGTCCTCGCCCGTCTGTCCGACGGTGGCTTTTTGGTTGCTCATACGCCCTCTGAGTGCTTGAAATCCAAGATCCAAGCGGGCAGGCGATCCCGTACCGTCTCG
>SVRN01000053.1 GCA_015064805.1 Oscillospiraceae bacterium
CTACCTGACCGCCACCTTTATGGAGACGGACGACCTGTCCGACACCACGCGAGGTGCCGGCGGCTTTGGCTCGACGGGAAAGTGAATAGAGACAGAAAAGAACCCGAAGCGAGTGCTTCGGGTTCTTGTTTGTTAGTTCGTATTTTGCTTGATAAATTCACTGCCGGCGTTGAATGCGCGCATATCGTTGTAGCCGGTGCCTTCGCTCCCAAGATAGATCAGCTTATCCTCGCGCATTTCAAAGACGTAGGTGTATTTTCCATCATCCGTGGATAGAATTAGACGTCCATCCTTGATTTCATATTTGCCGTAACCGAGGTAGGAGAGACTGCGGGAGATGGCAAATTGGAACGTTTGATCTTCGTATAGCGATACGATTGAATCGTTGTACCAATGGTTGTCCTGACGGAAAATATAAGAATCAATGGCCTTTGGCAAGAAGCACTCGTGCGTTCCGTCGGTAAAGCTGCGGTACAATACGTCCGAGCCGTTGCGAAGCTCCAGCGCATAACCGTCGCCGCGATTGACGAGGACGGGAATAGCATTATATTTCGCAATCGGGGAAGAGCGCACATCATGAATCGTGATTGACAGCGTATTGTTTTCATTTGTCAGATAGAAATCGTAGGAAAATCTATCGTCCAAACGGTAAAACCGGTCGTTTCTAATATCATACACGACGATGAAGCTGTGAATATAACCGCTGCCCATATTGGCTTGCCCGAGAAATTCGGGTGAGCCGTCCCCATTAAGATCGACAAAGCCCGCTTTCAATATCGGCATGCCTGAGATCAATTCCGTTTCTTTTCCCGCGCGGTCGATCATGTGGATCGCGCCGTTGAAAACGAATTTGGTGTCTTCAAATTCGGAGAGCGTGAACTCGGGGGTGGTTGCGAAGTTCCAGGCAGAATAGGGATATTGAATCGTATGGATGCGAGAAAGAGAATCAAGTTTTTTGCCGTTTTCTGATAAGACGATGAGGTAGCCTTCAATACCGATATCGTAATAATGGGTGTCGGCTTGTGATGTTGGGGAGAAATCCTCGGCGCGCAGGTAAACCGCGCCGGACTCATTACGCACAAAAGAAAGAGAACAAGGATCGTGGTAAAAGATATTAATATATTTTGTTGTGCTTTTGTTCTCGTCTGTGACTGTCAATGTGAAAGTAAACACTCCTGATGTCGGTCCCGGGCCGATCGTGCAGTAGTCCATGACCCCATCGTTGTCGATGTCGTGCAGTACGGAAGTTCCCAAATCTTCATAGAGGGGATGATCAATGTCGGCAGGATCATTGTCCTTTGATGCGGGCGGATCCGTCAAAAAGCACACGCCCGTTACAACGAGCGCGACGACCGCCACGAGGATGATCCAAAAGGCGGGCTTTTTATAGTTGAGAACGGATTTGATGCGTCCTTTGACGCCGACCTCGCCAAAGGCGAGGGGGCAGGCCGAGATGGCGCGGCGGGGAACGCTGCAGTTGATCAGCGCCTCGGAATACTGCTTTTTGACGTCGGTGCCAAGTTGGCGGATGACCTTTTCATCGCAGGCCAGCTCGATGTCGCGGCAGAGCAGGATATAGCCCAGCCAAAGAAGCGGATTGAACCAGTAAACCGTCAACAGCACAAAGCCGAGCGGTTTCCAAAGATGGTCCAAGCGTCGCAGGTGCGCCTGCTCGTGGGCGATGACAAAGGCGCGGTCAGCCTCGTTCATGGACGAGGGCAGGTAGATGCGGGGGCGAATGACGCCGAGGATGAAGGGGGTATTTATGCCGTCGCACTCGTACACGTTGCCCTCAATCTTGGCCGCCTCGGCGACCTTGGACTTGACGCGCAGGTAGCTTGCGAGCATATAGACGAGCATGGCGATCATGCCGATCACCCACACGTAGCCCGCGACGGTCGTGATGACCTGCATGGGATTGACGCTATCGCCCGGAGTGGGGGCAAGGGAGCCCGAAATGACGGGGTTGACCACCGAATTGATGATGGGAATGCCGCTGTTGATGGTCGGGGTGGGGGAGAGTAGGATATCCTGGGGCAGCGGCTCAGCGCTGGGAATGAGCGACAAAACGCTCTCCAGCGAAAAGGGGAACAAAAGACGCAGGCCGACCAACGCCCACAGCGCGCAGGAAATGGCTTTGGGGGCTTTTTTTAACAACAAGCGGACGAGCAGGACGGCAAGGCACAGCCAGGATGCCGTGATGCTCATGTTGAGAAGCTTAAGAAAAACAGCGTCCATATCAACCTTCCTTGTGTTCGTCGATCATGCGGCGCAAGGCTTCAAGCTCCTGCTCGGTCAGGCTCTTGCGCGAGGTGAAGGCGGCGAGGAACGCGGGCAGGGAGCCGTCGAACTGCTCTTCGACGAATTTCTCGCTTTGCATAGCGTAATAATCGGCGCGCCCGACGCGTGAGGCGACCACGCCGCCCTCGTTTTTAAAAATGCCCTTGTCGCACAGGCGTTTGAGCACGGTGTATGAGGTGGTCTTCTTCCAATCCAGCAATTCGGCCGCCCGCTTGGCAAGCTCGGATGCCGTGATCGGCTCGTTTTCCCATATGATATCGGCAAAGCGCGATTCCACCGCGCCCATCTGTAAATCGGTCATGATACCTCCTCCTTTCGTTCTACATCTTGTAGAACAATTATATTCTACACCATGTAGAACGATTTGTCAAGAGGAAAAATGAAAAAAAGCGACATAAACTAAATGTCGCCTTTCGTGGAGGTGTTTTTACTTTTCAAGGTCGTGACGGAGGAAACCAGCATTCTGCGAAGTGTAATACACTCTTTTTTATACAGCTCGAATTCTTGGAGGCCTAAGGAGCCGGTTTCGTATAAAAGCTCAAGCCAATATTCGCTCTCGTTGCATTCTTTTAAAGCGATTTCAAATTTAGATATAAAATCTTTTGTGCTTTGCGCATATTGCGCTTCATGGACGTTGGCTCCAATGGAAGTCCCACATCGCAAAAGCTGTTGAAGTAATACTCCTTCTGCTCCTTGTTGCTTTAGTTTTCGACAAAGAAATATTATATTTTTGGCAAATGCTTTTGATGTGTTTCTTAAAATGCTGTCCGCCATAACTTACTCCTTTAATAATGGCGAAGCCAATCACAACTGCAGTGCATGGTGCACACGGAGTTATGAATTTGGCTTCGCCAAATGTTTTGATGCGATAAATCGCAACGATGAACTTGCTACGCAAGTGCTATGATATGATCGCCGTTTTCTTCAACTGTGCCGAAGGCACATCATCACTTGGCGAAGCCAATCATAACTGATCGTTCGCGGAAGGCGATCATAACTTGATTTGAGCTACGCTCAAATCAATCGTCAATCGTAGGGATTCTCTGAATGTCCTTATCGGTGAAGATATCCAGCTCGTCGAACGAGGGCGAGGAGAACTCAGAGATAACCGACTCGGTATCCGTGGAGAACCAGTGACGGGTGTTGGGAGCGATGGTGTACTGCTGGCCGGGCTCGAGAACGATCTCGTGGAAGACGGTGTAGCAGGTGTCTTCCTTGACGGGGTGGCAGTGATGGTTGGGGGTGGGCTCACCCTCAACGTACAGATAAACCTTACCGTAACGGCAGCGGAAGGTCTCCTGCTTACCGATGTAGTTCTTCTCGGGCAGGGGAGCGTGGATGTGCTCGGGGCAGGTCATGCCGGGAAGCAGAACCATTTCCTTGCCGCAGTAACGGTCGGTGTTGATGTAAGTAACCAGAAGAAGACCGGTGTTGTAAACGTCATTCAGGCCAAAGTCAGCGACCTCAATGTTGGCCTTTTCTTCGTCGCTCAGGACGATGTGTGCCTTTTCGTAAACCTCAATGGCTTTTTGACGTGCGATTTCGATATCAGCTTTTTTCATGATAGGTAAACCCTTTCGTTGACATTTTTGTTCATCAAAGTGCTCCTTTGATGCGCTTAACATTATTATATATTATTTTTCTCAATTTGTAAAGCGATGTGGCAAATTTTCTGTCAGTTAAGTTCAGCGAACTTTTCCTTGAGCTCGATGATCTTTTGTTCGGCTTCGCTTGCACCCTCGGCCAGAAGAGAAGCGTAGTCCTTGCTCTGACGCTCAACGATCAGGGTGACCAGCGCGCGGGTGTAGCATTTCTTATCGGTGTAGACGTAGGAGAAGTCGATGACGCGATGCTTGTGCAGCATGGCGAGGATCTGCTTGCTTTCGGCGTCGGTGGAGTATCTGTTCTGCATCGCCTCTTCATAGTAGGCGGGATAGATGGTGCGGTAGCCCTCGGCACTCAGTGCTTCCAGAATAAAGCCGATATCCTGCGCGTCCTTGCCGGCAACGCTGGAGGAGGGAATGACGAAGAAACGGTCGGTGTATGCGGAGTGGTAATCAGCCTGATCCTCATTCAGCTTGGGAACGGGAAGAATACCGTAGTCAACCTCGTGGTAGCGGAATACGTCATAGGCGTTTCTCAGCTTACCGTAGACGAACATGGCCTGATTCTTGGCGAACATATCGTTGACGATCTGCTCGGTATCGGTGTAGCCAAAGTCGGACTCGATGAGCATGTAATGAACCTTTTCGATCAGCTCGTACGCCTCTTCACAGTGAGCGTTCAGAATCAACTCGTCGCCTTCCTTCTTGACCATTTCGATACCAAAGGACTCGAACCAACCGTAGAAACCGTTGGGGCACATAAAGCCGAAGGTATCTTCCATGTCCTTAACGTCGTTGTTGTCGTAGCAGTTACCGTATTCCTCCGCCAGGTTGATCATATCCTCCAGATACCAATTACCGGCCATGACATCCTCGTAGGGATAGTCCAGATTGTAGTCGGTGAAGATGGTCTTGTTGAAGTAGGTCAGGAAGGTCTGACCCAGACCAAGGTAGGACATGGTCGAGGAGCCGAGATACATCTTGTTCTGGTAGGTCAGAGCCTCAACGGAGGGATCGGGCCACCAGGGCTGGGAAAAGTCCAACGACTCCAGAGCGTACAGGTTGGTAAACATATTCTGAAGCGACAGGCTGCTGGCGGTAACGTCCAGCATGAAGGCGAAGTCGAACGAACCGTCCTGCGTTACGATGCCGTTCTTGATGCCCTCTGCGCTGGAAGCCTGATAGGCGGATACGGTCGTGCCGAAACGCTGTTCGATTGCGGCAACCGAATTATATACGGCGTTGTCAACGATACTTCCCTCGTAGTCTTCCTTCCAGAAGAAGTGGACCATATCGTCCTGGCAGGCAATGACGAACTCATCCATGCCTTCCTGTGTGAAGTTTCTCTCGGGCAGGCTGTCAGGGATGTTGTAGCTTGCGTAAGGGTCGTCTTCATCGGGATCCTTATCGTCGGGATCCTTATCGTCGGGATCCTTGTTGTCGGGATTATTCTTGTCAGGATCATTTTTGTCGGGGTCGTTTTGCTCCGGAACGTCGTCCGGATCGTTACTGCAGGCGACCATCGTGCAGCTCAGACCGAGCAACGTGACGAGAGCGAGCAACAACGAGAGAACACGGATAAGCTTCGTTTTCATCGAGATACCTCCAAATGTATCAATAATTAAAAACAGTATATCATGTTTCTTTTGGATTGTCAAGGCGGAAGTGACCATAATTTTTTTGAAAAAGCAAGATTTGACAACGCGTGAAAAAAGTGTTATACTGTAAGCATCAAGCAAGCGGAGGTCGGTATTCCGATATGAAACGAGCCAGCTTTTATATTGAACGAAACAGCCCTGCGGCCTGTCTGTCGCTGTTTTTTATGGCGGCGTCGGCTATCATCCGAGCGATCTACTATTCGGTCACGCCCATGACGCCCCTGGTCTTTTGGGTGCATTTTGTCAACGTGATCGCGGCGGCTGTCGTGTTTGGCGTAGCCGTGATCCTTTTCGGCGAGAAATGCCCACAGCTGACCGCCATCCCTGTCCTTATGGGCGTGGTGTTTTTCATGGTCAAAGCCTTCACCTTTGAAACCATGACGCACACGGTGCTGTGCCTGATCTTATACACGGCGGTGCTGGTGCTTTACAGTCTGACCGTCTTTGGCATCATCCGCACCAAATATCTGTTGTATCCGCTGTTTGGTCTGCCACTCCTCTACCATGTATTCGTGGAGGATATGCAGATCTACGTTCTTGCCGATCCGCAGCCGCCCTTCTTTGAATGGCTGCCCGAGATCTCGGTGCTGTGCATCATGGCGGCGCTGCTTTGCGTTTCGGTGGCGATGAAGAAACGAGCAGAGTCGGGTTTATAATGCTCGCTCCTTTTGACGCGCGAAGCTATGTGCGCGTCCGTAGAAGCGGGCGTCTTGAATTTTCATCCTGCAAGCAGATAAGAAAAATGCACCGCGATTGCGGTGCATTTTTGCTGTTTTATCAATTATTCCTTCGCCTTGCCGCTGAAGACGCGGTTGAGGGCGACCGTTGCCAGAATGATGATACCGATCACGAGGAAGATACCGACCATGCCGACACCCATGTAGTACAGGTTGTCGACAAAATTCGAAGGCTCGAACATGAACTCGTGATTTTCGGTTTCGTTTTCGGGCTCGTCGGCGCCACCGACCTCGCTTTCACTCTCGGTGTCGGCTACGGGAGCCTCTGCTGCCGCAAAGCAGGTGAACAGGCACATCAAAAGGGAGAGCATGAGAAGGATTGCAATCAGTTTTTTCATTGTTTGATACCGTCCTTTCATCGCATTACAGGAAGAAGTTGAGGATCAGACCGCCCGCGATAACGGATGCGATCTGGCCCGACACGTTGACGCCGATGGAATGCATAAGCAGGAAGTTGTTGGGGTCTTCCTTGCGGCCCAGGGCGTGAACGATACGACCCGACATGGGGAATGCGGAGATACCTGCCGCACCGATCATGGGGTTGAGCTTCTTCTTGAGGAACAGGTTGAGGAACTTGGCAAACAGAACGCCGCCTGCCGTGTCGAAAATGAAGGCGAACAGACCGAGCAGCAGAATGAGCAGGGTATTCCACTCAAGGAATTTGTCTGCCGTCATCTGGGTGGCGATGGTGATGCCCAGGAAGATGGTGACGAGATTTGCCAGCACCTTCTGCGCCGTTTCGGACAGCGAATCCAGCACGCCGCACTCGCGGATGAGGTTACCGAACATAAGGAAGCCGACCAGCTCGATCGCGTTGGGGGCAAACAGACCGGTAACGGCGGTGATGACGATGGGGAAGAGGATACGGGTGGTCTTGGAAACGTTGGCCGCCTTGTAGTCCATGCGGATCATACGCTCCTTCTTGGTGGTCAGCGCCTTGATGACGGGGGGCTGAATAATGGGCACGAGCGCCATATACGAATACGCCGCGACCATGATCGCGCCCGTGTAGGACGATTCGAGCTTCTGGGCAACCGAGATGGCGGTGGGGCCGTCAGCCGCACCGATGATGGCGATGGAGGCTGCGTCCTTGAGATCGAAGAAGACGGAGGCCAGGCAGAAGGTAAAGAAGATACCGAACTGTGCCGCCGCGCCGAAAATCATCAGCTTGGGGTTGGACAGCACGGGGCCGAAGTCGATCATGGCACCGATGCCGATAAACAAAATGAGAGGGAACAGCTCGTTGGCGATACCCGCATTATACAGCGTTTCGAGTGCGCCGACGTGCGCGCCGGGAATGTTAACGAGGATGGCACCAAGGCCCATGGGGAGCAGCAAGGTAGGCTCCATTTCTTTTTTGATGGCGAGGAAGATGAGCAGTCCGCCGATGATCCACATGACGAACAGCTTCCAGTCGTTGGCCCAATCGATGTTGGCCAAGTTTCGGAACAAAGGTTCAAAAATGTCCATAATACCTCTTTTTTCCTATCTGTGTATTTTCGCGGATAGCAAAACCGCAATTATAATTATTATACAACATTCCGCTCTGAAAAGCAAGGGGATAAGGGAATATTTCGCACTTTGATCGAATTTTTGGTCAATTTGGATAAAATCGAAGAAAAAACGGTTATATATTTCCGCAAATGGAAAAGGCGCGAGACTTTTTGTGGTTTTTAAAATAAAAGATGATAATTTTTTTCCGAAATTGAAATGTTTCTGTTGACAAATGTAGCGGCATACTGTATAATAAAAGATACGATTGGTTTCAAGTACAAAGCAAAGGAGATGACGTATGGATCGGTTTGTTCTCAAGGGCGAGTTTTCCCCTACGGGCGATCAGCCCCAGGCGATCGACGCGCTGGTCGCAGGTATTGAGCGCGGTGAGCGTATGCAGACGCTGCTGGGCGTTACGGGCTCGGGTAAGACGTTTACCATGGCCAACGTCATCGCACGTTGCAACCGCCCGACGCTGATTCTGGAGCCCAACAAAACGCTGGCGTCCCAGACCTGCTCCGAGATGCGTGAGTTTTTCCCCGACGCGGCGGTGGAATATTTCGTTTCCTATTATGACTACTACCAGCCCGAGGCATACATCCCGGGCAAGGATATGTATATCGAAAAGGACGCGCTGGTCAACGAGGAGATCGACCGCTTACGCCACAGCGCGACCAGCTCGCTGTTCGAGCGTCGCGACGTGATCATCGTGGCATCGGTGTCCTGTATCTACTCGCTCGGTGATCCCGAGGAGTATCGCGCTCTGGTGCTGGCCGTGCGCCCCGGTATGCTCATGGACCGCGACGCCTTCGTGCGCCATCTGGTGGCCATCAGCTACAGCCGCAACGACATTGAGTTTGCCCGCGGCACCTTCCGCGTGCGGGGCGACGTGGTCGAGGTCATTCCCTCGGCTGAGTCGGAGCACGCCGTGCGCGTGGAATTTTTCGACGATGAGATCGAGCGCGTCAGCGAGATCAACATCGTCACGGGCGAGGTCCTGAGAAATCTTTCCTACGCCGCGATTTACCCCGCGACTCACTACGCCGTGTCGGATGCCAAGCGCGAGGCTGCGCTGGCCGAGATCGAGCGCGAGATGGTCGAGCGAGTGGAGTATTTCAATGCAAACAAGCAGCTGCTGGAAGCACAGCGCATCGAGCAGCGCACCAAGTACGATCTGGAGATGCTGCGTGAGATCGGCTACTGCTCGGGCGTTGAGAACTATTCGCGCGTGCTGGCTGGCCGTCCCGTCGGTGCTACACCCTACACGCTTATGGACTATTTTCCCGAGGATTTTCTTCTGTTCGTCGACGAGTCGCACGTCACGTTGCCGCAGGTGCGCGGCATGAGCGGCGGTGACACGGCACGCAAGAAAAATCTGGTGGACTACGGCTTCCGCCTGCCCTCGGCGTACGACAACAGGCCGCTCTATTTTGAGGAATTTGAGCAAAAGATCAATCAGGCGGTGTTCGTCAGCGCGACACCGGGCGATTATGAAAACGAAAACGCGACCCAGACGGTCGAGCAGATCATCCGTCCCACGGGACTGCTTGATCCCTTGATCGACGTGCGTCCCATCGAGGGACAGATCGACGACCTTCTGGGCGAGATCCGCATCCGCGTGGACAAGCACGAGAGGG
>SVRN01000010.1 GCA_015064805.1 Oscillospiraceae bacterium
GCCGCGAGATCAGCTCGACCGTCGACGCCGTTCAGTCCTACTGGAACAGCGGCATTGAGGGACACGGCGTGGTCGTTCCCAAGCAGAAAAACTACCACATCGCCAAGCCCTTTGATATCTCCTACGAATGCCGCAGCGAGATGTGCATGCACATGAAGGACGCCGGCATTGACATCAACTATCATCACCCCGAGGTTGCCGCTTCGGGTCAGTTTGAGATCGAGCCCCAGCTCGGCGAGGTCGTTCACATGGCCGACGCGACCATGATGATCAAGTATATCATCCACAACACGGCGCTCAAGTACGGCAAGTCCGCTACCTTCATGCCCAAGCCCATCTACAGCGAGGCAGGCAGCGGTATGCACGTGCATATGCTGCTCATGAAGGACGGTCAACCCGTCTTCTCGGACGACAACGGCTACGCGCATCTGTCCGAAACGGCCCACTATTTCATGGGCGGTCTGCTCAAGCACATCGCGTCTCTTTGCGCGCTGACCAATCCCTCCACCAACTCCTTCAAGCGCCTGGTTCCCGGTTTCGAAGCGCCCGTAACGATTGGCTACGCGACCTCCAACCGCTCGGCCGTCATCCGCATCCCCGCTTACGCCAAGAGCCCCGACAAGCGCCGCTTTGAACTGCGTAACCCCGACGCGACCTGCAACCCCTACTTCTGCTACGCCGCCATTCTGATGGCTGGTCTTGACGGTATCAAGAACAAGATCGATCCTCACGCTGAGGGCTGGGGTCCCTACGATTTCAATTTGTTCCACCTGCCCGAGGAGGAAAAGAAAAAGCTCAAGGGTCTGCCCACCTCCCTTCCCGAGGCGTTGGATGCGCTCGAAGCCGACCACGATTATCTGACCGCGGGCGGTGTCTTCCCCGAGGAACTGCTTGCTAACTTCATCAAGAACAAGCGCGCTGAATGCTCCGAGCTTTCCAAGATCCCCCATCCCGCCGAGTTTGACAGATATTACAACCTGTAAGATACAAAACACCGCCGCCCACATGGGCGGCGGTTTTGTTTTTATGAAATAAACGAAAGGATATCCTCTCTGACCTGCTCGTAGCAGGTGTCGTTGAGAATCTCGTGGCGAGCGCCCTCGTAGACGTGGCACATCGTCACCACACCCTGCGCGCTCAACAGCTCTGCCACCTTACGCACGCCTGCACCGTAGTCGCCCACGGGGTCATCGCCGCCCGCAACCAACAGAACGGGGATGTGCTTGGGAAACGCCTTGAACCAGGCCTTTTCATTGGCCAGTTTGATTACATGAACTACGTCGTACATGCCGCTTGCCGTGAATTGGAATCCGCAGAATTTATCCTCTCGATAAGCCTTACGGCTGTCTTCTATTGTTGACAGCCAGCGCACGGGATCGCTTGCGTCCTCGTCCTCAAAGCGCTTGTTGTAGCTGCCAAAGGCGAGCTTATCCAAAAGCGGTGAGATATAGTGCCCCCCACGCAAGAGCTTAACAAGGCCTGCCGTAAGCAAGCCTGCGCCTGCCATGGGGCTGGGGCCGCCCGTGCCCATAAGGATGAGTCGGTCGGGCTGAACGTAGCCCTTTTTCGTGGCGTAGCGTACCACGAAGGACCCCATGCTGTGCCCCATCAGAACGTAGGGCAGCGAGCGAGCGCTGTCGTACTCGTTGATGATCTGCCGTGCCACCGCCGCCACGTCGCGCGCGAGCAGATCGTGACCGTTTTTGGGGGCAATATATCCCAACTCGTCATCGTCACGCGCCGTTTTTCCGTGGCCGAGATGATCGTGTCCAAAGCAAAGCCAGCCCTGCGCGGCTAGATCGCGCATCAAGGGCTCGTAGCGAGTGATATGCTCCGCCATGCCGTGAGCAATCTGTAAAAGGCCGCGGATCTCACCCTCGGGGCGAAAAACTCGCCCGAACAGCGTGTGTAGTCCGTCCGTCGAAGGGACGAAAACGTCCGTTTGTATCACCATCATATCACGCCTCACCCTCTGCGAACGCGCGGCAAGCCTTGACGGCACAGTGCCAGCCGTTCAATCTCTGTCGGCGCGCGGTCTCACCAATGGCAGGCGAAAACGTCTTGCCTGCCGACACGTTATGCTTCAGCTCCTCGCGGTCATGATAAAAGCCGACCGCCAGTCCTGCAAGATACGCCGCGCCTGCCGCCGTTGCCTCGGGATTGGCGGAGCGCTCCACCTCAATGCCCGAGAGATCGCTTTGCATCTGCATGAGCAGGTCGTTAGCCGATGCGCCACCGTCGACGCGGAGTCTTGCGATCTCACCCACGCCCATCGCGTGCATATCGGCATCCATGGCATGCAGTACGTCCTCGGTCTGGTAGGCGATTGACTCGAGCGCCGCGCGGACGACGTGGGCTCTTCCCGCCCCTGCCGTCAATCCGAGAATACTGCCGCGTGCGTGCATATCCCAATAGGGCGCGCCAAGTCCTGCAAAGGCGGGCACGACGTACACGCCTGCGCTGTCCTTTGCCTGCAACGCCACCGCCTCGCTCTCCTTGGCACTATCGATCAACTTCATTTCGTCGCGCAGCCAACGCACTACGGCACCGCCGACGAACACACTGCCCTCCAGGGCGTATTCGATGGGCTTGCCTGCTTCGGTCGCAGCGATGGTGGTAAGCAAGCCCTGCTTGCTGTGTACCGCCTGCTCGCCCGTATGCGCCAGCAAAAAGCAGCCCGTACCGTAGGTATTCTTGGCCTCACCCGCTTCAAAGCAGCATTGACCGAACAGAGCTGCCTGCTGGTCGCCCGCAATACCCGCGATGGGCAATTGGGAGCCCATGCACTCAAAATAGCCGTAGATCTCACTACTGCTCTTGATCTCGGGCAAAATATCGCGCGGAATGTCCAGAATATCCAGCATACGCGGCTCCCACTCGCCCGTATGTACGTTACACAGCATGGTGCGCGAGGCGTTGGTGCGGTCGGTCACGAAAATTCTACCCTCGCTCAGCTTATAGATCAGCCAGCTGTCCACCGTGCCGACCATCAAATGCCCTTCCTTCGCCAGTTGCTTGGCGCCGCGCACGTTGTCCAGCATCCATTTGATCTTGGTACCGCTGAAATAAGGGTCAAGGCGAAGACCCGTCAGCGCGCTGATCTCCTCGGCGTAGCCCGCCTGATCCAGGGCACGGCAGATATCGGCCGTGCGGCGGCATTGCCACACGATCGCGTTACAAATGGGCTTGCCCGTGCGTCTGTCCCACGCGACCACAGTTTCACGCTGGTTGGTCACACCAACGGCGGCAATCTCATCGGGATCAATGCCGCTCTTGGCGATACATTCGGTCAGCGCGGCGTACTGATTGGCGTAGATGTCCATGGGATCCTGTTCGACCCAACCCGGATGGGGATAGATCTGGGCGATCTCGTGCTGTGCCATGGAAATGATATTCGAATGGCGGTCAAACAAGATCGCGCGGGCGCTGGTCGTTCCCTCGTCAAGGGCAAGAATGTATTGTTTCATGGGGTTCACTCCTCATCATAGCATTTCTGTATTAATTATAACACATCGGCAAAAAATGTCAAGGCGAAGATCCCTCTCCCGTCAAGGTGTGACTTTTTCGCCAAAATTGTTGCAATCCTTCGTCCCTTGTGCTATAATGTCGATATCCTTGATGAAACGGAGACCGTTATGAATCAACATATCAAACGCGCGGCTCTTATGCTGGCGGTCTTACTGCTGATCTGCAGTCTTTGCCTGCCCTCCTTCGCCGCACCCGCAAGCTACAGTACGTCCAAAAACAGCGGCGTGCGCGACGAGGTTTGCCAGACGCTTGACGGCACCTCGGCAGACGCGTACTATACTCAAAGCTACACCTACGATTCTCTTTCGCAGCTATCGGAGACCGAGCTGCTTTTAGCGCTCCGCACGCTGATGACCTCAACCCATAAGAAAAAGACCTCCTACAGCGATTGCCGCGACATGAGCGTCAATACCGACTGTCAAAACGCTGACGGCTCCATCACGCTGCTCTACACCTCCGTCGTCGTCAAGAGAAGCGACTTTATCGGCTCGGGCAGCATCGGCTGGAACCGTGAGCACGTCTGGCCCAAGAGCCTGGGCGGCTTTGATAACGAGGGCGCCGGCGCCGATCTTCATCACGTGCGTCCCGACGACGTGACCACCAACGCCGTTCGCGCCAACGATAAATACGGCAACGTAACCGGCGGCAAGGACGTAAAAGGCTCGTCCTTGGTCAGCGGCGCCGTGGGCGGCAAGTCCGGCGGTGGGTATTTTGAACCGCTTGACAACGTCAAGGGTGACGTCGCCCGCATCTGCCTGTACGTTTACGTCCGCTACGGCGGCGAGCTCGCCCAGTGCAACAAGATCACCAACGTCTTCCAAAGCGTCGACGTTCTGCTCGAGTGGTGCGCACTTGACCCCGTGGATACCTGGGAAATGGGCCGCAACGAGGTCGTCGGTGCCATTCAAGGCAATCGAAACGTCTTTATCGACTACCCCGAATACGCTTGGCTCCTGTTCGGCAAGGAGATCCCTGCCGATATGACCACCCCCTCGGGCATGGCGAAAGTTCCCGATGAACCCACCGTTCCCGACGAGCCCTGCAAGCACGAGCAGACCGAGGTGCGCGGTGCGATCGCCGCAAGCTGCACCAAGGAGGGCTACACGGGTGACACCTACTGCGCAGGCTGTGGTGAAAAGCTGTCGACCGGCCGCGTCATTTCCACCGAAGAAGGACACAAATTCAGCGATTGGATCGACGACGGCTACGGCAATCTTTCCCGCATCTGCACCGTCTGCGCTACGTTGCAGTACGATGAGAGTAACAGCAATAACAACCAACCTACCACGCCTCCCACCACCGGTGAGCAGCCGACGGGCGGCTGTAAGTCCGTGCTGTTTGTCAGCCTTTCCCCCATGCTACCTGCCGTTGTCGGCGCGTGGCTGTTCTTGAGAAAAAAAGAGCGTAAATAACGCAGACCGCAAGCCTCGCATGACGATCTCGCCATGCGAGGCTGTTTTTTGCGCGCAGCTCTTGCTTTTTGGCGCGATCTGTGGTACAATAATCAAGTATCGATCTCGGAAGGAGGCAGACCGTATGATCCTTGCCATTGACATCGGCAATACCAACATCACGTTGGGCGGCTTTGACGGCGATGCGTTGACCTTTGTTTCCCGCATTTCAACCAACACCACGCAGACCGCCGACGAATACGCGTCCAAAATTTTGCACACGCTCGCACTTCACAAGGTTGATCGGGCCATCGTCAAGGGTGCGATCATTTCGTCCGTCGTGCCGCCTCTGAACAGCGTACTCAAAAAGGCCATCCGCTTTATTTACGACGTCGAGCCCTTGCTCGTCGGTCCGGGCGTCAAAACGGGCCTCAAAATCCATTGTGATAACCCTGCCTCGGTCGGTGCAGATCTCATCTGCGCTTGCGTCGCGGCGCATCATCTCTACGGCAGTCCTTCCTTGATCGTTGACATGGGCACCGCCACCAAAATGATGGTCGTGGACAAGACGGGCGCCTTTATCGGCGTATCCATCATTCCCGGTGTGCTGATGGGCTTGAAGGCACTGTCCTCGGGCACCGCGCAGCTTCCCCAGGTCAGCCTGGAGGCACCGCGCAGCGTCCTCGGCAAAAACACGGTTGATTGCATGCGCTCGGGCGTTGTCTTTGGTAACGCGAGTATGATCGACGCGATGATCGACCGCATCAACGAGGAAATGGGCGAGACGCTTCCCGTTCTCGCAACGGGCGGTCTGGCATCGACCATCGTCTGCCATTGCAAGCACGATATCACCTTGGACGACAGCCTCGTTCTCAAGGGACTGAACATTCTTTACACAAAAAACAACTGAATATTGCTTTGTATATTGCTCCGAACGGAGTACATATAAATTTTGATGCGTTGCACCGCGCAAGCGGGCGACAGCAAGGAGGTTTTCATGAAAGCAAGCAACAAAAGAGCCATGTCGACCAAGACGATGGTGCTTATGGCGATGCTGACCGCGTTAGTCGTGATATTGACGTATGCAGGTAGCTTTATCCGTCTGAGCCCCATGGTCACCGTTTCACTGACACTGGTTCCCATCGTACTAGGCGCCGTGCTATGCGGCGTATGGGGCGGTAGCTGGCTGGGACTTGTCAACGCCATCGTTATTCTGGCGTCGGGGCAAGCGGCGTTTTTCTTCGGCATCTCGCCTGCGGGCACCGTGGTCGTCGTACTGGCCAAGGGCACGCTGTGCGGTCTGGCCGCGGCACTTCTCTATCGGCTGATCAGCCGCTGGAACAAGTACGTCGCCGTCGTCAGCGCCGCCATCATTTGTCCCGTCGTCAACACGGGCATTTATCTGATCGGCTGTCTGACGGTATTCTTCAGCGCCATTGAAGGCATGATCGGCGAGGCAATGCCCTCCGTCATGAGCGTGCTGATCTACGGCATGGGTCTGGTCAATTTCCCCTTTGAGCTGCTGTTCAATATCGTACTTTGCCCCGTCATTTACCGATTGATCAAGCTGCTTCCCAAATTTGCTCACGATTAAATCAAAATCAAATCGGAAGGATTTTTTCCTTCCGATTTTTCTTTTCCCTCTTGCCCGAGGCAAAAAAGTATGGTATACTGAATACGATAATTCCCGACCGTTCGACACGAAAGGACACGACATGGCAAAATTATACTTCAAATACGGCGCGATGGGCTCGTCCAAGACGGCAAACGCCCTGATCACCAAATTCAACTACGAGGAGCGCGGCATGAAGGTGTGGCTTATCAAGCCCTCCATCGACGACCGCGACGGCGCCAACACCATTCGCTCGCGTATCGGTCTGCAGGCAGACGCGCGCGTCATCACTCCCGATATGAACGTATACGACGAGTTCTCGCGTCTTGAGAATTACCACGTCATCATCGCGGACGAGTGCCAGTTCTTCACCGCCGAGCAGATCGATCAGCTCAGGCGCGTGGTGGACAAGCTGGGCATCCCCGTTCTCTGCTTTGGTCTGCGCACCGACTTTTTGACCCATATGTTCGAGGGCAGCCGCCGCCTCTTTGAGGTTGCCGATTCCATCACCGAAATCAAGACCATCTGTACCTGCGGCAAAAAAGCCATCGTCAACGCCCGCATCGACAGCACGGGACGCGTGGTGACCGTAGGCGGTCAGATCATGTTGGGCGGCAACGACTCCTACGTTGCCATGTGCCATAGCTGCTGGAAGCGCGCCATCGAAGAGCAAAGCACCAAAAAGTGAGGATGATATCATGACCAAAAACGAAAGCATTCTCATCATCGGCGTGGCAGGCGGCACGGGAAGCGGCAAGACCACGCTGGCGGCCCATATTGCCAAAGCCTTTGGCGATCGCGTGGCCGTCATCACCCACGACAGCTACTACCGCGCCCAGAACGACAAGACCTACGAGGAGCGCTGTTTGCAAAACTACGACCATCCCGACGCCTTTGAGACCGAGCTGCTCTGCGCACATCTGGAGCAACTGTGCCAAGGGAACGCCGTGGACGTTCCCGTCTACGACTACACCGTCCACAACCGTTCGGATCGAACGGTGCGCGTTGAGCCTCGCGCCGTTATCGTTCTGGAGGGCATCCTGCTTTTGTCCGACGAAACGTTGCGCAGTATGATGGATCTCAAAATATTCGTCGACACCGACGCGGACGAGCGCATTCTGCGCCGCATCGTGCGCGACACCAAGGAGCGCGGACGCTCGCTGGAGTCGGTCATCACCCAATACCTGACCACCGTCAAGCCCATGCACGAGGCCTTCGTTGAGCCCTACAAGCGCTATGCCGACATCATCGTTCCCTGTGGCGGCAATAATCCTGCCGCGCTGGATATGATCATCACGCGCATAAAAAAGCAACTTGGCGATCTGTAAGCAAAAAAGTACGTCTGCACGTATTTGTGCAGACGTACTTTTTATTTTACGCCATCGGCGCCATCCTCGCGGCCTGTCTTAAGCTCTCCGAGTTCAAAGCGATCACAAGGATATACGTAAGCAATATCGTAATAGCCTTGCAGGCAGACGAAGAAAAACTTCTCTCCCTGCGTCGAGCTGTTTTCGAGCCCCGACTGGCTCATGTAATAGTCTTGGCTCCAAGGATAGTGCACCTCAACCGAGGGCACTCGCCAGCTGCCGCCACCCTCAAAATGGAAGAAGGCAACCGTTTTGGTCTCGTCCAAATAGCCTTGGTTACGATAGCTAACGGTGGTATGCGGCTCGTAAATGACTTCTCTTGCAATATGGCTCAGTGTTTCCACAGAAATGGAAATGTCTCCTCGATCAATGGCCGCCGAGATCATTCGCATGGTATTGCGATGTGCCCTCAAATCTCTGATAAAACGAACGACCTCGATCGATGACAGCGAAAAGATCAGCAGTCCCACCCAGACACGCTTTGTTAAGATGGCCATCAGCACCGCAATCATAGTAATGGGAACGATATACGTTAAGCGAAAATCCACGCGGTTGGACATATAAAAGTCCGCCATTTTCTTCAGATCCGCTTTGATATTGGCCAGCTTCAATGCTTCCTTTTTCATGCTCTCACCGCCTTTCGTTTTCTATTGTATCACAATCCGCGCAAAACGTCAAGTAAAATGAGTAAGGGCACCGCAGGGTGCCCTTGTCATCTTAATTATGCGTTTCCCTTTTCGTTATAATCCTCGCAAAGCAAATTCATCGCCGTGCACAGCTTATGGAAATAAATAAACGGGCCAACCAGGAAGAACGAGCCGACGAAATACCAAAGCCAGAAATCGGTCGTGCTAAACTCATACTCAATCTCGCGCTGTGTCAGAGCCTCTTGTACGCGTGTGGCGATCTGATAATGCCATACGATCAGAACGATGCTATATGTAATACAAGCAAGAATATACGCAAAGAGATAGTTCATCGTCTTGGAGCGGTCGGGCTTGGGCGCGACCTTATCAAGATCGAACGAAAACGGAATGAAGAAGAAAATGCTGTACAGTCCAAGCGTGATGATGTTCAGCAGCATCAGCTTCCACATGCTTCTGTTGGTTTGCAGCTTGACCGGAACAGACTCCGGGATCAGTTCGCCGTATTTGTCGTATTGTGCCATGATGTTCTCCTTTTGGGTGGTGAATTGTAGTTATATTATACCGCAGATTTTTGAAAGTGTCAATAAACCCTTCGTTGAGTCTGCTCTTTTAAAATATTATAACCTATTTTAGGTTAAATGTCAATACCCTGAAACAGATTAAAATATAATGAGATAAACGAATCTGTTTCGGAGGCAATATGAAATACAACCGCATCCGCGATCTGCGCGAAGACAAGGACCTCACACAAACGCAAGTGGCCAAGCTACTGGGTATGTCGCAAACGGGATACTCCAAATATGAAACCGGCGAGAACGATATTCCAACCGCCGTTTTGATCCAACTGGCAAGATTTTATAATACCAGCATTGATTATTTGCTGGGCGAGACCAACGACCCGCGCAGGTATCGAAACTAAATTGCTCTTAATTATTTGGACAATATCTCCTTCACTGCATCGATCAATCCATAATGCAACAAGCAATCCTTGGTGCGGGCCTCAGGGTGCGAGTAATCGATGACCACCGTTCCGCTATTCTCGATAAAATACCAAATACCGCGCGAGGTCATTCGCCATTCGATCTGACGCTCTCGATGCATGATTCGCACGTACTGTCCTGTCGTGCCGCCGCAAATGACGATATCCGGCTGGTACAGTCCGATCTGCGCTCTCAAATTGTCCTGATACAATTTCACCGCGCGATCGATTTCTCTTTGATTGGCCGTATGCTTGCCCGACGTTTTCTTTACGTTGACGGCACACATCCTCGGAAGCATTTCTTTTCTGCGCTCCTCGTTGCATTCCGCCAACGTGCTCCAGCCAAATTCTGTTTCTATATTCAGAATTCCCTGCACCCAGCGAGCCGCAACGTTCCACGTTTGCGGACGTCCGCCGTCTCTTAAAAATCGGCGCAGATCCCAGTTCTCTCCCCCATTGACCTCTTTGAGAAGAAGCATGATGCGAACAGGTGCCGCGCAATATGCTTGCGCACAAGGCAAACCGTCACGGATCAACCCCGGCAGATCCGCCGCCCAGCGATCCAAGAGTATATTTTCTTCTCTTTCCAGCTCTATCGGGTCTAAAATAGCGTTTCTCAACTGCATAGTAACTCCCGCTCTTTCCACAGATATCGGCGTACTCGGCAAAACATGCCATTTCTTCGATGCTATATCTATATTACGAAAAAGAAAGTAAAAAAGCAACCGTTTTTTTGAATTTTTTTGTATTTTTTGAAAATTATTAGCTGCTTTTAGTGAAATACTTCGCTTGCCCGAAGGGAAAATTCGCAAAAAAAAGCGTATTGCTCTCGCAATACGCTTTTTTATGCCTTAAACGAGTGAAAAGGTGTCTAAACGAGGTAAAAACGAAAAAAAGGTGTCCAAAGGTCATTCTTCAATCAAAGCTTTCCCTTCTTTTCCATTTTCATCAATAATATAAATAAAACAATTTTCAAATTGATTTGAATAAGATTCACCGGTTTTAAGCTTTTCAGGGAAGTAGTTATATTTTATTACTACTGATAATTGATTCGGCAATGATTTTACCGTTAATGGTGCAAAGTCGTATGGCGAATCGGTATTGTGGGCGTGAGTGCCATCTTGCGTTGAATCATATACAATGATTGAGTTGCCACAAGGACAAACAGCTTTCAGAATTAACTGTCCATTTTTCTTGATAATAAAAGGAGCGAAAATGCCTCTTGTTTGTTTGCCCGTATGTGAAAATTCAAAATTCGAACAGCCGCAAGTACATTGCAACTTCGCGGATACGGAAACACCATTGTGTTCTTTTACATCTTTTATGTAATCAAGTATTCTTAACTTCATAATATCCTCCCTTCGAGGTTATTATATCATATTTTGCAAGGTAATTCAAGAGCTTTGCGCATCCTCGCATCTCAATCGCGCCGAAGGCGTGTATATCATCAATGCGTAGCATTGTATATCATCAACACGAAGTGTTGTATATCATCAAGCCGCAGGAAAATGCACGCTGACGCGTGATGAGATACAGCCCCGCAGGGGCTGATGGTATACGCCGCACTTCGCGCGGCGATGATATGCCAAGCCTGCGGCTTGGATAAACAAAAACAGAACATTTGTCGGTAGACAAATGTTCTGTTTTTATTGGTGGAGACAACTAGATTCGAACTAGTGACCCCTTGCATGTCAAGCAAGTACTCTAACCAACTGAGCTATGCCTCCGTGCGGTTTTCCAACCGACGGGCATTATTATAACACAGTTGTTCGTAAAAAGCAAGCCCTTTTTTGAAATTTCTTCAAAAAATTTTATTTTTGTGCTTTTGCCCTCTTAACGCGCGCATCGATACCGTTTACCGCGCGCTCGGCAAGCAAGACGGCACAGCCCGCAAGGCAAACGTACACGAAAAGATTTCCGATACGCGTATACAGCGTCATTCCCTGCCGCATTTCCACCTCGGACGTGACGATTCCCTCCTTGAGCGCATCCAGACGCGCAAGCTCCTTGCCCGTCGGGGTGATGATGGAGGACACACCCGTATTGGCGGCGCGCACGACGTATCTGCCCGTTTCAATGGCGCGCAGCTTGGCTTGGGCGTTGTGCATATGCACTGCCGCGCTGTCAAAGAACCAGGAGTCGTTGGTCACGATGCAGATCAGCTCGGCGCCTTCGCGTGCGGCGTCAAGAGCGAGCTGCTCGTATATCGAGTCAAAGCAAACGAGTGAGCCTATCTGCCCAATGTTGGTTTCAAAAACTGCCGCATCCTCACCCGCCTCCGTATCGGTAGATAGCATCGATATCTCGGTCAAAAATGGCAACACCGCCTCAATGACGGGGCGCAGCGGCACGTATTCACCGAACGGCACCAAATGCCGCTTGGCGTAAAACTCCTCTCGCATCGTTCCCGTCTCGTCGATCAGACGGACGGCGTTGTACGACACCTCCGAGCTTTCATGAACGAAGGCACCCAGCACCAAAACAACCTCGTGCTCGCGTGCCAGGCTGATCAGCGGATCGCGGTATCCGGCGTAATCGTCAAAGTCGATCGGCACCGCCGTTTCGGGCCAAACGATCACGTCTGCTCCCTGCTCTGCCGCCTTGACGGTCAGCTCGTAATAAATATCAAAGGTCTCCTGATTGGAGGCATCCCACTTGTCTGCCGAGCCGACGTTGCCCTGAATAGCCGCGACTTTGATGGGCTCTTCCGTCGCGCGCGCCGTATCGGTCAGCATGATGATACCCCCGCACGTCAGCTGAAGGGCAAAGACGCCAACACCAACGAGAGCGCACAGGCGGCGCCGATCGGCATGAAGCAAGGCATAGGCGATGCAACCGTTGACCAGAACGATGATAAAGGTAACGAAATACGGACCGAACCAGGACGCCGTCTGCAGCATCAGCGGAAAGGAGGCCTGCCCCAGCGCCAAGCGACCCCAGGGAACGCCCGTCCAGTTAAGCGTTTGTGCCCATTCGCGCACGCCCCAAAGCGCCGCCGTAACGATAATCTGCAAAAAGGGGAGTTTCGTTGCGATGCGCCCTCGCGAAACCAACGCAAGCACGACCGGCAAAAGTGCGGCAAACAAGGACTGCAGCAATGACAGTCCCAGCGTCGCGACCAGAACGATCGCTAAGGCGACCAAGCGCGGCACGCCCGTGAATTCCAGCGGGTACATATAAAAGAACCAATGAAAGATGACAACCGAGAAGGCATAGTTATAAACAAAGCCACAGCGGTACAGTCTTCGAAGCGGCACATCCGCGTCGCCAGCCAGCAAAAAGAAGACGATCAGCGCAGGAACGAGCGACACCCATTCCAGCACGCCCAGCACGGGAAAGCAAACGCAAAGTCCCGTCAAAAGTCCGCTGACGATCAATAAAACGTTCATCCCATGGGATGAGCGCAGCCATGGCTGCGCGGCGATTTTTTTAAGCAAGGAAATCATTTGCGATCTCCTTTGGTTCGCCCGTTGCCGTATCGCTGCTTGCCCCCTTTGGCAGGCGTAGATGGCTTGGCTTTGGATTTTGTCCTCTGGTGCGCCATAGTAGCACCTGTCGCGGCCTTGGCTCTCACAGCGCTTCCCTTGCCCTTTTGATTAGGCTTCGGCTTAGGCATCGCGGCAGACGGAATATCACGGGTGAAGAAATCGTCGTAAAACCAGATCGCGTCGTCGTCGAGCGCGACCTCGCGTCCTTTCAAATAGCCCAGCGCGCCGCTTTCATCCTTGAAATTGAAGATAAGCTTGCGGGCATACAGCGCTTGGAATTTATAGCCTGCCTGTGCGTCGGCGCGATTGACACCATACTTACCGTCGCCCAGAAGCGGATGCCCGATGTGGGCAAGATGAGCGCGGATCTGATGCGTGCGCCCCGTCACCAGCTCGACCTCAAGCAGCGAGTTGCCGCCGCGCGAGGCGATCACACGGTACTTGGTGATTATCTCCTTACTGCCGTGAAGCGGTGTGTCGGTGACCTCGACCTGATTGTGCAGACTGTCCTTGCGCAGATAGGCGCGCAGCGTGTCCTCACGCCGCGGCATCTCGCCATGGACGATGCAATAATAAAATTTGCGCACCTCATCGTCGCGGATCTTTTGATTCATGACCCGCAGCGCCTCAGCGTTTTTAGCGGCGATAACGATACCACCCGTATTGCGGTCGATGCGATTGCACAGCGCGGGAGCAAAGGATTGCTCCGCCTCGGGATCGTACTCACCCTTTTGCGCAAGATACGCCTTGATGTGCATGATCAGGGTATTGTCCTGCGCCTCGTCATCCTCATGGACCAACACACCGGGGCGCTTGTGGACGAGCAGAATGTTATCGTCCTCGTACACCGCCTCGATTTTGGGACGAATGCGGGAAAGCGCACCCGTGTCCTCCTCGGGCGAGGCGAAAAACTCCTCTCGGATGAACAGCTGGATCTCGTCGCCCTCGCACAGCATGACCGACGGCTCGGTGCGCGCGCGGTTGCGCTTGATCTTTTTGGTGCGGATGAACTTATACATCAGCGACATGGGAAGCCCCTGCACCGCCTTGGAAAGAAACTTGTCCAGACGCTGTCCCGCATCGTTGTGATTTACTTTGAGAATACGCACGTCTGCACGCTCCTTTCTAAATAGAGGGGCGGGAGTTTGCCCGCCCCTTGAAGTCAACGTTATTTCGTTCCGAAAATTCGGTCACCGGCATCGCCAAGACCGGGAAGAATGTAGGCGTTTTCGTTCAGACACTCGTCCAGTGCCGCGACGTAAATGTCTACGTCGGGATGCTCGTCCTGCACGCGCTTAACGCCCTCGGGCGCGGCCACCAGGTTCATCAGACGGATGTTGCGGCAACCGTACTTGTTCTTCAGCAACGTGATCGCATCCGCAGCCGAGCCGCCCGTTGCCAGCATGGGGTCAACGACGATAACCAGACGATCCGCAATATCCGGCGGCATCTTGCAATAGTATTCCACGGGCTCGTGGGTGGTCTCGTCACGGTACATACCGATATGACCGACCTTGGCCACGGGAACCAGACGCAAAAGACCGTCTACCATGCCAAGTCCTGCACGCAGGATCGGAACGATGGCCAGCTTCTTGCCCGACACGGTCTTAGCAACCATGGGGACCAGCGGCGTTTCGATCTTGATGTCCTCCAGAGGCAGATCGCGGGTGATCTCATATCCCATGAGCATGGCGATCTCGTCCAGAAGCTCGCGGAAATCCTTGGAGCCCGTCTTACGATTGCGCATGATGGACAATTTGTGGGTAATAAGCGGATGGTCAATAATATGTAGCTGGCTCATATGCTGTCCTCTTTCATCAATTGATTTGCAGCGCGATACACGCCACACCATGATTATACATGATACGCCACGTTTTTTCAAGTATTTCTTTGAAAAAAGTAACATTTCGCGCGATCAAACTTTACAAAAGAGCCAAAACGTGATAAAATATAGTGATACCAAACAAGAAAGGTGATCTCATGAACAAAACCGTCGGCATCCTGACCCTTGGCTGCAAGGTCAATCAATACGAATCCGAGGCGATCGGCGAGTCTCTCGCATCGCACGGCTTTTTGCTCTGCCCGCCAAGCGACGTATGCGATATTTATATCATTAACACCTGCACCGTCACGGCTGAGTCCGATCGCAAGGCGCGCCAGTTTATCCGCCGTGCCCTGTCGCACAATCCCGACGCCTTCGTGCTGGTCACGGGCTGTATGGCACAGACGGACGCCGAAAGCATCCGTCAGATCGAGGGGGTAGACTTCATCTGCGGCAATCGCAACAAAATGGCGATTGTCAACGCCACGCTGGCACTTTGCGCAAGAGGAAAGAAAAACGACGCGCCCGAGATCGACGTGCCCTCGCTGGACGGTGCTGATTTCGAGCATATGTCCATCTGCCGCTTCGGACGCACCCGTGCTTACATTAAGATCGAAGACGGCTGTGAGAGCCGCTGTACCTATTGTATTATCCCCGCCGCGCGCGGCCACATCCGCTCCAAACCCATGGAGGCAGTGCTGGACGAGGTGCGCACGCTGACCGAGGGCGGTTGCCGCGAGGTCGTACTGACGGGCATTGAGACCGCCTCGTGGGGACGCGACCTTGATGGCGCAGATCTTGCCGATCTTCTGGAGGCGGTCGACCGCGTTCCCGGCATTGGACGCGTCCGACTCGGCTCTCTTGACCCGACCATCATGCGCCCCGCTTTCGTTGAGCGCATTGCCAAGCTATCCTCACTTGCACCGCATTTCCATCTGTCCATGCAAAGCGGCAGTGACGCCGTCCTTGCCCGCATGAAGCGCAAATATAACAGCACCCAGGCGCTATCCGCAATTGAGCGCCTGCGCGCCGCCATGCCGAACGTACAGTTGACGACGGACATTATCGTCGGTTTTCCGGGAGAGACAGAGCAGGATTTTGAAGCGACGATGGATTTTGCCCGCAAGGCGCGCTTTTTGATGATCCACGTCTTTCCCTACTCCAAGCGCGCGGGAACGCCTGCCGCCATCATGCCCGACCAGATTCCGAGCGCCGTCAAAAAGCAACGCGTTGCCACGCTATCAGCACTTGCGGCCGACATCCGCGCCGAGCTTCTGGACGAACTGATCGCCAAAGGCGAAGCGGTGAGCGTGCTGTTTGAAACCTTTGAGGACGGCATTGCCGTCGGTCACACGCCTGATTTTATCGAGGTTCGCGTCTCTTCTCCCATCTCGCTCCACGCCACGACGCATAGCGTGCGCCTGACAGAGCGAACGGCGGACGGGACTGCCTGCCTTGGCCAACTGCTTGATTGAAAGGAGATTCCCATGACAGATATTGCTGCGGCAACGCCCCCCAAGCCCACCGCCTCCGATCTTCGCGAACGTTTCGGGCTCAAGCTGTCTCCTTTGCGCATCGATGCCCTGCTGGCCGCCTACAGGGCCGAGAAACGCGAGCCGAGCGAGCAGGAGCTGCGCACGCTGGACGCTCTTTTATACGGTGCGGTCTTCTCCCCGTCCGCTTCGTCGCTGACCTCGTTTCAGACCGAGGACGCTGACACCGCTGCCATCTTTGCCGATCTGATCGAAAAAAGCAAGGATATCCGCGGCAAAGCCCCCCTGCCCACGCCCGCTACCGCGTTGCGCGTAGCACCCAATACGCTGTCGCGTAAGGGGATCGTCCCCCCCTCCCCTCGCGGCGCGACGGGAGAGCGGCTATTGATGATCTCTCATAAAGAATATCCCCTGCTTCCGCTGTACGGCCTGCGTCCCGTCGAATCGCTGTCGCTTGGCGATACGTGGCGCATCGTCAGGGCTGTCAGCGCCGAGCCCTGGCTCGTCTTTCCCGCGGCCAACGGAGAACTCTGCAGCTTGATCCTGCCGCCCGAGGGCGAGGACGCCTGCGAGCGTATGCTGGCATTTTTCTCGCGCAAGGAGATTCAAACGCCCATTCGCTTTTTGTGTACCGTTCACCGCGAGACCTATCTGAAAACATTGCTCGCGCGCGCCAACGGCTACGACGTGGATCTCTCTGCCCTGCCCGGTCTTGCCGATCTTTCCCCTGCCGAGGCGGTCGAACGGCTCCCCTTCGGCTATCTGGTCTTTGCCGATCAAGCAAGCACCCGATACTTAATGGAGCAAGCGCAGGCAAGCGGACTGACTATGGCGGCGTTTGCCCGCGTAAACGATTCCTTTGCCCTGACCTTTTCGACGCACGGCACGGTGGAGTTTTCTTTCCCGACGGCCGCGCTTCGCAATCTCGCCCAGCCGCGCTCCCTACAGCTTCGCACGGCCAATCAAGATGGGCGTCAAGAGCAAGCGCTCCCAATCCTGCACGGGTACATTGGAAACGATACGATTGCTCATTGCACCCTGACACCGGACGCAACACTCACGCCGTCCGACGTTCTGTCTGCATTCAAGCAAACGCTGGAGACGCTCATGGAGCACGGCGGCGACCGTCAAACGGTTTACGCTATCATAGGACTTTCTGAGCACGCCGAGGTCTCGCCAAGCGGACTGTGGTCGGCCGTTCTCGGATTGCACCGCGCGATGTGCGAACAGCGCATCCCTTCGTATTATCCCATCTTCACTCACACCGAGCAGGGTCAGCTGACACTGTGCCTGATCGCCAAAACGCTCCCCGCGTACGATGGTGAGATTTGCTCGAACGAGCAATCTGCCCCCGCAGAGCAAGAGCAAACGGAGGCTAAGGAGACGGCTTTGACAGCAGATTTATCCGACCAAACGGCGGAAAATCCGTAAAAATGCCCGTGAAGGAGCATAGATACGTCCAATTTTTGTTTTATTTTGAAAAAAACGATGAAAATTTTAAAAAACTCTTGCATTTTTGAAAGTATTGTGCTATAATAATAGCCGTTGTTTAAGTTAAATCGATATCTGTGCGCCATAGAGGCGTGTTCAAGGAGGTGTCAAGGATGGCAAAGTGCAGTATCTGCGGTAAGGGCGTTGTATTCGGCGAAAACGTTTCCCACTCCCACCGTAAAACGAAGAGATGTTGGAAGCCCAACATCCGCAAGGTTAAGATTTCCGTCGGTGGCAATACCAAGTCCATTTCGGTTTGCTCCCGTTGCCTGCGCACGATGAAGAAGGCATAAGTTTTTCAACTTATTGTTCGTGCATAAAGTTGTCGGCAGACATACAGAGATTTCTGTGTGCCTGCCCTCTTTATTTTTTGGGCTTTTTTAGGTAGCGGAATTTTATGCTGCTTCTTCTTTTGACGATCATACTGCGCGACTGCGCCGCGCGCTGATCTGTACCGGCATGGATGCCATTTCTTTGCCTCGTCGCAAAGAAATGGCGAAAGAAAAGACGCCCGGACGTTCCCTCCGGGGCCTCCCCGGCATTGCCGCGCTACAAAACACATCAAGAGAGATCAAATGTAATTTTTCAATGCCGTGCTTCCAGTCTTGCCACCACGCGCGGCAGACATGGAAAGTATGAGATCTTGCGGGTTAGTAGTTGCTAAAATTTTCAATTTTCCCCATATAGACAACAGGCAGAGAAAACATCTTTTTGCTTTCTCCGCCAGTCTTTTTTTATTCTGTTTTCTTTTTAAAGATGCCCTTTGGCAGTTGTGCCAGGACAACGGCGATCAGCATCAGCACGCAACCGATCCATTCCCTGCTTGAGAGCCACTGCCCCGTCAGCACGCCTGCCGCCAGCACGGCAAACACAGACTCCATGCACAAGAGCAGCGACACCACGGTCGGATTGGAATTCTTCTGCGCCAGGATCTGCAAGGTATACGCCACACTACTCGAAAAGACACCCACGTAAAACAGCGGCCAAAGGCAAGCCAGCATTGCCTCCCATGTGGGCGATTCCACGATCAGCATAAGGACCGCCGACTCGACTGCCATAACCAAAAACTGAAGACAGGACAGCTCCACGCCGTTGAAGTGAGGCGATACGCGGTCAATGATGATAATATGTGCAGCAAAGCAAAACGCGCAAAGGAAGACGAAGAAGTCACTTGTTTCGATCACCATTGTGTCCGTAATGCAAAGGAAGTATAGTCCAACCGTTGCCAATGCGACACCGATCCAGACGAGCGCGCGCGCCTTTTTGCCGAAAAACAGCGAAAAAGCGGGAACCAGCACGACGTACAGCGCCGTAATAAAGGCCGCCTTGCCGGGAGAGGTCGAGCCCAGCCCCAGCTGTTGCAGATTAGAGGCAACGGCCAGCACCGTGCCGCACAAAAAGCCGCCGATCAAAAGGGCCTTGATATTGCGCTTTTCTGCTGGCACGCTCTCTTCTTGCTTGTTTCCTTTTCTCTTATTCCAAAGGTCTCGGCCAAGCAAGATGAGGCCCAAAGAAAGGAAAGCCAGCACACCTCGCACCGTATTGAAGGTGAACGGTCCTATATGCACCGCCGCCTCGCTTTGAAAAACGAACGCCGTTCCCCAAATCAGGGCAGCTAACAGGGGAAACGCGATCTGTTTGATCCATTGTTTCTTCATTCACTACTCCACACAAAAACCGCCTTGCACCGGCAAGACGGTTTTTATTGTTCATTTTCTTGATTACTTGTTGAAGATGCCCTTCATCTCATCCTGCTGAGTAATGGTCAGCGCGATGAGAACGCAGTTGTCTCTGACGTACTCGGAGTTCTGCGCATCCTTGATCATACCCTTCAGGGTCTCGGAGCCTTCCTCAGAGAAAGCCTTAGCCAGCTCCTTATCGGACTTGAATTCAAGAACCATTGCGTACACATCCGCACCAAACATGCCCTTGCCCTCGCCCTTGAATACGTGAACGGTGCAGTCCAGATTGCCCTCTTCCAGCTCAGCGGTGATGGTCTTCGCAGTGCTGTCACCGTTGGCATCTTCGCTCTGGTAGGTGTAACCCGCGTCCTCAAAGTTCTTCTTGATCTTGCCAAAAGCGGATCCGCAGGATACCAGGCAAGCCAGCAACATAACGCAAACCAGTACAAGTGCTGTCAATTTCGTCATTGTCTTCATTTTATGTTACCTCTTTTGATGTATTTATCACCGCACGAAACGGTACAGTGATATTGTATTTTAATTATACATCATAGGTCACAAAAAAGCAAGAGGTTTAACAAATAATTAATAGATGGACGACAAGTAAATTATTCCTCGCTCTGCTCCTGACCGTACTCTTCAAGAACCAATCCTTCGTTGTTTTGCAGCGTATTGCCGACGTGCCATTCGTTGTTGAACAAAAGATAATTCTTGCCGCGGAAATCCTGCACCCACTTAACGTCAAACAAACGCAAGGACTTGGGATCCACACCGTCGGGAACGCGGCGGATCGAGCCATACTGCAAGGGGTACTTGCGGTAATCCACGCCGTACTCGCTCTTCATACGGGATTCCAGCACGTCAAACTGAAGCTCGCCGACAACGCCGACGTAGACGCGCTCCATACCCGAATCGGGCTCGATGAAAATACGGATAGCACCCTCCTGGGCGATCTGGTTCATGCCCTTGGCAAATTGCTTACGCTTCATGGAGTCGATCTGCTCAACCAATGCAAAGCGCTCGGGCGCAAAGGTGGGAATGCCCTCGAACACGATCTTGGCCTTGGGATCGCACACCGTGTCACCGATCGAGAAAATACCGGGGTCGAACACGCCGATGATATCGCCAGCGAACGCCTCGTCGATGACGGCACGCTCCTGCGCCATCATCTGCTGGGGCTGGGACAGCTTGAGCGTACGCTCGCCCTGCACGTGCAGATATTCGCTATTGCGGTCAAAGCGACCCGAAACGATGCGCATAAAGGCAATACGGTCGCGGTGCGCCTTGTTCATGTTTGCCTGGATCTTGAAAACGAAGGCCGAGAACTGCTCGTCCGTGGGATTGACCGCCTGACCGATGGCGCGGCGAGGCAGGGGGCCCGTCGTCATCTTCAAAAAATGCTCCAGGAAGGTTTCAATACCAAAGTTATTCAAAGCCGAGCCGAAGAAAACGGGGCTGAGCTTGCCGCAGCGCACCTGCTCCATGTCAAAATCGAAGCACGCGCCGTCAAGCAGCTCGACCTGCTCGGTCAGCACCTCGCGGTCGGCCTGGCCGATCAGCTCGTCCAGCTTAGCCGTGTCGGTGATGTCGCACTCGATAGCAGACAAACGGTCGCGGCCGCGGTGAGAATCACCAAAGGCCAGAATTCTGTGCGCCTCACGGTCATATACGCCCTTAAATCCGATACCGCAGCCGATGGGCCAGTTCATGGGATAGGTGCCGATGCCGAACTCGCTCTCCAGCTCGTCCAACAGATCAAAGGGATCGCGCGCATCGCGGTCAAGCTTGTTGATAAAGGTAAAGATGGGAATGTGACGCATCGCGCACACCTTGAATAGCTTGCGCGTCTGGGGCTCGATACCCTTGGCCGCGTCAATGACCATGACGGCGCTGTCCGCCGCCATCAACGTGCGGTAGGTATCCTCCGAGAAGTCCTGGTGGCCGGGGGTATCCAGAATGTTGATGCAATAGCCCTCATATTCAAACTGCATGACGGACGAGGTGATGGAGATACCGCGCTTCTTCTCCATTTCCATCCAGTCGGACACGGCGTGGTGGTCGCTCTGCTTGCCCTTGACCGAGCCCGCAGACTGAATGGCACCGCCGTAAAGCAAAAACTTCTCGGTCAGCGTGGTCTTACCTGCGTCGGGGTGAGAAATGATGGCAAAGGTGCGGCGGCGGTCGATCTCACGCGCCAGTTGCTGTTGATTCATATACGTTATCCTTTCAAAAAACGCCTGCGTTGGCGAAATATTCATACAAACATATTATTTTATCATAAAATTCGGATTGATACAAGAGCTTTGAGCAAAATTCTTGCACCGACGCCGCATTTTCCCACACCTTCATGCGATTTCCACCGCGTTTTTTCTTTTGACTCTTGACACACACTGCGCTCCATGATACAATGGATCAACCCCAATCAAAGGAGGATTTGATATGGAATCGAAATTTACGGGACGCTTGATCGGTCTGATCGGTGTCAATTTGTTGCAATGGCTGATCAGCTGTATCACCTTCGGCATCGGTGTGCCGTGGGCCGTTTGCATCAAGCAGCGTTGGCTCGCGCGCAACACGATCATTGACGGCAAGAGACTGACCTTTGACGGCACGGGCGGTCAGTTGTTCGGCAACTACATCAAGTGGTTTCTTCTGACCATCGTTACGCTGGGCATTTACAGCTTTTGGCTGTCCATCAAAATGCAACAGTGGATCGTCAAGCATACCCATCACGCATAAGATAAAGGACGGCTGTCGAGCCTGGGCTCGACAGCCGTTTTTCATTTATTCTTCTACGACACGCTTGAGCGCCGCCAGCATCATGGCGGTCTGTCCTCTTGTCACCTGCTCGTTGGGCGAGATCGCGCCCCCCGTGGGCGTCATAACACCCATGGAGGACAGCGTGGAGATGGCCTCGCCTGCCCAGGTAGGGATATCCGACGAATCGGCAAAGACGGGCGTGAACTGCGCGTCCTTCGCGTCCACCATGCGGCGCAAGATCACAGCCGCCTCGGCGCGAGTGATGGTCTCGTTGGGCAAAAAGCACAGCTCACCTTCTTCGTTGGCGCTTCCCTTGATATAGCCGAGAGAATAGGCCGCCGCAACGTAGCCCTTGGCGTCCGCTTCGATATCAGCGTCGTCAGAAAAGCCCGTATCGCTGATGGTCGGTACCGAGCCGACGCCAACGGCGCGCATGGCCATGACCAGAAAATCCAAACGGCTCACCGTCTGCTCGGGATAAAAATAGGTCTTGTCGTCCTGTACGCTTCCCTGCATGATACCAGCCTCGGTCATGGTCAGCGCGGCGTTATACTCTCTGCGCCCCATCATATCCGCGTAGTCGACGGAGACCGACGGCTCGCTCACCTGCACCTGCACCTCGGCGGCGGCGCTGTAGTTACCGTACTTATCCCGCGCCACGTAACGGAAGCTGTCTCCGCCCTTAAAGCCCAGACGCGGCAGATAGACGTATTCGCCGCAAGTGGCATCGGTCATGATCACAAGCCCATGCTTGGGGGCGCTGACGATTTCAAAGGTCAGCTCATCCCCCTCGGGGTCGTACGCAGTCAGCGTACCGTAGCCGGCAAAATCCCGATGCGTGCTGACGCTCAAGGCCTGCGCCGAGGCTATGCTCACCGTCGGGGAGTAGTTCAGCTCCTCCAGCACGTAAACGTTGCAGGTCATAGCGTATTCACTACCGTTGGCGCTGAAGGTGAAGGATGCCTCGCTCTGCACCTCACCGTCCACGGGCACGTAGGACATCATCTGCAAATTCGCCGCCGAGATCACCTGCCCCTCGCTGACTCTCGTCGATCCGATCAACAGCTCCCCCTCGGTCACACCGGGGAGTGAGATCACCGTAATATACTGCAACGAGGCCGCATTGACGTTAAGCGAGCGAGCAAACACGTCCCTTGAAAAGTAGTACTCGTTGCCGCACAGCGTTGCTACCGCCATGTCCGTCCGCTCCGCTAAAACGTGAAGCGCGGGACTGACGACGCTTTTTTGCGCGTCCGTCTCCTCATCCGCACCTGACGCGCCGTCGATAAGTGCACACCCCGTCATCAGCACTCCCAAAAGCACGACCATCACCGCCGCGAGCAGTAGCGTTAAAAGCCGAGCGTACCGTCCTTTTTTATTGACTTTCATCTTATATTCCGCCTTTCCCTTCAAGATACTTTGCATCACCATCCTATGCGCCGCGGCAAAAAATTATGTATTAGACATCAAAAATACCGCTTTGGACCGAAACAACAAAAAAGCCAAAGATTTTTTGTCATTTTGTAAAATTTCCTCTTGCATTTTTTGTTAAAATGTGCTATATTATTCCTCGTGTGCGATCAGCTCTATATTTTGCTGATGGCAGAAAGGATTCTCGGTATGCAATTGACTCACGCGCGTCGGGTGCATCGGATTCACCCGCACCGTCATCATATATTGGCCGCTGTTTTTTGCTGGATGCGCAAAAACGCCGTGCTGTGCGTTGCCATCGCGGCGGCCGTCATCACCTCCTGCATCGTACCGCCTGACGCGGCTTATCTTGACTATTTCGATTTAAAAACGCTCAGCTGTCTGTTCTGCACGCTGGCCGTCGTCTGCGCCTTGAAAAACATTCGCTTTTTCACCATTTTGGCGCATCGTATCGTTCGCGCCACGGGCAACACCCACACGGCAGTCCTGACGCTGGTGCTCATCACCTTCATCGGCTCCATGCTGATCGCCAACGACATGGCGCTTCTGACCTTTTTGCCCCTCGGCTTTTTCATTCTGAACTGCACGGGCAAGCAAAAGCTCATGGCATTTACCTTCATCATGCAGAACATCGCTGCCAATCTCGGCGGTATGCTCACCCCGTTTGGCAATCCCCAAAACCTCTATCTGTATTCTCACTTCAACATTCCCAACGCTGAATTTCTCGCCATCATGGCGCCGCCCTTTGCTCTGGCCACCGTCATGATCGTCGTCTGCTGTCTTGTGTTCGTTCCTTCGGAAAAGATCGCCGTAGTGGAGGGGGAGGATATGAAGCTCCCCGTTCAGCGAACTGCGCTCTACCTTGCGCTGTTCGTACTGTCCATCGCCATTGTCTTCCGCACCATTCCCTACTGGGTCGGTCTGATCGTCATCCCCGCCGTTTTGATGTTCGCTGACCGCAAGGCGCTGAAGCAGGTCGATTATCCGTTGCTTTTTACCTTTGTTTGCTTCTTTATTTTTGCAGGCAACATGGGGCGCATGGAGGGCGTTCGTGCGCTGTTCTCCGCCCTGCTTGACAAAAGCGTTCTTTTGTTCAGCGCGCTGTCTTGCCAATGCATCAGCAACGTACCGAGTGCCATTCTGCTCTCGCAGTTCACCGACAACTACCGCGAGCTTTTGCTTGGTGTCAATATCGGCGGTGCCGGCACGCTGATCGCCTCGCTCGCCAGCCTTATCACCTTCCGCGAGTACGTCGCGCACAATCCAGGCAAATCGGGCAGCTATATTTTGCGCTTCTCTGCCTTCAATTTTGCCTTCCTTGGCGTGTTGCTGCTGTTTGGCTATTTGCTGTTGGTTTAACTTGATCTGACCACCAAAGAAAAATCTTTGGTGGTTTTTTCAATTCTTTTTTCAAATTTCAACCGTCGTTAGAAAAATTCTCTCCAAATGAGTTATTGATTTCAAGCGCGTATATGCTATAATGGTATCAGGATAAGCGCTGATCCAAAACAATTTGGAGGATAATCATGATAAAGCTTGGAGAAAAAATCAAATCGTTAAGAAAGCAGAAAAATATATCTCAAGAAATTCTTGCCGGTTATCTCGGCGTTTCATTTCAAGCCGTTTCGAAATGGGAAAACGGCAGCACCATGCCGGACGTCACGCTGATTCCCGCAATCGCATCCTTCTTCGGCGTTTCAACGGATGAGCTTTTCGATTTCAATTTGTTCGAAATGGAAAAGCAAGTAGATGAAATTTGCCATGAGGCATACAAGTGCCGTTTTTCCGACACGGCAAGGTCCGAGCAGATTCTGCGCGAAGGGCTGCAAAGATTCCCCGGCAACGACATCATATTAAACAACCTGCTATACACGTTGGACTATACGACGCGCGCCGACGAGGTGATCAGCCTTTGCAAAACGCTGATCGAATCCACCAAGGATGATTCGGTCAAATACGACGCTTGCCGTATCCTGGCTTCCTGCTATAAGGAAAACGGGCAGATTGATTTGATCAAGCCCGTGCTTGAAAAAATCCCCGAGGTCTATTTTTCAAAATTAGAGTTAATGGCCTCTCTTTTGGAGGGCGAGGAAAGCTATGAGGCGGCTCAAAAGCATAAAAACATATCGGCCGACGACTTGATCAGCATGCTGATCATCGCAGGAAAGCACTTGAAGAAAAACGGCGAACTTAAAAAAGCCAACGCGCAATTCAGAATTGCACAAAAAATCATAGCCGCATTCGAAGAGGATTTCTTGGAAAGCAAGTTCTTTACGTCAACGGTATACGAAAGCTCAATGGAATATCGAGAGGAAATCGAGCAGCTGTTAAATGAGTAAACCTTGATGCCCCGCCCTGCGCGGGGCATTTTTCCGTGATACGATTGACACGCGTCAAAAAGAGTGCTAAAATAAAGCAAACCTCAAAAAAAGGAGGACCCCATGACATATAGCGTACTTGATTTTGGCGCTCAAAATTCTTGTTGCATTGATTCAACGGATGCGTTCAACCGTGCCATTGCCGCTTGCGCCAAGGCGGGCGGCGGATACGTTGACATACCCGCAGGACAATACGTCTGCGGCACGATCCGCCTGGAAAGCTACGTTTATCTTCGCCTTCATCCGGGCAGTATCATTCTCGGTAGCGAGCATATAACGGATTACAGCGGCACCACGCGCGGCTGTGCCTGGACGAGTGCGCTGGAGTCGCTCGTTCAAAATAAAAACGTTAACTCATGCTGTGCCCTGATCGTTGCTGACCGAAAAACCCACTGCGGCATTGTCGGCCACGGTACCATCGACGGCCGCCGCAGTGCGACGCTGGGCTATACGGAGGAAAAGGGGCGCCCCTGTCTGGTCGTTTTTTCCGAATGTACTCACGCAACCATCCGCGACGTAACGATGACAAATTCCGGCTTTTTCACCTTTTACGGTCTGAATTGCTCGGATATGCTGATCGACGGTGTGACCATCCGCACCGCCGATTGCGCCAACGGCGACGGTCTGGATTTTGACGGCGGCAAGCGCATCACCATCTCCAACTGCAACATCGACGCAGGTGACGACGCGATTGGCCTCAAGACCCTCACGCCAAGCGAGCCCTGCGAGGATTTTACTATCACCAACTGCATTTTGAAGTCCAAGCATTGGGCGGCGGTCCGCATTGGTCCGGAATCGGCAGGCGATATGCGCAGGATCGTCGTCCGTGGCTGTTGCATGTACGACTCGGGCGACGGCTTCAAGCTACAGTTGACGCAGGACGCGGTCTACGAGGATTTTATTTTCTCCGATATCACCATGACCGACGTGCTTCGCCCCTTCTTCTTCACCCTGAACCGCTACAACATGAGCGCACACGTCAAAGAAATCCGCCCTCGCACGGGCATCTTCCGCCGTGTCAAGCTGTCCCATATCACGGCAACTATGCGTCCCTCCTCCCATTTTGGTGATCTGACCATTCACGCGGGCAACTATATCTCTGCCCTGCCCGGAACGGTCATTGAGGACGTAACACTGCAGGACGTCCACATCGTCGCCCCCGGCGGCGGAACGAAGGCTGAGGCCGATCGGACCGACGGACACGGGGATATGTACGATTTCTGGGGAATGTATCCCGAGCATCTGCGCAACGTGGGGGATTATCCTTCCGCTGTGCTGTATCTGCGCAACGCCAAGCACGTCAAGCTGCGCGATTGCACCTTTGAGGTGGCAAGCCCAGATGCACGTGCCGCCATTGCAGCCGAATGCGTCGAGCATCTAGCGCTTTACGGCTGTGAGACGCGCGGATGCCAAGGACTGTTGCGTCATTACCGTTGCTCTCCGCTGCAAACGGACGCTGACCAGCTTATCGGCTTTACCGCAGAGCAAGCAGAAGCATGGGAAGCATTCCGCGCACACTCGTTGCAGACAGATGAAATCTTGCAAGATCTTGCCGAGCGCGTGCAGGCGATCATTCCGCTCTCCCCCGCCTCGCGCCACACGACGCTGGAATTTGAGGTGCCCGCAAGCCAAGAAGTCACGCATCTGCTGATTCCCAAATGCCGCGGCAACTTCTCACTCTTATGTAACGGACAGCCAATCGCCGCGCTCACCTTGCCCGCGCCCTATCATACCGACGCTCATCCGTTTGCCCTCGAGTTGTCCCCATATCTCATCTGCGAGCGAAATATCATATCCATCTGCCCGTTGGAGAACTTCGAGCTGATCTCGGACATTCTCGTTGGCTCGCCACAATAAGGCAAAAACGTGCGCCGTATGCAACGATGCATACGGCGCACTTCTTTTTATACACCCAAGGCGGCAGAAGCAACCTCGAAATACAGCATCAGCGACAGCGCGTCAACGACCGTCGTGATAAACGGACTTGCCATGACGGCAGGATCCAGACCGATTCGTTTGGCAAGGATGGGCAACACCGTGCCGATCACCTTGGCCAGAATAACCGTCAGCACAAGCGAAATGCTGACAACGAGCGCAACCAGCATCTGAGAGAAATCCAATCGCAGATCGATGAGCAGCACCTTGGCAAAGGTCGCAACGCCCATGACCACACCGCAGATCAGCGACACGCGGATCTCCTTGAACAATACCCGCCAGATGTCACGAAGCTCGATCTCGCCCAGCGAGAGCGAACGGATAACGGCGATGGACGACTGGCTTCCCGCATTACCGCCCGTACCCATCAGCATGGGCATAAAGGCCGTCAGGATGGTCCATGTGCCAAGCGCCTCCTCGTAGTGCGAGATGATCGCCCCCGTAAAGGTGGCCGAGATCATCAGAAGGAGCAGCCACGGAATGCGCTTTTTGAAGGTTTCAAACACCGAGGTTTTGAGATACGGCTTGTCGGTAGGGGTGATTGCCGCCATCATTTCGATGTCGGCCGTTGCCTCTTCCTGCAAGACGTCGATTGCGTCGTCGACCGTAACGATACCGACCAAACGCCGTTCCTTATCAACAACGGGCAGTACCAGCAAGTCATACTTGGAGATGGTCGCCGCAACCGATTCACGGTCGTCGTGCGTCGTGGCACAGACGATATTGGTGTCCATCATATCTTCAAGAACCTCGTCCGCCTTGGCAAACAGAAGATCCTGCAAGCGGATAACACCCTCCAGGTGTCTGCTGACGTCCGTCACGTAAGCAACGTAGACCGTCTCCTTGTCCACACCCGTGCGGCGAATGGTATCCACCGCCTGCGCACACGTCATGCTCTTGCGAAGCTCAATGAACTCGGTCGTCATAACGCTTCCCGCGCTATCCTCGGGATAGGAAAGCAGACGATTGATGGAAGCACGTGTTTCGGGCGTTGCGTTTTTTAAGATGCGCTTGACCACGTTGGAAGGCATTTCCTGCAGCATATCGACCGCGTCGTCCACGAACAGCTCGTCCAGCATCACGCGAACCTCTCGGTCGCTCATGGCCACGATCAGCGTCTCCTGAACGTCGCCGTCCAGCTCTGCAAAAATTTCAGCCGCCAGGTCCTTTTCCAATAATCGGAATACGGAGGGTTGCCGCTCCGGGGGAAGTTCATTGAAAAATTCCGCCACGTCAACGGGGTTCAGCTCGTCCACACGATGCATAAAATCCGAATATCGCTTGCTGTCAAGCATATCCAGTAGCTCATCTGCATCAAAGGCCATCAATTCCTGCTCGTTTTCCATCGCCATGGGAAGCACCTCCGTTTCTGTTCTGATCGTCCTCTCTCCAATGTCAGTCTTGAACACTTTATTTTACCACTTTTGCGTTCGTCTGTCAATCATTTTTTGACCTGCCGCAAAGATTAGTATGACCGCTTGTCTTTCAAATATCAAAAGGCAGACCGTCACACTCGATCTGCCTTTTTACATTATTCTTCTATTTCATATTCAATTTCAGGCACGTACCCGCGTTCCAGTCTGCGCTTGTTCCAGATTGCCATGATCACACCGACGACCACAACACAAACCGCAATCACGGCCAGCATGATCCAGGTTACCTGCATCGCCCCCATGCCCCACGAGGATTCGCGTCCCGTGATGACGTAGTCAATCTTTTCCAAACGAATGATCGCGTTCTGCGTATCACTATCCTGCACCAACAGCTCGTCGGGATAAATCACGTCATCCGTTCTTTCGTTGGGCACGTTAACACCGATGACGTACTCGGTATCCTTGTCGACAGCGCCCAGATAGAAGTGGGCATTGCCGTCCTTATCCACGGCTACTGCTTGTAGGCGCGTCAGGGATTTATCGGCCTCCACCTGGTAGAGATACGCGTTGGATGCGCCTTCATTTTCGGGCAATGGAATTACGACCTCTGCGTTGATTTGTGCAGATTCTTTAAACGTCAGACCGAAGCAATCATCCGTCCCCAGCTGATCGCAATTCTCCTTGGTGGTATTACCGACCGTGTAGGAATAATCATAATTGCCGGACAGATTTTCCTGCTTGATGTCCTCAAGCTCCATACGGAACTCGGAGCCATTCTGGGTAACGACGGTCATTTTGACGTCGTCGCCAACCAGGCCTTCCACAAGAGTCGTATCTACGTTTCCTTCCGTTTTAACGTAAAGTGTTACTCCTACGGTGTTAAACTCTGCGCCAACTTGGGTCGTTGTTTCGTCAACGTCTTTGATGGTGTCCATAATAACATCGACCACATCCTGCCAAACGTCCTTGTTTTCCACGGTAACAGTGATGTCAGTCTTAACAGATCCGCCGATAGCAAATCCTGGCATATAGGTATGTTGAACAACCGAAACGATCTGCATATTTTCGTTTTTAGAAACCGTCGTATTTTTTTGGGTAACCGTTCCGTTTTTGTTTTCTCTATATTGTCCGGAGGTTGTTGAAGCGGCGGGGATACCATCGCTGATATAGCCTGAAGACATGAACCAAGGAATGTCCTTGGCTATATCCGCCTGAATCTGTTCTTTTTTGTCTTTTTGACCGTCAAAATACACCGTAGTCAAGCCATCACATTGCGTAAAAGCGTAATTATTGACCTTGGAAATTGTTTCGGGCAATATGACAACCGTCAGATTTTCACAGCCGTAGAACGTCCACTCAGGAAGCGATTTCAGCGCGGCAAAAATTTCCACAAGGATCAAATTTTTGCAATAGGCGAATACCGATGCGCCTACGTTTTGCACATATTTGGGAAGAGTAACCGCCGTCAGCGATTCACAACGGTAAAACGCCTGCGCGCCGATGGTTTCCAAGCTATAGGGAAAGGTTATTCCATCCAATTTGTAGCAGTTATAAAAAGCAGCACGACCAATGGTAGAAAGGCGATTTCCCAACGTCAGAACTGTCAGTTCTTCACAGCCTGCAAACGCATAGGCGCCAATCTTGACAACCGAATCGGGAATACGAACCATTTTTATATTCGCACAACCGTAGAAAGCCAACGTACCAACGTTCGTCAGTCCATCAGGCAAGGATACGTGACGGATCACCCGGCGCAACGGATACCACGGTGCCATGTCGGGCTCTTTGAAATTGGTCATTTCACCCTGCCCTGTAATGGTAATGGTAGCATTTTCGTAGACCCAAGTCAAATTTTCACCACAGCTACCCGAGGTTGCCACGCGATCCCAGTCGATCTCGTCGGCGTATGGATCATACTCCGGCAAAATCTCAATATCACCGACATCGGGAGCCGTGTCGCTTTCATCCGCAAAGACACATGGCACCAATAGCGCCGCTAAAAGCGTCAGGATAAGCACGGCCGTCAAAGCCATAGACAGCAGCCGCGCTATATTCAGTTTTGCATTTTTTTGGCGCATAGGGCCTCCTTGAGATTACGATTCTTTTTCTTTTTTCAATACTTTTTTGTTATGAACGATCAGCCAAACGAGGCCTACGACGAACATAAACAGGGCGTGCAAAGCAAGATTTGAAATTCCCCAGAACATCTTTTCATTGTTTCTCAAAAATTCAAATAAAAATCTTGTTGAGCCAAATAAGACAAGCATCAAAGGATACTCTCTTCCGTCCGGAATATAATTCCGCTTTTTTGCCCGATAAAACAAATAGATTACGATTGCAACCGCAGTCAATGCTTCAATTGGCTGAATTGGGAATCTGATCTCCTGATAAAACGCGTTATAAATGCCAAAGGAACAGGGATATCCCGAGCAACAGCCAAAGAATATGCATCCAAAGTGGCTGACGCCGTGAACGAGCAGGGGAGCAAACGAAAGTAAAGCGAGCGTTTTCTTTCCATCCAGCTTCAAAAGCCGTGCCACCGGCATTCCAATGAGAGGCACGTAGATAAATATACGTACAATATTATTACCTCCCCACGTGCTGAATCCCGATTCCATCCAGAACATCACGAACATCCAAAGGACAACCAAAGGATAGACGATGAAGACGGTCACCGCGGTTTTCCACAGCGGGAAGCCCAGCTTTTTACCATACCAAACAAGTCCAACCAATACCGAAACAAAGCCTAAGACAAAAAACAAATCATAGAAAAATTTGCCCAGCCCCGCTTCATAAATAGATCGAATAAGCTCATTCATATAAAAGCCTCCAAGACAAATCAAAAGTCATGCTTCCATCCCCGATAAAAATCGGGGATGGAAAACAGTTAGTTCGGGTTGTTAATAACGATCGTCACGGGAACGGTAAATTCATTTACTCCGTCACTGAGGATAATACCCGTGGACGTCAGAGTACCGGCAGGAGTTTTCTTATCAGTACCCGTTTGGCTCTCCCAATGACCCATGTATCGCTTACACGTACCGTCCGCGCTCCATGTGTACTTGTTCGTGCTCGTACCGTCGTCCTTCTGACTTTCTTCGTACAAATGCACCTTACCGTCGCTATTACTTGTGGTAAATTCCATTCTTGCCGAAGCCGCCTTACCGTAGCCGCTTAACGTAATCGTTACGTCTCCGGGAGTATAATTGTAATAGGTAATACCGCAATTCGTTTCCGTCGTTTCCTTATAATAAACCGTCGTTGATTTGCCGTCCGTGATCGTACTTGTGCCACCGCTCTTGCTTGCGTAGTTGGCGCTCGTAATCGTCACTGTCGGAGCCACCGACGAAACCGTAAAGTTAGGCGTATTATTAGGCAACGTCGTACCACTGTACGTGTGCGATACACCACCCACCTTGAAGCCAAACTCAACCGTCCAAGAGCCCGCATACTGAATGATATACGGCGTTGCTTGAGCAAAAGTCGTACCGCTACCGGATAGTTTGATCTCAAAGTTCGCTTTACTGTTGTCTACACCACTGTATCCGCCGTAAGTCAACGAATCGTTTTTGTACGTGTACTTCAACGTCACTTCGGAAACACCTTCAATTGCCATATTTTCAAAGTCAGCAATGGTAACGTTCAAGCCGGAAATGTTATAAGAATCCATAAAGGCTCCGGTCACCTTGCCGCTTTCATCCTTACCAAAGTCTTGACTCTGTCCGCTCGGGAAGGTAATCTTGACAGTTGCTACGACCTTCATCGTTACGTTAAGAGCTTGCGTCAATGGCTCAAATTCTTTACCGGAAGTATCCTTGCCCGGGACGACCTCACTGACAAGACCCTTGCTATCCGCAGTAATATCGGCAAAAATCCCATTTCCGGCAGCATCGTAGTAATTCCATACATTGATTTCCTTTAATGTCCAGTTACCATCCTGCTTGCCGTGGACAGTCAAACCATTGGGGATAATGAAGGTGACGTTGGAAACCGTCTCCGTATCATCGTTGGGATCGTCGTACGCCGTTCCCTTAACCCAATATTCGTTTGTGCCATCGCTGATCTTAGCAAGAACGTCAGCCGTACTTACGTGCTTCATCTGCACGCTCATAGCCGCGCTACCGTCTGTAGCAAACACATAGGTCGCGTTGCCATTCGCATTCAGGAAGACCGGAGGATCAGGCGAAATCATGGTAAAGATGGGAGAAGTCAGGTCGTTGGTAATAACATCTTTTCCCACCCATACTTCCAAAAATTCAAATATACCCGCACCGGCAGTAACTGCATCAAAGCTACCCGTATACTGTAACGAGTCTGCGGTCCAGTTAAGATCTGTTTCCATCTTCTTCGCAGAGTTTCCGCGCATATGATAAATCAGCTTGACATCTTCCAAACCGGGAAGCTTATTTCCTTCATCATCGAGAATGACCATCTGCATATGCAAACGATCCGTTCCGTTGGATTCCATTTCGGAAGGAAGGTACTTAAAGGACTGCGGACTTGTAGTGTAAACCATTACTCGCATACCGAGCTTGGCTGAGACATACTTTCTCATGCTTTCGGGGATTTCCTGGTATTCACCATCCAACACTAAGTACTGCAACGAATATTCACCCGACATGGCAAAGGTTACCTTACCTCGCCACGTTGCAGTAGTAGAATCATAGGTAAACTGAACGTTTGCTACACTTCCGTCGCCCTCGCGAATAAATCGGCCGTGTACCGTTTTTGGCATTTTGTTGACGTCATTCGAAGCAAAGTTCAACCACATATTCGTCGACACTGACGAGCTTGCGGTCATAAACGTTTCCGAATTGGTGGCGAGCCCCCAATCCAGCGAGGTCAGAGTAAAGCCCTCTATGGTAACCGTTTGAGGTGTATCGAGGTCATACTCGATACCATCCAAGCGAACACTGCGCAAAACATAGTTTCCGGGAGCAGTAAACGCAAATTTTTTATCTTGAGGTTCTTTCCATGTGCCGGAAACAGCGTCATAAATAAAGTTGATCGTTTCTTCGCGCGAGCCCTGCGTATCGTTGATCTTTCGAATAAAGAACGCCGATACCGTGTCGGGTTGATCGCCTTCGACGGTAATCGTTACGTTGGGAATCATAGGGTTAGTTTCAGAAGACTCGTCATAATTAAAGGAATTCTTCCCCAACATTGCGCTGACCTTCAACTCCTGCACACGCAATTCTTCATTATCAACGCTATTCAGATTTACCGAGCTCTCAAACTGAACGTTGAGCTGACCCTGAATACTGGCTGCAGAAAGCACCTGGCTGTTATCCAATTTGGTACCATCCAAATACAAAATAGCGGTAAGGCGTGTGGCCTTGTTTTTCTGTAAGGGCATGATCGCATAGCGCAGGTTTCCCTCGATATCTTCGCCCAAGTTGATACTGTCACTGGGATCCAAAACCATGGGGACAATTACTTTACCCTCTTTGGCATAGAAATGCTCCGTATCCATAATTGCCGTCGCCACTTTTTTGCTTTCAGCATTGACAAAAGCGATCTTCATAGCAGCAAGTAACTTTAAGCTCTTTGCCTGATCCTCAGGGGTATCGGCATAGAAAACGTAGCAGCTACCGCTGCCCTGCGTCGTGCTGTTGACGGACAAGCCGTAGCTACCGTCCCAAACACGGTTTTCGCCCTCATATCCGACGACGTACTCAACGTCTTCGTATTTTTGGCGGGGCTGTGTGTTTTCTGATAGACCATAATCCTCAAATACAAATTCACCATGCGTATCAGCGTTATACCACGCATCGCCTTTTTGGTACAAATCATAGGTTTCCGTTTTCGAAACCGTCTCGTTGTTTTCGTCAGTGATCTCAAAAGTGACATCCACGACGAACAACTCAACAGTATCACCGTCGGCATTCTTGCCTGTGGCACGCTCGGTTCTGGTCTCGATCAGCACGTTTCCGCCAAGAGTCAGAAAACTACCTTCAGCATTGGTTCTGACCCAAAGGTCAACGGCCAGACCGTAGGTATCGTTAGCGACCATCTCGCCGCCTTCAATCTTACCCGTACCTAACACGTTTGTCGTATAGTTTAGATCCTCCGTAAAGAGATTTGTATCGCGGGGAGCCGTCGTTTGAACATTCGCCTTAACGGTTGCGGGAAGCGTGATGCCTTTTCTCTCAACAGTGGCAGAAATAGACAAATTTTTGACTTCAATATAACCGCCGGTGCGATATTCAAAATTATACAGGATACCGTTGGTAATTCTTGCCTCCTGCGTACCGGAAAGATACCCCATAGCATTGGATGCGCCGATACTGCTGATAGGAGTATTATCTTTGCCAATGGTACAATCACCTACGATAACTAAATTGTTAACGATATTATTCATGCCACTGTCTTGCCATTTATATCCCTTTTTACCTTCGGCAATTTCCTTTAATTTAACCAAATCCGCTTGGATGGTCTGACGATTCTTGCGGAAGGTTGCGAGGGCGGTGAGCTGCAACGATTTGGCGTTTCCTTCAGAATTGGTGACTTTTTTATTCAAATTCCCCTTTTCTTTGGAATTATCCGCCTCTTCCCAGACAGGCAACTTGTCATTATTCCAGATATCATCTTTCGTATAGACAGGCGTCTTATTGCCGGTAATCAAAAAGGTCTGATAATTCAGCAAATGGGCCATTGCTTCAGCTTCAAGATCAAAGGCTTCCAGGAATATTTCATACATAGCTGCCAAATTATCAACGTCAGAGGACTCGAAGGTTGGATTGCTCAATTCAGCATTGCTGGGGTTCATACGGGCAGTCATATAAAGACCCATCATCGTCGCCAGCGACTGCATATAATTTTTTTCATCTGCAATACTTGTATAGCGGCTGGTAGCTGCTATGTTTGTAGCCCTAGCCAAGGCCTCCATATCTTTTTTAGTCTTATCCAAGCCTACAAACTCCTGGGTGACAGATGAAATGACGCGGACGCCCAAATCATCAGTGATTGCAAAATATCCGCCAACGTTCGGGTCCTCTACCCAAGTAGCATAGCCAAACTCGGTGTTCAACTTTTCGATACGGCCGTCCGGTTTATATTCTGCTCCCCACAGAGGCTCAGTTTGAAGCGTTGAAGTGCTGAGCTGTGCCGGACGCAACACGAGATTATCCAAACCATATCTGGGATCAGACAGGTTAATCAGGTTACCCCAAGTAATATTCTTGAGGATCAGATCCAAATTGCTGTCGCCAACGGCAGATTCCGCCGGGAACTTACCCTCAGGACCGACCAGCGCGATCTCCAGGTTACCGTTTGCCGCCAGCGAGGTCGTTGCCCCCGACACCTCGGGCGCGCGAGAAAGCACCAGCCAGGCAAAGGTCGAAGTTGTTGCCATGGCAAACGCCAGGATGACAAGCAAAGCCGTCGCTAAGACCTTCTCCTTTAGCTTTGGTAATTTCTTTTTATATTCAGCAATTCGCTTTTTCGTTTCGTTCATTGTGCTACCTCCGTTCTTCGAGCGTGCAAGCCATGATTATTCAGATTCGACGATTTCAATTTTAAATTGAAAATCATCGAAGTAGATTGGGCCGGTCTTCTCTGCTGTTTTAGTAAAAACAAAATATAGATCCGATACCTCTCCGCCGGGCAACGTGAACAAAAGTTCATTCCCGTTGGCATCGCAAAACATATAGATCCAACCCTTGCCCTCTTTCTTTGCAAGCGCGGAATTATCATCCAAGCGCCGTGCTGTGGCCGCAACGTCCGGACCGTACTCACCGTAAACTTCACCGTAGTGAGTGATGATCAGCATCTCATTGGGGGCAATATCTTCTTTAATATACAACCGTACGCGGAATGTCACGTCCTCTTGCGCAATGGCTGTACCGGTTTTATCAGTGTTACTAATACACAAAAACTGCATGACGTTATCCACGTCCACCGTAAAATCCGTTCCCACGCCTTGATCGTTGCGCGAGTTGAGCAAATAGATTTGCTGCGGTGCTACATCAATGGCGAAGGACGCCACGGCGCTTCCCGTGGTCAGGTAGCGCGCCATGGTTGGCGTAACGCACACGCACAGCATGGCAATGAACAGCGAAAGGAAGGTGAGCCCTTTGCGCCACGTATTCAATTTTTCGTTTTTCATAAAAGGCCCTCCTTTCGCAGTTTATATTATTGTGCCGTATCCGGTACGACAGTAAATTCTGTGTTGTCGGAATTGGCTTCCGTCGTATACCCGTCAACACAATAATCTTTCACATCGGAATTATACGAACCGCCTGTGATATGGATCGCCACCGGTGTTCCGTCTTCCGCGTAGTGTCTGACAGCCAAAGAACCAGTAGCACCGGAAGACGTTACAACGCTTGATCCGTTGATATAGATCACGGCATCTGCATCGTATCCACCCTCAAGATAAATACCGTCTGCGGTATCCGAGAAGCCACTATTGTTGTATGCAGGCGCGTTATGTGCCGCATCGGGAGTAGCCGTCACGGTCGAATTCTCTACCGTGACCGTGCCGCCCTTAACGACCAGACCGGTATAACCTGTCAGCTCACTATTCGTAATCGTCATAGTACTCTGCTTTTGAGGATGATAGATCGCCGTCCAGTAGCCCGTAATCGTGCTGTTCTTGACCGTAATATCCGTCGCTCGGTAAGAACCGTTACAGCAGATACCGGCGTATCCCTCGCCCTTGACCGTACTGTTTTCTACGACGATCTCCGTACGCGAGCCGGAAGCATCCGCGTTACCGTACAGGTGAATACCGTTGTAGGAGGCTTCGATCACGGATCCGCTGATGCGAACCGAGGACGAGCCGTCGACAAGGTGATCCTTAATGGAAAAACCTTGATATACGTTGGAAATATTCACATTCTTCATCGTTACGTATGCCCCTTCGGCATACACGGCGGCGGTCTTATTATCAATTGAGCCACTCAGATTGCCGTTGCTGACGGACAAATTCGCGCCCGATTGCAACGAGAAGATCTGGGATGCCGTAGTCGACAGCGTCTTGCCGTTCAGATCAAGAATGGCATTGGTTCCGTCCGCAAGCGCGATCGGAGCGGTCAGCGCAACGTCATCCGACAGCGTTACGATACCCACGGTAGGATTCTTCAGCGCCGAGATGAGTTCGGCCTCCGATTTGACGTGAGTCTGCTCCTCGCGGCTGTTGCTGCCGCTGATCTTGATGGTCACCTGGCAAGCAGGTGCGTTCTGCATCTGACCGATTGCTGTATCTTCTTTGAAATTATTGTCGATTTCGGTAAGCGAGCACAGATGCAGCCAGATACCATAACCGTCATCGTCGACCGAAATCGGATAGTACTTGGTGGACGTCGAGGGCGTATTTTCATCAATAACCCCCGCGTAGCCGTCTGTCGCCGTAATTTCTTTTAAAAACTCCAGTGCCGTTTTCTTTCCGTCGATGGTGGCCAAGGACGAATCGCTGATAAACGTCACCTTGGTTTCGTCATAATCATAGACGATCGGACGAATATACTCGCTGACGTTAACCTCGGTATATCCCGGCGTTGTCTCAACCTTTTGTCCAACAACGTAAAAGCCGAGTACGTCGTACACCCACTCCCACTTAAGCAGCGGGCCGTTGTGCGTCGCTTCGGTCAACACAAGCTTACTTTCGGGTAAAATGGTATAAGTATAGCTGTTTTTATCGCTGACATACACGCGGTCCATGCTCTCGCCGTTGCGTGATGCCGTGGTATCCACGTAGAAATACAGTCGCTTTTTCATCATTTCCGCCAATTCCGCGTTCGTTGTCATGGAATCCTTGGACACCGACACGCTTGCGGCAACGATGTGTTTACCCTCGTTTTCAACCGTCAACGGGATCACTCCGCTGTCCCCGGGGGACATCACGATGTTTTGCTGATGAATGGTGATCTCACCGTCAAACTCCCATTGTTCGGTCTGGAAATGCAGTCCTCCCGTCTGAACAACGTTGGTAAACCAGGCAACCGTCAAAGAAAACAGAACAATCACAGTCAAAACAACCGTAACGATTGCCAACAAAGCGCGCATGACAATATTCTTGCGTAGCCCCCCCAGCAATCCGGTACGGTCTTGCCGAGAATTATTCAGTTTTCTGCTTTTCTCGGTCATCGTCCTGTTTCAGCTCCTCTATCAGTTCAGCGCGAATTCGTTCGCGCATTTTTTCATACTCTTCGTCAGTCATATGGGAGGCGGGTGAGACTGCTTGTTCCGACGGTTCTTCCTGCTCCGTCGATTGCTCGCTCTCGCCATTCTCACTCGGATCTTTTTTGTCGTTATCTTCTTGTGCCATTTCCTCAAGAACCTTTTTCAGATCCCCTTTGATATTGCCAACGCAATCGCGCAGAATAATGCCCGCGATCAGAAGACAAGGAAAGGCAACAAGAGCCAAAAATCCAATTTTATTGGTAAAGAAAGCAACGAAATCCGCAAAGAAATTGTCCGCTCCCGAGCACCAAATTACCTTGCCCACCAAGTTATCTTGGGTAACGTAGTAGGCGTCGGCCGTCGGGTTGGCATCGCCCTGCGTCTGCAAGCAGATCTTGCCGTCGATGGTATCCTTGCTGATCACGCGGTGCGTGATGGTTTTTCCCATCATGCTTGGTGATTGGGCACGGAAGCACACCACGTCGCGCACTTGAATATTTTCGATATCCTCATATTTGGTCACGATCAGCGACTTGGCCGGAATCTCCGGCTCCATGCTGCCTGTGGCCACACGAAACAAGCTGAATCCGGCGAAGGAGGCATATCCGCGGCTGAGGACCTGCACCGTCACGAACAGACAAAGTGCAATGGCAAAAATCAGCAGCAGCGTGACCATGCGAGATAATATTTTGCTTTCTGTTGTTTTGTTTTTTTTCGTCTTCTCCATATTCATTACTGATTGCTGCCCGCAAGCTCAATGCTTAGCGCCAGATCCTGCGCGCCGATGCTTCCGTTGCAATCAATATCCTGTCCTTCCAGCCAAATAAACATTCGAATCCGCTGGGGAACGTTTTTCTCCAGTTGAACAATAATAACGTCGTCGGTAGCGCCTGCCTGATTCAAGCCGGTCAACTGCTCTGCCCCGACCGTTCCGCCGTAAGCATACAGTGCCGACGTCATCTGAACGAAGCTACCTTTATTCACGTACGGCATGACCTGATACTGCAAATACTCACCGTAAAAAGCAGCTTTGATTTCTGCCGTCGTCATGTTATCCAAATTTTTACCCGCTTTCCAGGTCGCAAAAATCTGCTGAAATGCGACTTCATTGAGTCCGCTGCCGTTCTTCCACGCATTGGTCAGCTGAACCGTCAGTTGGCTACGGATATCCACAAGCTGCGGCTTGTTACCATTCCAGCCGATTGGTTGCGTCACCTCGTAGGTGCCGCTTGTACCGTTCGGATGCAAATCACCGTTAGGTTCATAGATGGTGAACCGATAGCCATCGGTATACCAATACGAATCCTGTGGATCACGATAATTTCCTTTGAGTCTTGTGTAATTGGAAGAATACATCAAGCTCGACTGATAATACCTCATGGTATCGTCCACGACGGGCATATCATCGACCAAAAAGCCGATGCGCGCGGAGGCTGCGGCGTTGCCTGCGGTGGAAACGATAGTATAATTGCCCTCCGCATCTCCTTCGGGAGACATCAGTTCCAGAACGAAGCTGCCGCCGTTATCATCGCCGCGCGATACGCGGAGATTATAATCGGACGCGGGGGAAACGACCCAAAAATCCAGATAAACGTAGTTGCCCCCCTTGCTTTCCGCTTTGGGCACGTTGGCGTACTGCATATCGTCGTCCAGTCGAAAATCCTCAATGGGCTTGAGCTGGCCGACGCTTGCCGTACCGTTTATCACTTCGGTGTCGTTATAGTCGTAATACTCGGGGAAAAACCAATGAATGCCGTCTGCCGTCGACACAGGCGTCAGCGGCGCCATTGATTTGAGATAATCATATTGTTGGAGCTTGGTAAAATTCAGCGACGAGCTGAAATGTCCGGGATAGTGGTACGTTTCGCCATCTGCGACGACGGCGTAATCGGCGGCGATCAAAATGGTGTTTCCGCCTCCGATCGTAATTTGTATCCCCTCGGCAACGGGAGCGGCCGACAAGGTCATCCAAGCGTACGAAACCGTAACCACCATAACGACCGTCAACGTTAACGCCATGATCGCAGCCACAAGCTTGCGAATCATTTTTTTATTCATTTAACGATCTCCCTGATCAGTTGTTGGATGCACCCTTTCGTGCCTGCAATCTCTTTTGTCTTTCCTGCTCGCGAATCTCGGCCGCACGGCGCTGACGCGCAATTTCCTGCTCACGCAGCTTCAAGCGATTGGGCAAGCTGTTGCTCCAGTCCTGCAGCAGCTTGGAATAGACGGCAATCGCAGCCCGATCTTTTTCGTACTGCTCCCGTCTCTCTCGCTCCTCTTGCTCCTGCGCTTCCTTGCGTTGACGCTCCTCCTCGGCAATTCGTGCCAGACGCTCTTGCTCCTGACGCTCCTGCTCCTCGCGCAACGCCTTTTCGCGGGCAAGCTGTTCTTCGCGCTTCTGACGCTCGCGCTCATCGCGGCGGCGTTGCTTTTCGCGCTCCAGCTCTTCCTTCTTCAAGCGCTCCGCTTCGTCCAGAAGCTGAACGGCATCGGCAAAGTCCTGCATTGCTTCTGCCTGCTCCTCTGCCTGGTCTTCTCTATCCTCCAAACGGCGGCTAAGTCGAGAACGGAAAAATTCGATCTCGCGCAAAAACAATCCACTGCGGCGGCGTTCCTCCTGCTCGCGCTCCATGCGCTCGACCAGAAGTCTTGCCTGCTCGGCTTCTTTTTCCTGCCGTTTGCGTTCCTTCTCTGCCTCGCGCTCCTGACGCAGCCGTTCCTTTTCGGCTTCCTTTTCGCGCTGAATTCGCTCGGCCTCTTCCTTCTTCTTCTTCTCTTGCTCGGCAACCAGACGGCGGCGCTCGGCCTCCTCCTCACGCATGAGCTGTTCCTTTGTCAGCTCTTCGATCAGCACCTTGCGGATCTCTACGTCGGGCAGGTCGTAATCCTCCGTCAGCTCCTCGATGATTTCCTTGATAAACTTGGGCTTGAGGGTTCTCTTCTTTTGCTTGAGCGGCGCGGGCAGTCGTCTGTCCTTGTCGCGCTCCAGATACCCCTTGAGCACCAGATAGTTGAACAAAATGTTGTGATAAATATCACGCTCCAGCGTCTCGTTGACCACGGGATTTTGCTCGATGACTTTGATGGTATAACCGATGCTGTCATAGCCTCTCAAAAACTCGAACAGCTCCATGACCGCGCGATAGCTCTTGTTTTTCTTCAAGACGTTCGTCTTGGTTACGGCGCCCTTGATACGAGGATATCTCGACATATGCTTGGCAAAATGGCTGTTCATTTCCATACCAAGCACACGGTACAAGCGTGAGATTCGATCAAAGATCTCACGGTTTTTGTCGTCCGTCTGCATCGCATCGTCAATGTCACGGATATGCAGGAACATATCCATATGGACCGTTTCGACCGAGCTTTCCATGTCCGATGTGACCTTCAGCTTAGCACCGAACTCCTCGCCCATGGCCTCAAACAAGGCATCATAACGGATTTTGACAAATTGGAACGCCATTTCAAGCGTTGTAAATACCACCTTATTCTCGTAAACCATGCTGAGCGAATCCTCGCGGTATTTCTGCATCAGCTTGTTGGGACGGACGTCGCCCGAGTCCTCCTCGTAGTTCTCCACGTACATGGAGTGCGTCGCCAAATGGCGCACGACGTCGCTGTTGGATTTCTTGGCGTTGGCCACGTCAACGATCAGTTCATCCTCGCGGATGACGCGGCGGGGAGCCGCAATGATATTTTGAAACGCAGGCAACGTCTTCTCGATCGCATCCACCCATTTGGTATCCACGAGCTTTTCCATTCTGCGGTTGGAAAATTGGATCTCATTATGGGCACTTGCGAGCGACTCCATAAAATATTCGTAAAATTGAGAGCTGCCGAGCGCACGGATCACGCTCTTCACGTATTTTTGATACACGGGGTCGATCAATTCCAACGTCTCGTTGGTCTGCTTATTTTCCTCCGAGTTCGCCATGGCGAGCCCTCCTTTCTTTTCATCTTAATTAATAATAATGTCAGTTCATTCTCTTCAGACGGTCAATGTACTCCTTGCAAATGACCATCGTGTTCTTACCGAACGTCTTATCCAGATAATTACTGAAGCGCGTCAGCTCATCCTTCATAAAGCCAATGCTCAACGACTCGAACTTACGAAGCACTTTCTTGGCTACGATAAAGTCAACAGCCTGAATTTCCGTACCACCGCAAGCGATAAAGCAAGGCACGTAGTCCTTGATCTGCTTCATAATACGGTTACCAAACGCAAGGCGGAAAGTCTTAATGACGTATACGTTGACCTCGTCCAGCTTATCGAGCATCTCCTGCGAGATGGGGTACTTCTCTTTTGCCTCGTCGAACAAACGATTCAAATGGTCGGTAGAAATATAGATCGGCGGGGTGTCCTCACACTCAAAGGCATCCGCACGGCTATCAAGGTCGATCGGGATCGCACGGTCGTATACCTTATCCGCAACGGCAAACGTTGAGTCGTCGTTGTTGATGGTGCCGACGAACCATACGTTGTTGGGGATCTGAACCGTTCCCTTACCGATCAGGCAGGGGTCGTTGTCCCATACGGCAGTTACGATGTCAACCTTCCATTCATCCTGACGAGGCATCTCGAGGATGGACAGCATTTCCGCAAAGTAATACTCAACACGCGCGATGTTCATCTCGTCGAGGATGACCATATGCGGATCGCGGTAATAGTTACTCTCGTAGATGGCACGCAGGAAGTCGGTTTCGGAATACTTCTTGGTAAATTCGTTGAAATAACCGTAAAGCTCGGTACGCTCACGCCAGGACGGCTGAACAGATACGACGGTCGTATCCTTCTGAACGAACTTACCGAACGCGTAAGGCAAACTCGTTTTACCCGTACCGGAAATACCCTGCAGAATGATAATTCTTGCCGTTCCGAGCGATGCGACGAAATAGCGCATCATGTCAAGATCGTAGTACAGATGCAACTGCGACGCGGCATACTTACGGAAGCGCTCACAAAATTCGGGAAGCGTGATCTCGCTGTCATATATGGGCTCGACGTACTCGGTCTTATAGAAGTTATCTACCGCAGTCAAGCGGAAGAAGCGGCTGGTCGAGGGGTCCACGCAAGGTGAATAACGCGTGTTGCGGTTCTCGTTGGCCACGTAAGCCTCGGCTTCGGAGTCTTCTTCGACATTCTCTTCGGTGCTTTCTTCCTCAAGATCGCCAAAGTCCTGCAATACGCTACCGTCGCCGCTGAATTCGGCAACACGCATGGCAAGCAGCTTGTCTTTTTCGTAGTTGGCGCGAATCAGATCGCGCTGCAGCTGTCTGACCTGCTTGACCAGCTCATCGTACTTTTTAGGGGAAATACGGAAGCGGAACAGCTTTTTGCAAAGCTTAACGATTCCATAGATCATCAAACCGATCAGCGCCAAGAGGATCAGGTTGACAATGAGCATCAGGATCCACTCCAGCGTAGAGAACTCCTCGTTATATCGTTTGATGATGTCCATACGCATGGGGAAATTCAAAAGATAATTCAAAAAGTTTCCGATGGCAACGATCAGCTCGACCAACGCTCGGAACACGTTTCCCATGTCCTGGAAAAAATAACGTAAAAAGTTATCCATGATGACTCCTTGTCTGAAAAATTAAAAAATAGTCAAACGAATGCTGCGTGATGCGTTATTCGTTGTTGTCCTCAGATTGCTCCGTTTGCTCGGCCGATTGCTCCTTAGCAGCCATTTCGGCCATCATTTCAGCACGCAGCTGCTCTCGAATTTCGGCCTCCATTTTGGCGCGCTCTGCTTCACGTACAGCCTCAGCCTTAGCGTGAGCGGCGATCAGATCCTCGGTGCGGCCGCGCTCCTGCTCGTACTTGATGCGGTTCTTGACGTTCTGATATTCAAACAGCACGCGGAAGAACTGTACCAGATGATAGATAAAGAAGATAAACACAGGCAGTACGACGACAAGCAAGAATCCCGTCGAGGTCTGCAGATAGTTAAACACCTTACCGATACCGGGAATACGGAACTTATACTGAGCAACGACCTCGGATTCATGTACCGTCAACGGGTCCTCGATGGTGTTGTTATCACCTTTGGTCTGGAAGATCCAGTATCCGCCGCCGTCATATATTTCAACGATACGGTGCGTATTGAGTACGCGCTCACCGTCGATAACGGTCCAGTACGTGATAATGTCGTTCGGACGCAGTTCTCCCTTGTCCTTGACGTTGGTACCGACGACCAGGTCACCAGGCATCAGCTCGGGATACATAGAGTCGGTCTGGATTGAGAACAGACGCAGACCGAAAATATTCGGCACACCGTTTCCCGACGTTGAAACGAAGGAAACGTAGGTAGCAACCACCGCAACGACAATCGCGATGACCAGAATGACGTTGATCACGGTATTGAGTATGCGCTTGCTCTTGCTCTGCTCTTGCTCTTCGGTTTCGTTGCTCGGATTGTTCAAAGCGTCGTTGTCTTCAAGAATTGCTTCACTCTTGGTTTTCATTGTGTCCTCCTGCGGGTCTTATGCCCGTGTTTTTTGCTTTGGGAGTCGCGATATATATATCTATAAAAGCAATAAATTGCATTATATTCAAGCTTTATTCATTCTCGGGAGTATCCTGTTCCGGCTCCTTGTCCACAGGGTGCATACCCGACTCCTCGTCGGATACGGCCAGGAACTGAATGTTTGCGGTGATTTTGGCATCAGAGATTGCGTTGGTGCAATCGACGTCCTGCCCTTCCAGCCACAGATACAGCCGGATCATCACCACTTCATCCTCGTGAATCAGGAACAAATGGGTATCTCCCGTGAATTCGCCCAGCGTATACTGATGTACATTTTGTTGGATCGGATCGACTTCTGCCCAATCCGATGCTGTTTGTGTAATGAGCCTGTCGGGGGGGACCAGAGTGTCCGCCCCGTCAATACTCGGCGTGTCAAGTAGTCCCCATGAGCCATCGTTGTGTCTGTCGGCGTTTGGCTCGTATATGTAAAATAGCGGGGGCTCATCTGTTGGATCACCAAATCGATCAAGTCGAGTAATCTGAATGCCGATGCGAACGGCATTTTCGGCGCCTCTGCCGCCGTTGTCGTGAGAAATCGTCTCATCGTTCCAAAGGGGGGTACCAACAAGATAGGTGCCTGCCCCTTGCTTGCCCTCGGTCACCTCGACCGCAGGCGTGAGCGATACCTTCATGGTATCGTCTGAGGTGGCGTAAAAAGTAGCGATACAATAGTATCCATCGTCATCGCTACGGTTGGCATTGCGCTCGTCCGACAATGGCTCTAAATCATATTCGAGCCTGCCGTCCATGCCATACTCCGCAGCGAAGAAACGTTGTTGTTCGTCAGACCACGTCACGGGCCGTAACGGGGACGTTTCGGTCACCAAATCAACGTAGGCCAATTGTTTTGTCCAATCATCGCCATAAGGCAGAGTTGAAAATTCCAGGCCATTCATAACGCTGATATACATTGACATGTTGCTGACGCGAGGGGTTTTACTAAGAGAAAACCACGTATAGGAAGAAACCGTAAGCACAAGCAACAGTATCAAAATCATGTAGAAATAAAGAACGACTTGAAGTCCGCCCTTTTTATCTTTTCTCTTGGCTGTCACCACGTGCCTCCTTTCTTCATCTCATGTCATACGTGATTTTCGGGGGACACCCCCGCCCCGCTTGGGGGCGGGAGTGTTAAAGGTTAAAATTAGGTACCGGGCTCTTCAGTACCGGGCTCTTCAGTACCGGGCTCTTCAGTCTCGGTCTTTTCCGTCTGATGCAGATCCTTATACTCCATGGGAGACAGCTTAGCGCTGCTGGAGAACTGCAGGTTCATCTTACCGGTCATAGAAGCGGCAACGGTTGCAGCAACGTCATCGTTGCCAACAATGTCACCATCCAGGTAAACCAAAGCAGACAGAGCAGTTGCCTTATTCTGCGTCAGAGCCATGATCTTGGCATTATCCTGCTCGGTAATCAGCGTTTCGGTAACCTTGGAATCAAGTTTTTGGACGTCAGACTCCTCCAAGGTTACGGTTTCACTTGCATCGTTTACATAAGTATAGGTATCATCCGTCTTAGTTACAGGATACACCTTTTCACCGATCTTGATTTCATACGTCGTAACCGATGTGTACAGATACAAATTAGCGGTAACACCCTCAGAACCAACGGTAGCGCCATCAACGTCCAGCTTAGCATAAGCAACGATCTGATTGTTCGAATCGGGAATAAAGAATACCACACGAATTGCTTTCATCAGCTCTTTTACCTGATTCTGCGAGAAGGCGTTGTCAGTAGAGTCAAAGGTCATCGTGCTACCCTTACCCAGAGTAGCTTCGTTGTTGTTGTCGCTGTAGATACGGTCAACGGGAGCCGTCTGCAGCAGCAAGTTAGACTCAACTGCATTGGTACGGAAAGCCAGGTCGATAACGTAGCCGTAGAATTCGCTGATAGGCATGGTCGTGCCCGTACCAAGAGGAGCGCCTGCAGTCGTCAGAGCCGTACCGCAAGAAGTCAGGTATGTGGGGGAAATACCGTTGGCGTGCATTCTTGCATTGACGTCGGTCACGGTAAGACTGCCGGCACTCAGCTCTGCGATGGTGATGGACGTAGAATAATTGCCGCAGTGGTCAGCGATGTCGGCATATACACCGGCACCCGAAGCCATGGCAACGTTAACACCCTGAGAAGTAACAGAGTTAACGATAGCACTCATGTTATTCTTTACTTCGGTTGCGGCGTATTCGTTAACAGTAATAGCATCGATCACCGCCAGCTTGTTAATCGCGGTGCTGATCTGAGCCCACGTGTAAGGTTCACCGCTCGTAGGCATTGCTGCCTTAGCAGCAGCAACGTTAGCAATGGTAGTCTCCAACGCAGTAATGGCAGTGTTCAGCGCACCATCCAGAGTAATACTATGTTGAGTGAGGCCAGCCTTAACGGATGCAAGAGTTGCACCATCTGCATTTACCAGACCCTGAACGGCCTTCCATGCGGTGAGTGCTTCATCCTTGCCTGCATCAACGGTATCCTGAACTGCCTGACTTGCGGCATAACCCAGGATATACTGCATATAGGCCTTTTCAATGTTAGCAAGAGGGCCGTCAGAACCATTAGAAGCCTCAGTGGCCTGCAAGCTTTTGATCAAACCGTTAAGTGCATCAATTTCTTCCTGAGTATACGTAGCGCTATCTCCCTGCATTGCCTTCTTTACAACGATATTGGCAAGAGTAGAACCGTACTTGTTCAAAGATGCCGAAGCAGTATTCTTTGCCAAGGCAGCATAGGTGTTAGCCGAGGAGATCGCGTTACGATAGTCCAACTGACGATCGGTCATACCCGAAGCAACACCAACAGCGCGAACACCGTAGTTGCTGTTTTTGGAGAAAGAACCGTCAACAAGGGTACCAGTAACAGCATTTTCGACATAATTTGAGATTCTACCGTCAGCACCATAGGCAACCGTCTTAAGCATGGAGCCCTTCAAAAGGCCGGCAACCTCATTCAGCTTGGAGGGGTACAGAATGATCTTATCCAGACCGTAAGAGGAGTCGGACAGATCAACCATGTTACCCCAAGTGAGGTTCTTTTTGGAAGTGTCAAGCACAGAATCACCAACAGAAGAGGTAATGGTGTCAGCCTTGCCGTCCAAAGGCAGCAGAGCCATCTCCAAGCTACCGTTTGCACCGACAGCCGTCTGGATGCCGGTAACTTCGGGAGCGGTCGACAGCGTGAACCACGCGTAGGTCGAGGAAACGACCATAATGACCGCAACCAGCAGCATGCAGGCAGCAGAAACCAGCTTACCCTTAATGCCGTATACCAGTTTAGGTTTCTTGTTCATTTTCGTATTATTCCTTTCGTGAATATTCGCGTTTTTTCATCGCCAATCGGCCGATGAAGCCCCCGCCGGGGCTATGTAGGTCCTGTGCAAGCGAGCGCTACTTACACAAGAGAAACATCATGCTTGTTTTTATCGTTTTATCAGGATCAATCTCCGATATATCCGAGACCGTCCCAGAAATCGCGCCAGGCTTCGCGCCAACCGGCGTCGGAGCCTTCGCCCTCCTCATCGAGCATGCTCATGTACATCTCGAGGCCGAGATGTCCGCCGATGAGTTCGTTGGTGCAGTCGGGATCATCGCCCTCCAGCCAGATGACGACGGTGTACTTATGCACCTCTTGGGGCAACATATTCTCTTTGATTCCCTCGGCTATTACGCTATCCGAAACAAATTCTTTCGGAATCACGCGCCAACGTGAGAAATGCTCGCCCTCGTTGATGATCTCGTACTGTCCATCCGGATCCTGTGAGAAATCGTACAACGGAGGATCAAGATAGCCTCTGTTCGTCACGCCTGCGGCAGGCAACATTTCGGGGCCGCCCAACTCGTTGGCTTTGGCATAGAACAGCATACGGCCGTCTTCAAAGATCATGACCCAAGTTGCTTTGGAAAGATTACTGCTTTCCGAATTGAGGCGCATCTGCCAATGGTAGTCCACCATGGCCTCGCCCTCGTTACGGATGTAAAAGGTATAGGCGAAATAATCGCTATTGTGCTGACCGTCGATTTCATCAACGTTCACGTCGATGTGGCTGATCGAACGGGCGGGCACGTCTTCAGCGGGCGTACATACAAGATAGGTCGTGGGGTTTTCAAAGCCTCGCGTTTCGCTCAGGGTAAAGCCCTCGCGGAACAGCGCGTCCGACATATTGATGGTGAAATGACCGCGCATCTGCGTGATGGTCGACAACGCGAACAGTGCGAACAACAGCACCAATGCGCCACCCAGCAACAGCCATCCAAGTCGACCCGTCATGAGCCACAGCCACAACGCACCTTTTTTTTGCTTGTCAAAGTAAAGGCCTAAGCCTGAGGCGGTCAACTCGAAGTCTTTCTTGCTTCGAACGCCCATGGCCTTCATATCCGCGCGCAGTTTTTTGCGCCCGACCTTGATCTCGTCGACCTCGTCCTGCGTCAACAGAACACCGCCTCGATACTTTTTGAACAGTCCTTTTTGCTTTTTCTCTGCCCCGGTGACCTTAGGTTCCTTTGGCTTTTTGATGTTTTCGTCAGCCATACGCAAGTCTCCGATTCACTCACACCGTCTCGCGCGAAAGCGAGTCGGTGATCATCTCATCCTCGCCGACGGGCACGCCCGTCATGGTACCTGCCGAGCATTTGACGCCGCAGGCGATCAGCCAGTTGAGAATTTCGGGGGTATCGGCGCCACCGCCCAGCACGACAAAGCCTTGCTCGCGCATTTTGGCGATGGTATTGGCCGTTTCAGCGTTCAAATACAGATCGGGAGCCAAACGAACGTGGGCAAAGCCAAGCTCAAGCAGCTGCTCGGGCGTCAGTGCGTCGTCAGGGTGATAGCCGTCCAGCACCAAGCGGATACCGTTGCGCAGATATCTGCGAATGATCTCCAGATTGGTTTTGCTGCAAGTGCGGACGATCTCCTCGGGAATGGTCAGCAGCAAGCGATCCTTTTGTACGGGCTGATGCTCGAACAAAAGATTGAACTTTTGCAGCTGCGTTCCCGCCAGATAGAAATCGGGCAGAATATTCAGCACGATGGCGTCCAGATCCAATTTGCAGTTGTCGATGCGAACGAGCGCATCGGTTGCCTCGTACAAAAGATACCACGAAATCTCCTCGACCAGGTCGGTCTTGCGGAACAGCTCCTGCAGATCCGCCGCCGTTTCGGTTTCATCGGGTTGATTGGCAACACCGCCAAACCAGGGGGTTGCTTCGTACATCAGTACGCTTCCCGTGCTGTCCGACACCATGGGACGATACTTCAGACCCATGACGCGATCGGGGCGCTTCTCGACGAGCGAGATCGTTTTGGGAATGGTTCTTGTATACGAGATATATTTATTATAGACCGCGCGGCAGTTTTCACGGCATGCCTTGAGCACGTCAATGAGCGCCGGCGACCACGCGCTGCCGCTTTGTGCGATCAGCGTGTCGTATGCGATATCAAACGGGGTTTCGGATTTTGTTTCGGAAGCAAGTCGATCCAATTCCTTGGCAAGACCAACGATCTGGGCGATGGGGCTGATGTCAGTTCCCTTTCTGCCCTCGGGATAACCGCTACCGTCAAAGCGTTCCATATGCTGCTCGCAGGATTCGCGGAGCATCAAAAACGGAATATTGCGTGTGGGAAGCTCGATCAGCTCGCCCTTGCGCTTTTCCTTGGCACGAACGTTCTTTTCCTGAAGGCTTGCGACCAGGAGTCTACCGTCCGTCGTGTACTTTTGGTAAACCGCGATCTCCTCCTCGGTAAAGTCTCTTTGCCAAAGCTGATACTCAGGCGGCACCAATGCTTTTCCAAGCTGATGGTACATACCGCACTTGTAGGCAAGGTCAGCATACTGACCACGCATTCTCTCTTCTCCGTCCTTGGTGTTCATGCCAAAACGGAGATGGCATGCCTGCACAAACAGAGCCTGCGTATACGCCGCAACCCTGACGGATTGCTGACGAAGTAGCGGTGTCAATCCTCGGAACGCTTCGTCCCAGGAGTCATATTCCTTTCTTTTCCAGTTCTGTTCTTTCACGGCATTTTTTCCTCATATTTCCTCATTAGGTTCTTTATAGCCCTTTACCCGGCCGAATTTGTTAAAAATTTGGCCGGGTGCAATAGGGTTATATTCAATTAAGATTATTCTTTATCGTCAGTTTCTGCATCGTCGTCAATGTCATATTCTACCAAAGGAGTCTCGTCGCCTTCCTTCTTCTTCTTGAGAACGAAGTAAGTAACGACCAGTGCAACAGCGGCAACGTTGATGGCAACGCTGACCCACATCAGGATGATCCAGACGGTGTGAGCACCCTTGTTGCAGTAAGGATCGGTGGGCTCAACGGGAACCTCAACCTTTACCTCAACCTGCTCAACCTTTTCCAGCTTTTCAACCTCAGCCTCGATCTCTGCCAGCTTAGCAGCCAGATCGGCAACACACTGATCAACAGCTGCCTGGTCACCGGTGAGCATCAGCTCTTGAGCCTTAACGAGCAGATCGTGCATCTCGTTCCAGATGCCCGAGATCTCCTTGTTGCCTGCATGCGTATTAACCGCATTCAGAGCATCCTGCAGTGCGGAGAAGTCCATCTTGACCAGACCGGCCATAGCATCCTTCAACGCCTTTGCAGCATTGTCGATAGCAGCCTGATCGGTACCGGCCTTCGCCTCTTCAGCAGCCTCCAGCGCAGCGGCAACAGCTGCCCAAGTAGCAGCGGTGTAATCCTTCTGTGCCAGACCCTGTGCGATCTGCAGCTGGTTATCCAGCTCAGTGGTGTTCATCGTGGGAGCAACCTTCACCAGAGATGCGATTGCATCCTTCAGTGCGTAAGCGGCAACGTCAGCCTCGGACTGCGTCTTAGCCTTGTTGACCAGAGCCTTTGCAGCGTTCAGTGCGGACTGAACCTCCTGCCAGGTAGCGGCAGTGTAATCAGCCTGCTTCAGACCGTTTGCAACTGCGATCTGTGCATTCAGCTCAGCATAATCGATAGCAACGGGCTTCAGGGTTGCAGCCTTTGCGGCGTTGTAAGCAGCAACGACAGCGTCAACCTGGGACTGCGAAGCAGCCTTGCCGTTAATAGCCTTTGCGGCCTCAACGACAGCCTGGATGGAAGCCCAAGCGTCTGCGCTATAGTTGTTCTTGTCCAGCTTACCGAAATCGTTAATTGCATTCTGCAATGCGGTGTAATTGATGGTCGTCGGCTTCTTCAGCGCGTTCTTTGCCGCGTTGAGGGCGCTCAGAGCATCGGTGATTTCCTGCTGAGTAGCGGCATTGCCGTTGACTGCCTCAGCAGCACCCAGAGCCTTCATCAGATCTGCCCAAGTTTCAGCCGTGTAATCAGCAGCCTTCAGAGCCTTAACCGCATTGATAGCGGTATTCAGATCTGCGTAGTTGAGTACGGGAGCAGCGGGCTTTTCCTTCAGCGCCTTGGTGGCAGCCTTCAGAGCCTCGCAAGCAGCGTCGATCTCGTCCTGCGTTGCAGCCATGCCGTTAACAGCCTCAGCTGCACCCAGTGCCTTCATCAGCTCTGCCCAGGTCTCTGCGGTGTACTTGGTCTCATCCAGCTTGCGAGCAGCCTTGATAGCTTCGTACAGAGCATCGTAATCGGGCGTGGGAGCTTCGGGAGCCAGCTTCAGGCCCTTGATCGCAGCCTTCAGAGCAGCGGTTGCGGCATCAACTTCATCCTGAGATGCAGCCTTGCCAACAAGTGCTTCTGCAGCACCGAGTGCCTTCATGAGCTCTGCCCAAGACTCTGCGGTGTAATCGGTAGCAACCAGTGCAGCAGTAGAATCGATTGCTGCATTGAGTGCGTCATAATTAAAGGTAGGAGCAACCTTGACCAAAGCGGCCTGTGCCTTAACCAGAGCATCCAGAGCGGCAGTGATCTGTGCTTCATCGGTTGCCTTATCAACGATTGCGTCAGCAGCGCTGATAGCAGCTTGGAATGCGTTCCAAGAGGAAGCGGTGTAATTGTCGTCTGCAATTGCCTTAGCGGCGGCGATCGCAGTCTTCAGCTCCTCGTAATCGAAAGGATTTACGGGAGGCTGTACACCTGCGGGCTCAACCAAAGCGTCGATAGCGGCCAGAATTGCGATTTCCTCGCTATCAGCCTGCTCCTGCGTGCATACGTCGAGCAGAGTCTTACCTGCCGCGATTGCCGTCTGCAGTGCGTTCCAGGATTCCTCGGTGTAGCCGGTGTTCTTGATTGCTTCGCCCTTAGCGATAGCGGCCTTCAAGCCGGAAACGTTAACAAGAGCGTCAATTGCGGCCTGAACGTCGGCGCAAGCTGCGGCGACCTGTGCCTGCGTACCGTTGTTCAGTACGCTTGCCGTCTTGGCGATCGTTGCGATCAGATTAGCCCAAGAAGAAGTCGTATAATCGTCTTCAACAAGTGCGCCGGCCTCAGCGATCAGCTCGTTCAGATCAGTCACGTCAACCAGTGCGGCGACTGCGGCCTTCAGTGCATCAGTTGCGGCATCAATCTCATCCTGCGTCTTGGCGTTGTTGACCAAGCTCTTTGCAGTTGCCAGAACGTTCTGCATATTTGCAAACGAAGCGGCGGTGTAGTCCGTCTGTACCAGGGCCTCAGCCTTTTCGATCTCTACGTTCAATTCAGAGTAATCCAGAATCTTCTGAAGGGCATCGAGTGCTTTTTCGAGAAGCTCAACCATATTGTTGATCTGGGCCTGGTTCAATGCATTGCCGATCAAAGCCTTAGCAGCATTGGTTGCGCTCTGCAGCGCGTTCCAGGAATCGGATGTGTAGATGCTACCATCCAATTTCCCGATGTAAGAAATATAGGCCTTCAGTACACTGTAGTTGAGAGAGTCTGCGGGAGTAGTCAACGCGCCCATAGCAGCGATCAGAGCCGCAGCCATGTCGTCGATCTGCTTCTGCGTCGTTGCGTTGTCAACCAAAGCCTTAGCCTGGGCGAGGACAATCTGCATATCATCCCAAGAATCCGGGAGATAGTCAGCTTCCTTGAGGTTCTCTGCTTCAGCAATTGCAGCATTCAGCGCGGTGTAGTTCAGCTTGATCAGAGCATCAACAGCCTTGTTCAAAGCAACGGTAGCCGCATCGACCTCGGTCTGATAAACGGTGTTATTCACCAGTGCCTTGGCATCCGCAAGAGCAATCAGCATTGCATCCCACTTGCCATCGCCCTGCTGATAGTCCTTTGGATTCAGGCCTTCAGCTCTTGCGATAGCAGCATTCAAAGCAGTGTAATCCACCTCAACCTTCAGCTCGATGGTCACGATGTGAGTCTTGCTCGTTTCAGTGGGAACGCTCTTCGTGGTATAGTTATAATTAATGATGATTTTTGCGGTGCTGCCATTCTTAGCAACATCGTCGGTAAGAGTTACCTTGAACGTCAAAACGATCGTTTTAGCATTCTTACCATCCGTGTGGTAGATGAACCTACCCTTTGCAGGGTTCGTTCCGCCCCACTCAGTGGGATAGTCTACCTGGAAGTCTTTAACAATACCGTTGTCAACCAATTCAAACGTACCGTCAAGCGAAAGAATATCTTTAAACTCAACGGGAACGATGACAGTCTCCGAGGCGTTGCCCTCCGACTCCGAAGAGTCGGGGAGCAATGCAAACGCGGGAATCATCATGCCAAGCGTCATGGTCAACGCCAGCAAAATACTGATAATCTTTTTCGTAATCTTCATTATTTATCACAGCCTCCCTTATTCTCACAGCGAGGATTCATATTCGTCCCAGTACAGGAACTTGTTGACGATCAGCGTAGCGTCAGCTGCGTTGACAGAACCGTTACCGTTCATGTCAGCTGCCAGCTTCTGAGCCTCGGTCAAAGGAGTATCGTACAGGTAGGTATTAACGATAGCAGTTGCGTCAGCGGCCGATGCCTTACCGTCGCCGTTCACGTCACCCAGAATGATGATCGTGTATTCGATGACTGCCGTACCGGTCGAGCTGGACGCGGTAGCAACTACCTTTGCGCCGGTGTAAACCAGACCGTTTGCGTTTTCTTCGATCTCGATGGTAAGAGTATCGTAACGCAGAGCCGTGAAGTTCATCAGGCTCTCAAGAACTGCAGCCTTGATACCGTCGCTGTGAGCATCGATGATGATGTTCTTGTTCGTGGTATCAACCTTAACGTCTGCAATATTCTCATCTGCATCAACCGAAGGAATACCGGTTCCCTCTACAAATTCGGGAGCCTCTTCGTCGTTGAACAGCTCAATCGAGATCAAAAGATCGGTAATCTTGGTGTTCAGTACGATGCCGTAACCCTTGAACAGCTCGCGTGCAAAGGTCTTATCCATGTTTTCTCTGGAGATACCGTAGCCGATATCGGACTTGTAGAAGCTACCCAGCGTGCGACTGCCACCGGTGTAATCGGTGCGGCGCAGAGCAGCTGCGATGATCTTTGCGTAGTTGTCAAAGACGTTTTCAAGTTTCGTCAGCTCTTCGGCAACCGTTGCGTCAAGGCCAAGGCCTGCAACCATATCCTCAAAGCTGTCACCGGGCTTCAGGTTCTTAACAGCGGTTACAACCTGTGCGGTGGTAAGTGCGTTGAACGCATTCTTCAGATCAGCGATCTTGCCGGTTGCGTAGTAGGTCTTGATTGCGTTGATCAGCTTGGTCTGTGCAGGACCGGAAATACCGTCTGCTGCCAGAATGCTGAAGACGACAGCGTAGCTGTGGTCGCCGGACAGGTCAACGACTACGTTAGCCGATGCACTCCAATCCAGAGTTACGTCCTTATTGGTAGCGTCGATCGTCTGATCCATATCAACCTTGATGTTGACGTCCGTGGTGTCATCCAGAATACCCATCATATCAGCCAGCTGCTTCTTATCAGCATCCGAGCCGGTGATGGTTACGAACAGCTTTCTGTTCTGATCCTCGCCCGAGGTGATACTGGGCGTCAGGTAGTCGCCTGCGGTGATGTGCTCCAGAACGACATTCCAGGAAGCAGTAACCATATCGTAAGCGATGATGGGCTGATCGTTGAGAATTGCGTTCTTCAGATTGCCGAAGTCAGTCAGATCAGCAACCAGAGTGTTGATCAGCGCGGCAAGATCCTTGCTGCTGACCATGTTACCGGCCTGATCAACCAGTGCGGAGAGTCTGTCCTCGCCGGTGTAGATACCAACGAAGTCGCTCAGCTTGATATCGTAAACCTTGGAGCCTGCGATTTCCAGCTTGTTGGTGGTGTAGCCGTTGAACAGCATATCGAATGCCAGGTCAATCAGCATGGTCTTAACGCCGGGAACAGCGTCAACGTTTGCCGTCAGGGCGCCTGCATCAAGCTCGATGGTCAGATCGCCGTTCAGATCCTTCGTAAAGGTATAGAACTCGTTGGAAACGACGCCTGCTGTCTGTGCGTAGCCGCTCTTGAGGAAGCCGGTTACGTCAGTTGCGTATTCACCGCCCGTAATGGTTACGTTACCCGTGATCGTACCGGTAACGCCGCCAACCTTAGCACCGATCGAGCTGTCAACAATCGTCAGATTGCCGTTGGACTTGATGTTGCCGTTTACGGTGAAGCCGTTCAGGTTCAGGACAGTAGTATTATTAAATGTAAGATTTCCATCGATGTCGCTCGTCAAAACGATGACGGAAGCGCCGGAGAGGTTGTTCAGCTTGGCTGCCAGATTGGTGGTCAGACCCAGCTTGTTGGTGACGCCGGAAGCTCTGAGATCGAAGTACATAGCCTCGAAATCCTTGCCAAGGTTGGTCAGGGATGCCTTAGCCGTGATCTGAATACCGGTGTCATATTCTTTGATCATCTTGGCCAGATCGCCAACGTCCAGCTTGTCGAACAGTTGCTGGATGGGCATCTTGCGCGTAATTTCTCCCGAGGTCTTATCGTACTCAAACTCAACGCCTGCGTACTTCTCGGAGATCATGTTGAAGAACTTATCATAGCCATTCAGGTCAACGTTGTATCCGAACAGCTTCATCGTATTGGTGAGAGTCTGTACGGTAACGTCGCCATCGAATACAGGATTGAAGAAATCCTTGATGAAGCCGACGGCAATCTGTGCATTGACAGAGTTGATATCCTCGATGGAGATGTTATCGGTCACCAGCAGAGCTGCCAGATATGCTTCGTATGCCTTCTGAGGCATGGTCAGCGTCAGGTTTGCCTTGCCGTCTGTACAGTTGAAGCCCATGTAGCCGCTAAGCTGCTCCTCGAACAGGTTTCTTGCCTGTACCATTTCCTCGGATGCGCTGCCCAGCGTGATATAGAAGGGATAGCTTGCTGCGTTTGCAGCAACGTCGCCAAGCTGCAACGTCGTGCCGATCAGCTTGCCGCCCAGCGCGGTCATCGGTGCGTTAGATACAACGTTACCTGCAAGGGTCATGTTGTTGATCTTACCGTTGGCGTTCATAGCCTCAATCAGCGTCGAGGTACCGAAGCCACTGCCCATGATCGCGTCAACCGCGGACTGCAGCGAAATTTCAAGTGCGTTTTCAGCGTTGAAGTAGATCAGGCCACGATCGTTCATACCAACGTAGGCGTAGTCAGACATCGTCAGCGCCATGACGGTATTCATCAATGCAGAGGACATTGCCTCGGGATTGGCTGCATCCAGCTTCATTACGATCGTGTATGCCGAGCCATTTTCAACCAGCGCAAACTTAATTGCGCCGTTCGTGATAGAGTCATTCAACTCATTGACAAAGTCAATCAGCGTTTCGCGGCCGGTGTCGATCTCCTCGCGGGTGATCTCTACCGAGCCACCAAGGACCGCCAGCAGCTCTGCATCAGTAAAGGTGTAGGTGCCGCCCTTGGAGATCATCTTGTTGCCAAGATAGTATTCGTAGCGAATCGTGCTTGCAGGGGAAGGATTCAGCGTGATCTTGTTGTTGAGGACAGATACGATCTGCTGTCCTGCCATGCCTTCAACGACGACAGTGCCCGTCTTGGGAGTCCAGGTGAAGGAGTAGGAGCTTGCAAACTCTTGCGCCTCCTTACCAACGAAAGCTTCCCAAATTGCTACATTATAATTGTCAGTGTAGTACGCTTCGGACACGCCCAGTGCGTCGATCTTCTCTTGTACCTGAGCGATGATCGCCTCAATATCCTTAGGAGCCAGAACGTGGTCCTTGGGGAAGACGATAGCGTCCGTCGTCAGAGGCTTCTGACCTGCGATGTTAACGGAAACCTTGAAAGAAATCGTGCCTGCGGACAGCAGCTGAATGGGGGTTGCGTCCATATACAAACCGTTGTAGGAAGGAACACCAACGCTGGAGCCGGAGGTCAGATAAGCAACCAGTGCGTCCAGCTTGTCGCTGTTGGCGTCAATTGCGGCATTGGGAGCAGTCAAATCAGCCTTAATATCGGTCATCTTGTCTCTCAAGCCGGTGATCTTAGTAGCATACTCAGACTTGCCGATTTCCGTGCACAGCTGAACGAGAACCGCCTGCTTATCAGCATCAGCCAGCATCTGATCCAGATATCCGCTGAGCTTGTTGATCTCGCTAAGAACCATTGCGCTGTTAGCGTAATAATATGCCAGACCACCGTCGTTTACGTCGCTATACTGAGTGATGATAGTATTCAGCTTAAACTGATTACCGTCGAAACATCCGTCTTGAATTTCGCCGAGAATCTGCGCGAAGAAATCCTTGTTTTCCTGCGAAACATTTTCGTTGCTGTTAATCGCACCCATCAAGCCGCCCAGCATCGACTTATTCACCGCAGACAAGTCTTTGCCGTAGAGTGCAAGACGATCCAAAACGCTCTTCTGTGCCTTTGCTTCAGCGATCAGCTTTGCAGGCAGGCCGATCAGCGAGGTAACCTCCGAAGCATCAAACGCTCCGCTCAGAACCAAGCGATACGTAACCTCTACGCTGTCGTAGTACATAGGCAACGTAGCCGTCGTTGCGCCTTCAAACAGTTCAGTAGTTCTACCGCCATATACGATGGTGTAGGAGTAAGGCTGCCAGATCAGGCCCTTGTAGTTGGATTCGAAAGGAAGGGCCGTTAAGGTATCATCAGAAATGGACACCACGCCGTCGCCTTCGCCGGGATGACGAGCGTTGATTACCGTCTTTCCGGAGAGCACGGCATCAGAGGTCAGAATGCCGATTGCCGTCGTATTACCGGCGAAATAGTTGTTTGCAACGATCTCGGCCAGCGTAATAACCTCGTATGCCTTACCCGCCTCACGGGAAACCGTGGTGTTACCGACAATGGTTACCACTGCACCTTGTGCACGATCCGTGCCATTGACCTTGTAGTCATAAGCCTGCTCAGGATCGGCGTGAGGAACCAGCAACAGCTTGTAGCCGTAAGGAACAACGATGTCGGTATCATAAGCAAAATCTATCGTATAATTATTAGGAGTGATGGTAATAACGTATTCCGTATCCGCCGTCAATTCCGCAGGAAGAGCACCCTTGGTTACCGTGAAATGTTCTGCAACGTAGCCATATGTGCTCATGGCAGCAACGGCTTCGTTTACGTAACCCGCCAAGGCAGCTGTGATCTCAGCGGCAGTCGTACCCTTTGCAAAGGGCTGTACCATGGGATCAGAGATCTTGGTATCAACAAGATTCAAGGTACCGTCGGAGGTCTTCAGCACAACCTTTACGGTAACGTTGTACGCGTTCATGTTGTAAGTTACCGTCGTGGTGTCCAGCAGCAAGGAAGCCTTGATGCCCGATGCCAGAGTTGCACCCATAGCCTCGGACAGGTCAATGGCGTTCACCAGTTCATCCAGCTTGACGTAATTCACGCCGGAATCCTTAACCAAATCGGGAGTCAGCACCTTCCAAGAATCAGCGAGTACGGCTTCCGTTTCGGAAATCCATGCATCCATGAGATTTCTGAGCATGAGAAGTTGACTGTATCTGGTCACGTCGTATTGCTTCAACAGTTCCAGCACAAAGCCGTCATCTTTTTTATCCTTGAAGAGCTTATCTGCACGAATCGTCTTGATGTAATCGAGTGTTTTCGCGAGCTCAGCCTTTAATTCTGCTCCGTTCTCAACCAAATATTGAACCTGGGAGCCGAGAGCATAGGCGTCCAACATAAGCTTCAGATTCAGTTCGCCGCCATTGGCCTTCATCTGATCATCCAAAGCATAGATTGCGTCCTTCGCGGGCTCTCCATCGAAGGTTACCGAACCTTGAAACTGACCCATGCTAAACTTATAGCCATCAGCTAACTCAACCAGCGAGGGCATCGCCAAGACGATCAGGCTCATATTGGAGTCATACGCAGAAGTTACCGACTCCATATTTACCAGACCCTGCTTCAGCCAAGCAGGCGTATTGAGCAGCTTGGACTGCAGGTCCTTGTCGATCGCAATCGTCGCCTCATACTTTACTTTAACGGAAAATGCGTTGCCGGCAAAGGTGTACGTACCAACACCGTTCGTCAATGCAACATTTTCCTTGACCTCGTTACCAACAAAGATCTGCGCCGAAACGGGCTTCCAGTCGCCCTGAGTCTTGGCTGTGATCTTCTTGGCATCAATGTCAACCGAGATCAAATCATCTTCGTTTCCGGGAGCCGTGTAGAAATGAACCTCCTCCACCAGGAAACCCGAAGTCAAAAGAGCCTTCTCGGCCGCAGTCAAGCCATCGTAGTTTTCGGCTACGATCTGACCGTCACCCTTTTCTTCGTTCTGTCCTGCTTCAACAGCAGAGACGTTCAGGAACAGGCCGAGATTCATCACCGACAGCAGCATTGCCACGACGAGGATCATTGCCTGAACCCGCTTGAACAGCTTGGAATAATTTTTCATATTCCCTTCCTCCTAACATATAATAGTGTCTTTTTGAGGGATATTTTATCTGCGTGGCATTTTACCTCCACGGACAAATACCCATTCTATTCCACGTTAATATATCATATCACACATCGTTTGAAATTGCAACCCTTTTTATAATATTTTTTTCAATTTTTGAAGAAATTTGAAGAAATTTGTCTCTTTATATATTATATAGCAATCAATTTTCGCGTTCTCTACCAATTTTATGCAAAAACAAGCATGGGGATGAGAGAAAAAACTCCTCAAAACGAAAAAAGACCGCCACTCGGCAGCCTTTTCCTAAGCATAATTGTAATGGGTGAAATAAGAATTCAATGCCCATTGAAAATCGAATAAAGGAAATTTTGTGAATGAAAGAAACTCAAGAAATTTTAGTGTTGAACTTGAACCGAGCAACTGTGTTGCTCCAGAGGTTCAAGCCCTCGGTCTATTAGTATCGAT
>SVRN01000011.1 GCA_015064805.1 Oscillospiraceae bacterium
CAAATCCGACCTTACGGCCTTCCTTGCGCAAAGCATCGACAGCTTCACGGATCGTGCCGCTGACCGAGCCCATGGCGACGACCACGTCGGTCGCGTCGGGATCGCCGTAATAATCAAACAAATGATAATTGCGTCCCGTCAAATCGCCGATCTTTTGCATATAATCCTCGACGATGTCGGGCAGGGCGTCGTAGAAGCCGTTGTTGGCCTCGCGCACCTGGAAATAAACGTCACCGTTCTGAACGGTTGCGCGCAGCTTGGGGTGCTCGGGGTTGAGCGCCTGCGCGCGGAACTCGTCCAGCGCATTGCGGTCGAGCAGACGTCCCATCTCCTCGTGAGGAATGGTTTCAATTTTATTGATCTCGTGTGAGGTGCGGAAGCCGTCAAAGAAATGCAGAAAGGGAATTCTGCCCTTGATCGCGGCAAGATGCGCCACGGGGGCCAGATCCATGATCTCTTGCACACTACCTGTGGAAAGTAAAGCAAAGCCGGTCTGGCGGCAGTTCATGACGTCACTATGGTCGCCGAAGATGGACAGCGCGTGCGTACCGACGGTACGGGATGCGACGTGAAGCACGCCGGGGAGACGCTCGCCCGAGATGCGGTGCATGACGGGGATCATGAGCATCAAGCCCTGCGACGAGGTGAACGTCGTGGCCAGCGCGCCCGTTTCGAGCGCACCGTGAACGGCCGCGACAGCACCCGCCTCGGACTGCATCTCGACAAGGCTTACGCTCTGCCCGAACAGATTTTTCTTGCCGTGCGCGCTCCACGCGTCCGTCTTGCCTGCCATAGGAGAGGAGGGTGTGATGGGATAGATGGCCGCGATTTCGGTAAAGGCATAGGCAACGTAGGCGGCGGCTTCGTTGCCGTCCATGGTTGCCATGGGAAAACGATTGTTGCGATCAGACATGATAACTCCTTATTTGTTCGCGGGAATTTCGACCGTCCAGCCGTAGGTGTCGGGCGTCTTGCCCCACTGAATACCGGTCAGCGTGTCGTACAGATGCTTGGTAATCTCTCCAATTTCAAAATTGTTGACGGTGTATTTCATATCTCCGTATGCCAACTCACCGATGGGAGAAACGACAGCGGCCGTACCACAGCCCCAAGCCTCCTTGAGCGTGCCGTTTTTCATGGCCTCAAGCAGCTCGTCTACGCTGATCTTGCGCTCGCTTACCTTGTAGCCCTCGTTGCGCAGAACTTCAAGGCAGGATTTTCTCGTGATGCCGGGAAGAATGGAGCCGGAAAGCTCTGGGGTGACGATCTCGTCACCGATGCGGAACATAACGTTCATCGCTCCAACCTCTTCGATGTACTTGCGGTGGACACCGTCCAGCCAAAGCACCTGCGAATAGCCCTTTTCCTCGGCACGAGCAGCGGCACGGTTGCTGGCGGCGTAGTTGCCGCCGCATTTGGTGTAACCGGTGCCGCCCTTGACGGCGCGGACGTCCTCGGTTTCGATCATGATCTTAACGGGATTGATACCGGCGGCGTAGTAGCTGCCGACGGGAGAGGCGATGATAATGAACATCGCGTTCTGAATGGTGTGCAGACCGAGCTGCTCGTCCGAGCCGAACAGGAAGGGACGCAGATACAGCGAGGTACCGGGGTTGCAGGGAACCCAGGATTGCTCAACCTCAACGAACTTCATGATGGCCTCAAGCGCATCCTGCTCGTCGATCTGAGGCAGGCACAATCTCTCCGCCGAGGAATTCAGACGCTTGACGTTTTCCATGGGGCGGAACAGCTGAACCGTGCCGTCGGCGCGGCGGTAAGCCTTCATGCCCTCGAAGACCTCTGCACCGTAGTGGAATACGGTAGCGGCAGGGTGCAGCGACAGATTGGCAAAGGGAACGATCCGAGCGTCATGCCAGCCCTTATCGGGTGAATAATCCATAATGAACATATGGTCGGTGAAATAGCGGCCGAAGCCCAGCTTGGTGCTGTCAGGCTTGGCAGCGGGATTGGTAGTTTTTTTAAATTTGATATCCATGATACTTTCTCCTTTTTTGTATGGATTATTTTTTCAGCCCGAGCTTTTCGATAGCCTGCTCGCGCATTTTGTATTTGAGAATCTTGCCTGCGGCGTTCATGGGGAACTCGCTGACAAATTCGAGATAACGGGGAACCTTGTGACGCGCCATGTGAGCGTTGGCGTAGTCGCGCAATTCTTCAATAGTCGCCTCCACGCCTTCTTTGAGAATGATGCATGCCATGGCCTCCTCACCGTAGCGCTCGTCGGGCACGCCGATGACCTGAACGTCACGTACCTTGGGGTGGGTGTAGAAGAACTCCTCGATCTCCTTGGGATACAGGTTTTCACCGCCGCGGATGATCATGTCCTTCAGGCGTCCCGTGATACGGTAGTTGCCGTTTTCGTCCTTGGCAGCAAGGTCGCCCGTGTGAAGCCAACCGTCCGCATCAATGGCAGCGGCAGTTGCGGCGGGCATTTTGTAGTATCCCTTCATAATATTGTATCCGCGGGCAACGAACTCGCCGTTGACACCGACGGGGCATTCCTCGCCCGTTTCAGGATCGACGATCTTGCACTCGACGTTGGCAAAGGCAGAGCCGACCGTGTCGGTACGAACGTCCAGCGGATCGGTAAAGCTGCTCATGGTACAGCCGGGAGACGCCTCGGTCTGACCGTAAACGCTGACGATCTGCTTCATATTCATGACCTCGGTCGCTTTTCTCATCAGATCGGCAGGGCAGTTGGCACCTGCCATGATACCCGTGCGGATATGCGAGAAATCCGTCTTGGCGAAATCAGCGTGCTGCATCATCGCAATGAACATGGTGGGAACGCCGTTGAAGGTCGTGATCTTTTCCTGGTTGATGCAAGCAAGCGCAGACTTGGGAGAGAAATAGGGAAGCGGACACATGGTCGCGCCGTGCGTCATAGAGGCGGTCATGGAAAGCACCATGCCGAAGCAATGGAACATGGGAACCTGGATCATCATGCGGTCAGCAGTTGAGAGATCCATGTGGTCACCAATATATTTACCGTTATTGACGACGTTGTAGTGGGTGAGCATAACGCCCTTGGGGAAGCCCGTCGTTCCCGAGGTGTATTGCATATTGCAGACGTCGTTTTTATCAACGGCGGCCGCCATACGCTGGATTTCCTCGATGGGAACGAGGTTCTTGCGCGTCAGCGATTCCTCCCACGTCAGACATCCCTCCATGCGGAAGCCGACGGTGATGACGTTACGAAGGAAGGGAAGGCGCTTGGCATGAAGCGGCTGACCGGGCTTTGTGGCCTTCAGCTCGGGGCAAAGCTCCTGCATAATGCCCTTATAGTCGGAATCGCGGTAGTTTTCGATCATAACCAGCGTGTGCGTATCCGACTGACGAAGCAGGTATTCCGCCTCGTGAATCTTATAGGCAGTATTCATGGTGACCAGGACCGCACCAATCTTGGTGGTCGCCCAGAAGGCGACGTACCACTGCGGCAGATTGGTCAGCCAGACGGTGACCTTTTGACCAGCACGGACGCCCATGGATACCAGCACGCGGGCAAAATCGTCCACGTCGTCGCGGAACTCGGCATAGGTGCGTGTGTAGTCCAGCGTGGTGTAGCGGAAGGCGTACTGGTCGGGAAATTCCTCAACGATGCGATCCAGCACCTGCGGGAAGGTCATATCCAGCAGCGTATCCTTTTTCCAAGGGAAAACGCCGGTGCCGGTCGCGTTGGAAAACAGCGTGCTGCGCTTGCGGGCGGTGGGATCGAATCGGCTCATAACGTGAACGAAATGAGCGAAAATGATCTCGGGATCGTCGATGTCAGGAAGCCAATCGGGATTCCATTCCAGCGAAACGAAGCCGTCGTAGTTGACAGAGCGAAGGGCGCGCATCATGTCCTCTGCGGGCAGTGTACCGCTACCGACCAGGCAGTATTGGTGATTGTCGCCCGTCTGATCTACGATTGCGTCCTTGATATGAACGTGGCGAACGTAAGCACCGAGATTCTCGATGGTCTTCTGTGCCGTTTCACCGGCCATGAAATAGGTGTTGTGCATATCCCACAGCGCGGCGAGATTATCGCTTGCGTAGGTGTCAAGCGTGTTTTTGAGCAGATTGGTGTCGGAAAACATGCCTGCCGTTTCAAGCAACAGCGTAATGTTTGCCTTTTCCGCTTTTTTCAAAGCAGCGGAAAGAAGCGTCATCGTCGCCTCGGGAACATGACCGTTCTCGCTTGCCGAACGGGTATGGATGCGGATGTGCGCGGTGCGCATATTGACAGCGGCTGTGATTGTGCGATCCAACTTATCAAGAAAATCACCGTCGGGATCAGCCATATCGACGGGAAGGTCGACGCAGGCAATCTGAAGTCCGGCCTCCTGCAGCTGACGACGAGACACGGGGACGTTTTGCGTATCAAGCACGCGGTCACTCATGATGGGATCGAACGGATCGTGTATTTCCATGCCGGACAGCTTTACGTCGCGCGCCAACTCATACAGGCGCTGCCAACCGAGCTGCTGCCAGCCTTTGGTAGAAAAGGAGAGTTTCATTCTGCCGCCTCCTCGTAGACGATTTTGTTGAGTGCATTCAGATAGGCGCGAATGCTGGCACCGATGATGTCGGTCGAGATACCGTTGCCCGAATAGATCTTACCGCCGTTTCGCAGTCTGACAAGCGCGTTACCCATAGCCTCGTGACCTTGCGTGACGGACTGGATCTGAAAATCGTCCAGATCGTAGTGATGACCGATGATCTGCTCAATGGCCATGAAAGCCGCATCGATGGGACCGTCGCCGATGGTGATGCCCTCCAGACGTTTGCCGTTTTTCTCCAACTGAATGTGCGCGGAGGAACTGGTCGTGTTACCGCTGGTGGTCAGATAGCTGACAAGCTGATAGGTGGGCGGCACCTGCAATGCGGTGCTGGCAATAATGGCTTCCAGCTCGCGGGCGTTGACCGTCTTCTTCTCGGCAACACGGACGAAGGCCTCGTAAACGTGCACCTCGTCCTCGGGATTGAGATCGTAGCCCAGCTTGCGAACAGCGCGGGCAACGGATACGCAGTCGTCATTTTTATCAAGAGAAATATCCTCGCTTGATACGCTGACACCCGTGGTAGCCGCGCCCGTAGCTTCAGCCGTGGGGCGGGTGATCTGCTCGATCTGACGGATGCAACGGCGCAGATCGGTTGTGTTAAGTGCACAGTACATCTCAAGTGTCTCGCCGCGATCACGAACGATCTCAGACAGCGGATAAATATCGGAGCAGTCGTTGCTGCCAACCGCTGTTTTGACACCGTCGGCACCGGCAGACAGCGCGGCTACGGAACAAGCGACTGACATTTGAATGTTATCGGGGAAGGAAACGGATACGCTGATTTTGTCACGCGAGGGAAGTGCGGACAGCGTATTGATCGTAAACTGAGCCGCTTCTCCCGGAAGCATACGTCCGGCATTATCACACAACGTAATATGAGTAGCACCTGCCTTGACGGCGACTTCCAGAATCTCATTCAAAAATTCAGGCTCACTGCGAGTGGCATCGATCGCACAAAACTCGACTTGGTCCATAACGGAACGGCAATAGCGAATCTGCGCTTCAACGGCCTCCAGCATAGCGGATGGCTTTTTATGGCAGGTATATTCCATTCCAACCGTCGACACGGGAACGCATAAAGCAAGTCTTGCGTTGCTCACGCCGGCAAGTGCGCGCGAGGCAAGGAGGACGTCCTGTTCATCAAATCCAACCGAAATGCAAAGCGTGCTGTGAGAGAGTAACGGAGCGATGGTGGATATCAGTAGCGGATCGGTCTTGACATTTTTGATCTTGCCAAAATCGATGCAGTCAACGTTCATTTTGTCCAGTAGCTTGGCGATCTCCAGCTTTTCACGAAAGCTCATTGCCGCGACGTTTTCGCCGCACAGCGTGGTGTCGGTCATCAGGATTTTTTTCATTCTATATATACCTCCTTGAAAGTTGTAAAAAATAAGCCCTGACGCAGATATAACTTCTGCTTCAGGGACGACAGTAAATGCCGCGGTACCACCCACGATTATCGCCCGACGGGCGATCTCTTGTTTCGGCTCGATGTAAGCCGTCAGCCATGATAACGGGGCATCCGTAGCTTCTTACTGTCATACTTGAGTTCGGAAGCTCTACTCGGGAACGAGACCGTATCTGTGCCGACGTGTTGATTCGCACCCACCATCAACTCTCTGCATCGCTCGAACAACAGAACGTAATTCCTTCACAGTATTTGAAATATGCGCATATTATAGCACATCACCCTTTGAATGTCAATAGTTTTATCTGATTTTTTTGCATTTTTCTTGTGAATTCTCATATTTGGCCACTTTTATATTCATCAAAAATGAATATTTATACCGAATGATGGAATAATCAAAATTTTTCTTTGAAAATAAGAAAAAATATTCAAAAATCTATTGACAAACGATAGTGAAACGTGTATAATTGTGGGCGTTGAATTCAAAACGAATGGATTTTTATTCTCGGAGGCATTATTATGAACAAAGAAAACATCAAAAAAGTTGTTCTTGCGTACTCGGGTGGTCTGGACACGTCCATTATCATTCCGTGGCTCAAGGAAAATTATAATAACTGTGAGGTTATCGCCGTATCGGGTAACGTAGGTCAGGCGGATGAGCTGGAGGGCCTGGAGGAAAAGGCACTCAAGACCGGTGCGTCCAAGCTGTACGTTCTCGATCTGACGGAGGAATACGTTGACGAGTACATCATTCCTTGCATGAAGGCAGGCGCCATCTACGAGGAATATCTGCTTGGCACCTCCCACGCACGTCCTTGCATCGCCAAGGGTCTGGCTGCCATCGCCATCAAGGAAGGTGCCGATGCCATCTGTCACGGCTGCACGGGTAAGGGCAACGACCAGGTTCGCTTCGAGCTGACGCTCAAGCATTTCTGTCCTGATATGCCCATCATCGCTCCTTGGAGAGAATGGGATATCAAGTCCCGTGAGGAAGAGATCGACTACGCAGAGGCACACAACGTACCTTTGAAGATCAACCGCGAGACTAACTATTCCAAGGACAAGAATCTGTGGCACCTGTCGCACGAGGGTCTGGATCTGGAGGATACCGGCAACGAACCCCAGTATGAGAAGCCCGGTTTCCTTGAAATGGGTGTGTCTCCTTTGCGGGCGCCCGACGTTCCTACCTACATTGAGCTCGACTTCGTTCAGGGCGTTCCCGTAGCGCTTGACGGCGAGAAGATGAGCGCCAAGGACATCATTCTCAAGCTCAACGAGCTGGGCGGCAAGAACGGTATCGGCCTGCTCGATATCGTCGAGAACAGACTGGTCGGCATGAAGTGTCGCGGCGTTTACGAAACCCCCGGCGGAACCATTCTTTATAAGGCTCACAGCGTGCTGGAGAGCATCTGCCTTGACAAGATGACGCTGCACGAAAAGCAGAAGCTGGCGATCACCTACGCCGAGCTGGTCTACAACGGCCAGTGGTTCACGCCTTTGCGTGAGGCTCTCGCAGCTTTCGTTGACAAGACGCAGGAGAAGGTCACGGGTAAGGTTCGTCTGAAGCTGTATAAGGGTAACATGATCAACGCAGGCGTATGGAGTGACTATTCGCTCTATAGTGAGGAGATCGCTACCTTCGGTGAGTCGGATTACGATCAGAAGGACAGCGCAGGCTTCATCAACCTGTACGGTCTGCCCATCAAGGTTCAGGCTATCGTTGACGCCAAGAACGCAAGTAAGAATAACTGATTGACAGATAAAACCGAAAAGTCACCGTCCCACGAAAAAAGCCGCGGGACGGGCTTTTTGGTGAAGCGGGGAAGCTCCCGCGAGCGAAAGGAGCATTTCAATGGCAAAAATGTGGGCAGGCAGAACGGCGGGAGAGACCGACCGTATCGCAGACGATTTCAATTCCTCCATCCATTTTGATTCACGTATGTACCGTGAAGATATCACGGGTTCTATGGCACACGCAGCGATGTTGGGAGCCAAGGGCATTATCACGCAGGAAGAAGCACAAACGCTGATCGTCGGGCTTGAGGGGATTCTTGCAGACCTGGACGCTGGCAAGCTGGCCTTTGATATGACCTGCGAGGATATTCATATGTTCGTTGAACAGGTGCTGACTGAGCGCCTGGGCGATGTTGGCAAGAAGCTGCACACTGCCCGTAGCCGCAACGACCAGGTCGCGCTGGATCTGCGTATGTATCTGCGCGAGACAGCGTCCGGTATTCGTGCGCAGTTGATAGAACTGCTTGGCGTTATTGCAGACAAGGCGGAAGAGCACAAAGCCACCATCATGCCCGGATATACCCACCTGCAAAGAGCACAGCCCATCACCTTCGGCCAGCATTTGATGGCCTATGCCATGATGCTGCTGCGCGACGTAGATCGTCTGGACGATACTGTAAAGCGTATGAACGTATCTCCCATCGGATGCTGTGCGTTGGCAGGAACGACCTACGATACCGATCGTTGGTTTGAGGCCAAGCAGTTGGGCTTCGCTGATATCAGTCGCAACAGTCTTGACGGTGTGTCCGACCGCGATTTTTGCGTGGAATTTATGAGCTTTTGCTCAATTCTTATGATGCATCTGTCCAGACTTTCCGAGGAGATCATCCTCTGGTCGAGCTGGGAGTTCAAATTCATTGAGCTATCCGATGCCTACACGACGGGATCTTCCATCATGCCTCAGAAAAAGAACTCGGATATGGCCGAGCTCATCCGCGGCAAAACGGGCCGCGTCTACGGTGATCTGATGGCGCTTCTGACCACGCTCAAGGGTCTTCCGTTGGCTTATAATAAGGATATGCAGGAGGACAAGGAAAGCGTGTTTGACGCCGCTGATACCGTCGTACAGTGCCTGCAGGTTCTTACACCAATGCTGGCTACCATGACCGTGCTTGCGGACAATATGAAGTTGGCTGCGCAAAAGGGTTTCATCAATGCAACGGACCTTGCTGACTACCTGGTCAAGAAGGGAATGCCGTTCCGCTCCGCTTATAAGATCGCAGGGCAGCTGGTTGCCAAGTGCATTGCCGAGGGCAAGGTACTCGAATCGCTGACGCTGGAGGAATACCGTGCCTGTAGTAATCTGATCGACGAGGACGTCTTTGCACAGATCGATCTTGCCACCTGTGTCGCTAAGCGCAACTCCGAAGGAGGCACCTCGCCCGCTTCGGTGGAAGCACAGATCGAATACGTCAGAGGGTTTCTTTGATAGTAATATTGTTATAAAACGGAACAACTCAAATTGAAGGTGAACATATGAAATTAGGATTAAACGGACAGCATTTTCTCAAGCTGCTTGACCTGACGTCTGATCAGATTGCAGGCTTGATCGACCTTGCAATCGAACTCAAGGCAAAGAAAAAAGCAGGTATCGCGCACCGCATGTGTGAGGGCAAAAACATCGCTTTGATTTTTGAAAAGACCAGTACCAGAACCCGCTGCGCTTTTGAGGTTGCGGGGGCGGATCTGGGTATGCATCCCGTCTACCTTGACCCTACGGGATCGCAGATCGGCAAGAAGGAGAGTATTGCCGATACTGCGCGTGTGCTTGGCCGTATGTTTGACGGTATCGAGTATCGCGGCTTTGGTCAGGAAATCGTGGAAGAGCTTGCCAAATACGCTGGCGTGCCTGTTTGGAACGGTCTGACAAACGAGTTCCATCCGACGCAGATTTTGGCGGATTTATTGACGATCAAAGAGCATTTCGGCTCTCTTGATGGCATCAAACTGGTGTATATGGGCGATGCTCGTTACAATATGGGTAACTCACTCATGGTCGGTTGCGCCAAGATGGGAATGCACTTTGTGGCTTGTGCTCCCGAGAAGTATTTTCCAAACGCTTCGCTTGTTACAGAGTGCCAAAAGATCGCCGCCGAAACGGGCGCAACGTTGGAATTTATTTCCGATCCTATGGTGGCAACCAAAGGGGCACACGTGATCTACACGGATGTGTGGGTCTCCATGGGCGAGCCCGCTGAGGTCTGGAAAGAGCGCATTGAGGATTTGACGCCATACCGCGTCACTTCGGCGCTCATGAAAAACGCCGGAGAACAGTGTCGCTTCATGCATTGCCTTCCTGCGTTCCACGATCTTAAGACGACGACGGGAAAGGAAATTTTCGACAAATTCGGTATCGATTGTATGGAGGTTACTGACGAGGTTTTTGAAAGCGAAGCATCCATCGTTTTCGATGAAGCAGAGAACCGAATGCACACCATCAAGGCCGTGATGGCGGCAACGCTGTGTGAACATCTTTGATTGTAAGAATTCCGATGATATGGCAGTGTCCCGACACAATGTTGGGACACTGCCTTTTTGGGCCTTGAAAAAAATATGAAAAAAATAAGAAAAACTCGTTGAAAAAAGAATAAATATATGATATAATATTTCTAATAATGCACGGAAGTCCTTTCGTGCTCCGTTACTGTTAAAATTTTCATGTTTTCTTGCATATATATTTTGGGCAAAAGGATGGTAAATTCTCATGGCAACTATTATGTCTTTAATTGATAAAATCTCTGATCTTTTTTCTGCATACGTAGTCGATCCCATCACGCGTATCGACTGGAGAGATGGTATCGATATCGTCTTATTGGCAATCATTTTGTATTTGGTCTTGAAATTCATACGTGATCGCCGTGCATGGACTCTTTTCGTGGGCTTTGCGGCCTTGGGCGGCTTTTATTTTATAACATGGCTTTTAGATCTTCGCGCGGTTTATACCGTTCTACACGCCTTTTCAAGCATGTATATGGTGTTTATCATCGTTATTTTCCAACGAGAGATTCGAGATGCTTTGGAAAAGATTGGCGGCACGATTTTACAGCTCCGCCACATTGGTATGCCAACGCAATCTCTTGCTAATGTTACTGCAACCATCGGCGTACTCTCCGAGGCAGCTTGCGATCTGTCTCGCGAGAAGTGCGGTGCATTGATCGTCGTCGAGCGAAACACCAAACTGGGTGACTACATCAAGACGGGTATTGAGCTGGACGCACAGCTTTCTTGCGAGCTTCTTGGAAATCTCTTCTTTAACCGTTCGCCTTTGCACGACGGTGCCGTCATCGTACGCGACGGAAAAATTGCCGCAGCAGGCTGTATTCTGCCGTCCTCCAAGAGCTCAGCCATCCCCAAGGAGCTTGGTACACGTCATCGCGCAGCCGTTGGTATCAGCGAGCAGAGCGATGCGGTCGTTATCGTCGTCAGTGAGGAAACGGGCACCATCTCGATTGCCAATAACGGTATACTCAAGCGTGACTATAACTCCGGTACGCTCAAGGACGATCTGTTTTTGTTACTGACCGGTAGCACGGCGACAGACAACGAGCGTATTTTGAAGAGCTTCGGCAAGCCTGAGGATTCCAGCGGGAACGCCGATGCACAAGAAAACGAATGAGGGAGGCGGACAAAATGAAAAATACGAATTTTGAACGCATAGAATATACGCAAGGCGACACCCGAACGGAGAAAGTCGTTGTTCATACCAAAAAGCATCGCAGTCGTTGGAGACTGAAGCTTTTGAGCGTCGTCCTTGCATTTTTGATCTGGCTGATCGTTGCCAATGTTACCGAGCACCGTGCATCCAAAGATGACAGTGCCGATTCGTCTTGCTGTGGTGAAATAACGATCGAACATATATAAACGTGATACGATTATAACGGAAAACGCAAAGTGTAAAGGAGAGACCGAATGCCTCAATTGAGTCAGACAACGAAAATACTCATTGGCGGCATTCGTGTGTCGCCTGATACGCCGGAGCATACCGTCATAGAGCATGCCCGTAAAACGATGAAGCGAGCCGGAGCGCCGGTATCCTCGCTTCATTTCCGTTTATATAAGCGATCTATAGACGCACGCCACAAGGACGACATCCGCTTGGTTTGTACCGTCCTTGCGCAGTCAGAGGAGCCGCTTTCGGATAAGGTGAAAAATTCTTTGGCGCGTTTGCCTGATGTTCGTCTGTCTCAAGCAGAGGAGCTGACGGTATTGAAGGGAACGGAACGGATGCTTGAGCGCCCACTGGTGGTCGGCATGGGACCGGCGGGACTATTTTGTGCACTTTTGTTGGCCGAAAACGGCTATGCGCCCATTCTGATCGACCGTGGTGATTGCGTTGCGGATCGTGTGCGCTCGGTTGATCGTTTTGTGGCAGACGGCGTGTTGGATACGGATAGTAATATCCAGTTCGGTGCGGGCGGTGCAGGAACGTTTTCGGACGGAAAACTGATCACGCGCATCAGCGATGCTCGTTGCGGTTACGTTCTGGAGCGCTTGCATGATTTTGGCGCGCCCGATGAAATACTGACCAAAGCAAAGCCGCACATTGGAACGGATATTTTGCGCAACGTGGTCGACCGTATGCTCACTCATATTCAGGAGTGTGGTGGAGAGGTTCATTATCGAACAAGACTTGACGAGCTTTGCGAAAACGCAGACGGCTCGCTGACGGTTAAGACCAATCGCGGCGATTTTCACTGCGGCGCGTTGGTGCTGGCACTTGGTCACAGCGCGCGTGACACCTATCGTATGCTGATTTCGCACCAATTTGCGATCGAACCAAAGCCCATGTCGATCGGCGTAAGAATTGAGCACTTGCAGGCAGACATTGATCGCGCTTTGTATGGCGATTATGCAGGCCACCCGGCACTTGGCCCAGCCGAATACGCACTGTCTGATACCAAAGGCGAACGAGGCGTGTATACGTTTTGCATGTGCCCAGGCGGACAAGTTGTCGCCGCGGCCTCGGAAGAAGGCGGCGTGGTTGTGAACGGTATGAGCCATTACGCTCGTGACGGTAAAAACGCAAACTGCGCTGTGGCGGTTTCGGTCGGCGTCAGCGATTATGAACCCGTAGAGGGCAACGCTGCGCTTGGTGCGATTGCCTATCAGAGAACGATCGAAAAAGCAGCCTTTGCGGTTGGCGGCGGTGATTACAGCGCCCCCATTCAGACGGTGGGGGATTTCATGGCAGGCGTGGTGAAGCATGAACCGTCACGCATTGTGCCGACGTATGGAAACGGCACCAAGGTACGCGTGGCGGATCTTTCGCGCGTGCTGCCTGGTTACGTAACGGACGGTCTGCGCTACGGCCTGTCTTGCTTTGATCGCAAGATCGCAGGCTTTGCCGTCAGCGACGCCGTGCTTTCAGCTCCCGAAACGAGAACGTCCGCGCCCGTTCGCATTTTGCGCGGTGAGGATGGACGAGCTCTGGGACATGAACGCATCTATCCTTGCGGCGAGGGCGCAGGCTATGCCGGCGGTATCACCAGCGCGGGGGTTGACGGTATAAAAATTGCGTTGTCTATTATGGCACGCTACACTCCTTTTGAAAAATAATTTTGTGATTTGTTGGTGCCGCGCCTTGCGGCTTGACAGGGAATCAATGAGGATATAATGGAAAATAAAGTGAAACGAAATAAGATCTGGGTGCAGGGCTACGTACCGGACGAGCAAAGCTGTGCGGCTACGGCTGACATTGCCTCGGCACTCGGATTGACGCAGCAGACGGCACAGGTGCTGTATAATCGCGGCTGTCGCGACGCGGCAAGCGCACGCGCCTTTCTGGAGCAAAGTGCCGAAAAAATGCACGATCCCTTTTTGCTCAAGGACGTGGATCGCGCCGTAGCACGCATTCGTCAGGCGATCGAACGCCACGAGCGCATTGCTATCTATGGTGACTACGACGTGGACGGTGTTACCTCCGTCAGCGTGCTGTATCTGTTTTTATCGCAACGCGGTGCGGACGTTGGCTACTACATCCCCAGCCGCATCCGCGACGGTTACGGTGTTACGACCAATGCCATTGATATGCTGGCGGACGAACGTGGTGTCAATCTGATCATCACCGTCGACACAGGCATTACTGCCATCGATGAAGTCAACCATGCGCGAGAAAAAGGTGTAGACATGGTCATCACCGACCACCATGAATGCCATGCGGAATTGCCCGATGCTTGCGCGGTCGTCAACCCCCACCGCGCCGATTGTGACTATCCGTTCAAGGAACTCGCCGGTGTCGGTGTTGTTTTCAAGTTGCTGTGTGCATACGAAATGACGGAATGCCTCGAACGAGGGGAAGCGCTGATCGAAGGCGCACACCGCATCTGCTCCGAATATGCTGATCTTGTGGCGCTCGGTACGATTGCCGACGTCATGCCCATTATAGATGAAAACCGTATTATCGTTTCTTACGGTCTGCATATGATTGCCAATACCCGCCGCCGCGGTCTTTCCGCACTGATCGACGCGGCACTTCCGTCTACGCGTATGCGCGGTGGTTTTCCCATACCGCTGACGCCCGAGGAACGGGTCCAGCAACGCAAAAAACGCGTCAATTCCGGCTTTGTCGGCTTCGGTCTGGCGCCCCGTATTAACGCGGCTGGACGTATCAGCACAGCCTCCAAGGCTGTTGAATTGCTGTTGGCAGACACGGACGAAACGGCCGTTGCTCTTGCGCAAGAGCTTTGTGAGATCAACGTGCGCCGTCAGGTAGAAGAGAACCGCGTAGCCGAGCAAGCGTACGCGATGATCGAGGAGAGCGTTGACTTTGAAAACGACCGCATCATCGTTCTGGATGGCGATAACTGGCCGCAGGGCATTATCGGTATCGTTTCCTCACGCGTCACCGAGCGTTACGGTCTGCCTTCAATTTTGATTTCCTTTGACGGTTCCGTCCAGAACGATACTCCTACCTCTGATGATATCGGCAAAGGTTCGGGACGCAGCATCAAGGGAATGAATCTGGTCGAGTCGCTGATGGCTTGCGAGGATCTACTGATCCGCTTCGGCGGACACGAGCTGGCGGCCGGTATGTCGATTGCCAGAGGTAATATCGAACGCTTCCGCCGTCGCATCAACGAGGTTGCCCGAGCGCAGTTGGGCGATGAGCAGTTGGCCCTTCAGCTTAATGCCGAGTGCGAGCTGGCACCGGAGGAAATGACCATGCGTTTTGCCGAGGAGCTGGAGAGAATGGAGCCGTTTGGCGTTGCCAATCCCGTTCCGCAGTTTATCGCCAACGATATGACGGCGTCTCGCATCATTGCCATGGGCGGCGGCAAGCATACGAAGCTGCTGCTGACCAAGGGAGATTTCTCCATTTACGCCGTCTATTTCGGCATCTCGCCCGCGCAGCTACATATCACGGCAGGTGAGCGCGTCGACGTGCTGTTCCAGCTGAATATCAACGAGTTTCAGAACGAGCGCAGCTTGCAGATGATCGTTCAGGATCTGCGCAAGAGCGATGCCTATCTCGCCGAACAAAAGCACATGCGCGATCGCTACGAGGAGATTCGCGCGGGGGCTTTTTTGGAGCCGGAGGAAGAGATCTATATTCCGACTCGTGAGGACTTCGCAAAGGTTTATACCTTTTTGCGTCGGGAATTCCGACAGGGGACCACGACTTATTCCGATCAGGCGTTGCTCATGGCACTTGAAAACGAAGTGCCTGGTTCCATCAACTACATCAAGCTAAAATACATTATTCGTGTGCTCCAGGAGCTTCGCATTTGCGGCGTTACCGAGCCAGAAGAGGGATACTATATTTTCGACATCTATTTTACTCCGACCAAAACGTCAATTGACAAATCGTCGATTCTCAAAAAGCTACGGAGTCAATGCCGAAAAAAGTGACGATTGCCGTATGACGGCAGAAAGGAACGCACTTTATGGCCAGTCCGATACATACTGATATTTCGCGCTTGCTGATCATGCTTGCCGCTACGGGCAAGAACTATGACACAGAAAAAATTCAGCGCGCGTTTGAATATGCTAACGCCCTGCACGAGGGTCAGTGCCGCGCCAGCGGTGAGGCGTATATTTCCCACCCGATCGCCGTTGCAGAAATTGTGGCGGGGCTGGAACTGGATACCGATTCCATCTGTGCTGCATTGCTTCACGATACGGTCGAGGACTGTGCAGATAAAACCAATCTCAAAGAAATCGAAAAGAAATTTGGCAAGGACGTTGCCTTGCTGGTCGACGGTCTGACCAAGATTGTCATGCTTCAGGTTGACGACAAGGAAGAAGCGCACATTGAGAACCTGCGCAAAATGCTGCTGGCCATGTCACATGACGTTCGTGTCATTTTTATCAAGCTGTGCGACCGTCTTCACAATATGCGCACACTGGATGCAAAGCCCGAGAACAAGCGGCGTCTGACGGCGCTTGAGACCATGCAGGTCTACGCACCGCTTGCACATCGTCTGGGCATTCATAAGCTCAAATTGGAATTGGAAAACCTGAGTATTTCCTACCTTGACCCCATTGGTTACGCCGAGGTCAAGGACGATATCGAGCGAAAATACGGACAAAACGTAGGATTTATTGAAAATATTCGTCAAACGGTAGAAGAAAGGCTCAAAGAAAACAACATCCGCTTCGAGCTGGAAGGACGTATCAAATCCGTCTATTCCGTCTACCGTAAGATGTACAATCAAAATAAGAGCTTCGACGAGATCTACGACTTTTACGCGTTGCGCGTAATCGTTGAAAACGAAACGGAATGTTATTCTGTGCTTGGATATATCCACGAGATGTTCCGATCCATTCCCGGCAGATTCAAGGACTATATTTCGACGCCAAAGCCCAATATGTACCGCTCGCTGCATACGACCGTTATCGGTAACGACGGTATTCCGTTTGAGGTGCAGATCCGTACCTGGGAAATGCATCACTTCGCAGAATACGGTATGGCGGCACACTGGAAGTATAAATCCGGCGCATCCTCTCGCGAGGAAATGACCAAGAAGCTGGAATGGATTGCCCGTCTGATCGAAACCGAGGACGGAACACGCGATCCCGACGAATTTCTGCATGCTCTTAAAACGGATATTTTCCAGGACGAGGTGTTCGTATTTACGCCTAAGGGCGACGTGATTGCTCTGCCGCAGGGCGCAACCGTTATTGACTTCGCGTACGCCATACACTCGGCGGTTGGTAATAAGATGATTGGTGCCAAGATCAACGGTATGATCGTTCCCATCGACCGTTGTCCCGAAAACGGTGAAATCGTTGAGATTATTACGGCTTCCAACAGTAAAGGCCCCAGTCGCGACTGGCTGAACATCGTACGCACCAGCGAAGCGCGCAATAAGATCCGCCAGTGGTTCAAGAAGGAAACCCGCGTGGAAAACGTGGCGGCAGGTAAGGCCATCGTTGATTCGGAAATGAAAAAGTACGCCAAGTCGCTGACCGAGGACGAGATCGCAGAAGTCGTTAACAACGTCGCTAAAAAAGCAGGCTTTGCCACGGCGGACGACCTGTATAACACCATCGGCTACGGTGGTATGCCCATTTCCAAGATTGCCATTAAGCTGCACGACGAGTACGTGCGTACCTTCCGCGCTCGCGTCGTCGTCGAGCCGATCGACAACGAGGAGCAGGCGCGTGTGACCAATCAAAGTGCCGGAAGACCTAAAAATTTGCGCTCCAACAGCGGCATTATCATTGACGGTGAGAGCGGATGCCAGGTTAAGTTTGCCAAGTGCTGTAACCCGCTTCCCGGCGACAATATCATTGGCTTTATCACCAAGGGCTACGGTGTTTCCGTTCACAAACGCGATTGTCCCAACGTCGTCGAGGGCTTAAACAAGTCCGAAAACGATGGACGTTGGATCACGGCAGAGTGGGAGCATGGTGCTAACGTATCGGGCAAGGATTTGTACGAGGCTCATCTCCAGATCCATACGGAGAACCGTATCGGTATGCTGGCGGATATAACCGTGGCGCTTGCGGACATGAAGGTTTCAATTTTGCAGGTCAACTGCGCCTCGCGCTCGGATGACACTGCTACTATTTCCATGAAGGTAAGCTGCAAGAACACTGAGCATTACACCTCGATCATGTCCCGCTTGAAGGGCCTGCCCGGGGTGATCGACGTGGTTCGCGGCTTTGCCCCGTAAAAGGAGTAAAATTATGATTGCAGTTGTTCAGCGCGTCGACCATTCGCAGGTGGTGGTTGACGGATCCGTTATCGGTAAAAGCGCTAAGGGTTTTATGGTTTTGCTTGGCGTTGCGGCAGATGACGATGAGGCGGACGCCCGCGTTCTTTCGCAAAAGCTGGTAAAGCTTCGCATCTTTACCGATGAAAACGATAAAATGAATCTCTCCATACGCGACGTCGGCGGCAATATGCTCATCATTTCGCAGTTCACCCTGCTGGCCGATACTTCGCATGGCAATCGCCCGAGCTTTATCGGTGCAGGGAATCCTGCGCATGCCAAAGAGCTGTACGAATATTTCGTTGAGCTGGTTCGCGCCGAGGGAATTCACGTGGAAACGGGTGAATTCGGCGCACACATGGAGGTTTCGCTCCTCAATAACGGCCCTGTTACCTTGATTCTGAACTCGGCCAATTACAAAAAATAATCGCAAATTTTTGATTTCATCTATGTTATTAGGAAAGGTTGGACGTCATTCTCATGAAAGTGCAAATTGAAGGAAAGATCAACGCATACTACGTGCAAATGCTGTGTATGATCTTCTTTCCCGGAACCAATTTCAAACAGCAGGAGCCAAAGGAGGGCGATCCTTCATTGTTCGTGCGTGTGGAGGAGCGTGAGAACGGCTGTCATGCCTTAGCCATTATGAGTGCTGAAGGGAAGAGCGCCGAAGGGGAGCAGTTCACGCTCTTCAGTCCCGACGCGACCAAAGAAAAGACGGCTAAACTGGCCGTTGGCGCCGCTGTGATCGCAGCAGGCGGCAAGCTGCTCGGTTATCGTCCCTCTTGGGGTATTATCACGGGAGTTCGCCCCGCAAAAATGGCCATGGATCTGCTGTCCAAAGGAAAAACGCCCGATGAAGTGCGCAAAATTTTGCGTAAGGACTATTTTGCCATTCCCAAAAAGGCGGCACTTGCCACCGACGTGGCTTTGGCTGAGCGCGCTTTGGTTGGAACGCCTGACAAGCGTGATTGCAGTATGTATATCTCCATTCCGTTTTGTCCTACCCGGTGTTCCTACTGCTCCTTTGTTTCCTATACGTCGCCGCGCCTTTTGTCCCTTATTCCCGAATACCTGACGGTGCTGACGGCCGATATTCGCCGCTTGTTGGACGAAATCCGCAAGCTCAAGTTGAATTTAAAGACCGTTTACATTGGCGGCGGTACGCCTACCATTCTCACGCCTGATCAGCTGCGATTGCTTTTGTCCACCGTGGCAGAGGGCTGTGACGTTTCGTCGCTTGAGGAATTCACGCTGGAGTCGGGCAGACCCGATACCATCACCGCAGATAAATTCGCCGTAGCTAAAGAATACGGTGTCACGCGCGTCAGCGTCAATCCGCAAACGCTTTGCAATGACGTGCTGCAACGCATTGGCCGTGACCATACGGCTGATGATTTTCTCCGCGCGTATGACATTGCTCGCACCGCAGGCATACAATGTATCAATACAGATCTGATCGTCGGTCTGCCCGGTGACCGTTTTTCCACGTTTGCCCGTTCGTTTGATAAAATTCTGGACCTGAATCCCGAAAATATTACCGTACATACCTTCTGTGTCAAAAAAGCCGCGGATATCGTTCAGCAAAGTGATGTGTATTCCCGTCAGGGTGGAGACGCGGGCAAGTGCGTCGACTACACCCAGATCCGCGCACCCAAGAGAGGTTACGTACCGTATTACATGTATCGCCAGAAAAATACGGTTGGTAATTTTGAAAACGTTGGATTTGCGCTTCCCGGAACGGAGGGTAAATACAATATTTATATGATGGAAGAATATCATTCCATCTTTGCCGCAGGCGCTGGGGCCGTCAGCAAGGTCGTTGACTATCGTCCAGAGGAAGGGAAATCGCCTTTGATCGACCGTTATTTCAATCATAAATATCCGTACGAATATCTGCGTGATAACGGCTGTGATGAAAAGATCTCATTTATCGAAAAATTCTACGAGGAGCGTGGGCTTCTCGGCTGATAAGGAGGATTTTTACGTGACTGTATTGAAAGCTCCGAACACGTTTGCCGATGCGAATGCGGCAAGCGCATATATTGCTGAGTGCGAAGACGCGTTTCGCCGTCAGGTCATTGAACTGACGGATAAGCTGACCGCTCTTCCCGAGCTCCATCTGATCGGTCTGTCCGGACCGACATGCGCGGGAAAAACGACCGCGGCCGATATCATTACCAAGCAATTGCAATCGGCAGGGCGTCGTGTCCATATCATTTCCGTGGATGACTTTTTCCGTGAGCAACCGCACAGCCGAAGGCTGATGAGTGATCCCGACGGCGCTGACAAGCTGGATTTCGATTCGATCGATGCGCTGGATTTCGAGCTCTTTTCACGCACCTTAGACAAACTGATGAAAACGGGACGTGCTATGATGCCACGATTTAACATCGGTGCCGGCATAAGAGAGGGCTTTGTTGAGCTCAATGCTCCCGGTGAAGAGGACGTCTTTTTGATCGAGGGTATTCAGGTCGTCTATCCCGAGGTCAGCGCACTGCTGCATGAATACGATTACAGAAGTGTTTTCATTCGTCCTGCCCGTGCATTGGAGGTAGGCGGCAGCTTGTACGAGCCCAATGAAATTCGCCTGATGCGCCGCTTGGTACGCGACTATCATTTTCGAGCATCGGAGGCCGCTTTCACCTTTTTCGCGTGGGAAAGTGTCCGAGAAAACGAAGAAAAAAGCATCTTTCCGTATGCGGACAGCTGCGACGAACAGTTGGATTCGCTGATGGGCTACGAGGTCGGTATGCTCCGCCCTCATCTGGAAACTATTCTTTCCCAACTTCCGCTTTCGAGTGTGTATCGCCCCATGGCCGATGCCATTCTTCATGATATATCTACCGTGCAACCACTGATTTCCGATTGGTTGTCCGATCACGCACTTTATAGAGAATTCGTGCCGATGGCAAGATTTGACCATTCAAACAACACATACGAAAGAGGAAATAGTTAAATGAAAGTATTATTCAAAAACGCACGTCTGCTTCCCGAGGCTATGCCTACAGGCACTCGTGCTGAGGATTACGTACACGTTGTCGTGACCGACGAATACATCACCCACATCGGGGTGAGTGTACCCGAAGATACGTACGATCGTGTGATAGATTGCAAAGAAAATCTCCTTATGCCCGCCTTTTACAACGCCCATTGCCACAGCGCCATGACGTTGTTCCGCGGTTACGGTGAGGACCTTCCTCTCCGCCGCTGGCTGGACGAAAAGATCCTTCCTGCCGAGGAAAAGCTGAACTTCCGCCGTGTTTATTACGGTGCTAAGCTGGCCATTGCCGAGATGATCCGCAACGGAGTCGTTTCGTTCAGCGATATGTATTTTTTCCAGGAAGCTACCGCGGAAGCCGTGCTCGAATCTGGCGTCAAGGCCAACATCGCACGCAGTATCGTTTCGTTCGACCCTAATATCAAGAAGGAAGAGGACGTACGGTTTGCTGAATCCGTTCGTCTGTTTGAGCAGTATCACGACGCTGGCAACGGTCGCCTTAAGGTCGATATGTCGCTTCACGCCGAGTATTCCAACGTCGATGCCTGCTGCCGCTACGTTGCTGAGTACGCCAAGGAACAGGGCTTGCGTATGCAACTGCATCTCTCTGAAACTCAGTCCGAGCACGAGCAGTGCATTGAGCGCCACGGCATGACGCCCGCCGCGTACTTTGCCTCTTTGGGTGTTTTTGACGTTCCTACGACGGCCGCGCATTGCGTTTACGTCACGGACGAGGATATTGCCATTATGAAGGAAAAGGGCGTGGTTCCCGTACACAATCCCGTCAGCAATCTTAAGCTTGGTAGCGGTGTCATGCGCCTGCGCGATATGATCGATGCGGGGCTGACCGTAGCCTTCGGAACGGACGGCGTTGCCTCCAACAATCAGCTCAGCATTTTGCGTGAGCTCCAGACAGCCGCGATTCTTCATAAGGGCGTTCATCGTGATCCCGAAAACATCCGCGCCGCAGAGCTTCCTGCAATCGCTACCCGTAACGGTGCGCTTTCTCAGGGACGCGAGGATTGCGGTATGGTTGCCGTTGGTGCCCGCGCCGACCTGATTCTGGTCGATCTTAACGCCATCAATAATATTCCGTGCTATGACCTTGCGACTACGCTCGCGTACAGTGCAAATACTTCCAATGTATTACTTACCATGTGCGACGGACGCATACTTTTCGAAAACGGCGAGTATACTTCGATTGATATCGAATGTCTGCGCTTTGAGTCCAGACAGATCATTCGTCACTATTTCGATTGAAGTAGCCGTTAAAGGAGCAGGGAAGGTATGAGATTCAGCGTCAAAGCCACAGCCGAAAACAAACAAGCCAAAACGCCATCGCCCCAAACATCAAAAGGAAAGGCGAGCGAAGGACGCGTGTTTTTATCCGGCGTTGTGGTTTTGACGCTTTCGACCGTCTTGGTCAAGCTGATCGGTCTGTTTTACAAAATTCCCATGCTGCATTATCTTGGAAGCGAAGGCATGGGATATTTCAACGCAGCGTACGAATGGTACGCCACGCTTTGCGTCATCTCAACCTCAGGGCTTCCGTTGGCGAGCTCTATGCTGATCGCCCGCGCCGTTGCCGTCGGTGATGCGATTGCCGTTCATCGCGTGGAGCGACTTGCCATGCGCGTGTTTACCTTTTTGGGCGTAATCGGCTCGCTGCTTTTATTTTTGGGGGCAGCACCTCTTTCACGTTTGATCGGTAGCCCTGACACGCGATTTGCCTTAATGGCCGTTGCACCGACGATGCTGTTTTCCTGCCTTTCGGGGGCTTACCGCGGTTATTTTCAAGGGTATCAGGATATGCTGCCCACAGCAATCTCTCAGATCATAGAAGCGGCAGGAAAGCTGATATTGGGATTAACCTTTGCCATCATTGCCTGGCATAAGGGATTTGATGCGCCTCACGTTGCCGCGTGGGCGATGCTTGGTTTGTCCGTTGGCGTAGCGATTTCTACCGTTTATCTTTTCTTGCATCGCAAAGGATATAAGGCCGCCCGTGCCTTGACTTCACCGATTGAAAACGTAGCAAAACAAAACGTTTCCTTGCGCGCTCTGCTTGGCATTGCCGTTCCCATCACCATCAGCTCGTCCGTCATGAGTCTGACACGACTGTTTGATATGGCTATGATCCTGCGTCGCCTTCAGTATATTGGATATGACGGTGCGCAGGCCAACGCACTCTACGGCGTTTATACGACCATGGTCGTGCCGATTTTCAACCTGATCCCGTCCTTGATCACCTCGGTCGCTCTGGCGTTGGTTCCCACGCTGACCGCGGCCATCAAGGCGGGGGACCTGCAAACGCAGAGAACAACGGCAGGCACGGCTATTCGCTTGACGGCTTTGCTTTCGTTGCCCGCCTCGCTTGCGGTTGCTATTTACAGCCGAACGATCTTGTCCTTGCTGTTTCACGGACAGGAGGCGGCGGTGGAGCAATCCGCCCCCATGCTGTCCATTTTGGCAGTCTCCGTCTTCTTTTCCAGCGTGATCACTACTACAAACGCCATTTTGCAGGCGTACGGGCGGGTGAACGCCCCCATCGTTTCCATGCTGGCGGGCTCCGTGCTCAAGCTCGGTGCAGCATACGTTCTGATCGGTATACCGAGCGTCAATATATACGGCGCCCCCATCAGCACGTTTCTTTGCGACGCCTTGATTGTTGGAATCAATTTTTATTTGATCGCCAAGCATACCGACGTGCTGGGATCGTTGAAATCGGCTCTCGTTCGTCCCTTGCTCACCTCTGCGTTTGCTGTTGGCCTGCCGGGCGTCGTATACGCCGTTTTTGTCCGCCTTGGCTACGCGGATATCCCTCTTTTTTTGGCTGCAGTTCCCGCTACGCTTGCGCTGTATCTGGTGCTGTGCTTACGAAACGGGTTGATTGGTGGCACTGAAATTTCCATGCTTCCCAAAGGAATTTCATGTCATTTAATGCGGTTTTGCCCAAAAACAAAAGAATCATGAATACTCGGGGCGAATCAGCCCCCCGAAAATAGAAGACGTACATAATTTAAGGAGATTTTTACATGAAGGAACAATCGTATATCGCTTGGCGCGATGAAAAAATTGCGGAGCTGCTCTCCAGATCCTCGTATGATTTTCAGGATCTTTGCGACATTGTCACCATTTTGCGCGGTGAGGGTGGCTGCCCTTGGGATATAGAACAGGACCATCATTCGATTCGAAAGGGAATGATTGAGGAGTGCTATGAAGTGGTCGAAGCCATCGACCGAGACGACACGGCTCTGTTGCGCGAGGAGTTGGGCGACGTGCTCTTGCAGATCGTTTTTCATTCCGATATGGAAAAGGATGCGGGGCATTTCAATATCACCGACGTTGCAAACGATGAATGCGTCAAAATGATCCACCGTCATCCGCACGTATTTGGACAGGTCAAGGCTGATACCTCGGAGCAGGTTCTTGCCAACTGGGAGGTCATTAAAACAGAAGAAAAGCAAAGAGTATCTCTGTCGGATCAACTGCAAGCCATTCCACCCATATTGCCCGCATTGATGCGTGCACAGAAGGTTGGAAAGAAGATGAACGCAGATGCAGATCTTTCAGACGCTGCTTTGCTTGATACCACGATTGAAGATCTTCATAAGCTTTCCAATTATGACGATCCGGCCGAGCAAAAGCAGATCATAGGAGAGGCCCTCTTCCGTATAACAACGCTTTGCCGCCGCATGGGTTTGGAGGCTGAAGAAGCCTTAACCGCTTCAACGGAAGAGAAGATCAAGAGCGTCGAATGATGCAAAGAAGATAAACGATTGAAACAATAGTCAAAAGTAAGCAAAAAACCTTGAAAAATCAAGGGATTTTTAAAGAAAATATTCTAAAAGCCCTTGAAAACAAAGCAAATATGTGATATAATCTAAAAAAAGAAAGCTGCAAATTGCAGTACTTTTTTCAAAATTTGAAAGGAAATTTAAGAAAAATGAACAAATCTCAATTGATCGATGCAGTTGTCGCTAAGGGCGGCCTGAAGAAGAAGGACGCAGAGGCTGCTGTTAACGCAGTAACCGCTACTATCGCAGAGGCTCTGAAGAACGGTGAGAAGGTACAGCTGGTTGGCTTCGGTACCTTTGAAGTTAAGGAGCGCAGCGCAAGAACCGGCCGCAACCCCAAGACCGGTGAGACCATCGAGGTTCCCGCAAGCAAGCACCCCGCATTCAGCGCCAGCAAGGCTCTGAAGGATCAGCTCAACTAATTACTTCCCGCAAGGGGAATTAGATTGACATTTGTCCTGATATGAGATTGGACAAGTTTCTGAAGGTGTCTCGTGTGATCAAGCGCCGCACGGTTGCCAACGAAGCGTGTGATAATGCGCACGTTACGGCAAACGGCCGCCCCGCCAAGGCGTCTTACGACGTTAAGGTTGGCGATATTCTCGAGATCACCTTTGGTGAGCGTACTCTGAAAATCCGGGTCCTTGCCGTGCAGGAGCACGTAACCAAGGCCGGCGCGACCGAGCTTTACGAGGTCGTGGAATAACAGTGAATACTCCCGCATATATTTCATTAAGAATGTATGCGGGAGGGCTGTTATGAGCGAAAATACAAGAAAAGAAACACAATCGGAGCATGGATTTATCGTCAAGGAGCGGGCTCACGTGGAGATCCGCGGTATGACGGAGGTGCTCAGTTTTGATGAAAGCAGTGTTTCTCTGGCAACGACCAGCGGAAACATGATGATCGAAGGCAGAGAACTGCGTGTGGGCGTACTGGACGTAAAAGAAGGCACGGTTACGGTCGACGGACATATCGACAGCATTTATTATCAGGATAGCGAGCCGAGTGATACATCACGTGGTCTGTTTGGACGCTTGTTCCACTGACGTCACATGGAAGTATCTCAAAATGCGCTTGCCTTTATGTTGATATGTGCGCTGTTTTGCGGCATAGCTTTAGGTGGCGTTTATGACATATTACGCATAACTCGATACTTGATCAACGGTGCAGACTCCAACGACATCTCTCCGCGCGTAAGAGCGTTGCGTGAGCGATTCTCTTTACCGCCTGCACTACAATTGCCAAAGAAAAAAAACAAGCGTCCTTCAAACAAAAGGAAAACCATGATATCTGCCATCGTTTTGTTTATACAAGACCTTTTGTTTTGCCTGCTGTTTGCCCTTGCGGCCTCGCTTTTATTATACCAGACCAACGACGGTCAGCTGCGTTTGAGCGCAATCGTCGTTATGCTGCTTGGCTTCATACTGTATCTGGTAACGGTCGGTCGATGGAGCAAACGCTTTTGGACCTTACTAACGATTCTTGTTCAAATGGCGTTTTGCTGGATTGGCGCGCTTTTGATCTATCCGTTGCGTTTGCTGTGGCGATGGTTAAAAAAGCCTTTTGGGTGGATGATCGGACGAGTGCGCGGCATTAATAATCGTTTCAAGCAAAGGTTTGAACTAAAAAAGCAGGCACGCATTCAACGAAAGCAAGCAAAAGAAAAAGATAACTCAGAAGAGTTTGCTGCCAAACGAAAGCTGGCAGGGCAGAGTCCCGACGGAAAACGGATATTCGTTTCGGGCGGCAGACGAAAATGAAAACAACGTTGCAAACTACACGATAACGTGTTAATATATGAAGTATGAAAAAGAAAGGAGGGCGAAAATTCATGGACGATCGCCGGAACATAGATAATAACAATTTGCGTTCACGCGGCAGTCTGAGCCTTGGCCTTCGCTGCTTCCTTTTGCTGATTTTGGTCATCTCGGTCGTGGTATTCGCTTCGCGTATGCTGACGTTCCATCAACTCAACGAGCAAAAGAACGATCTGCAAGATCAAAAAGACAAATATCAAGCACAGATCGACCGTATGGAGCACTATCTTGACGGCTCAATTAGCTATGAAGACATTATTCGCATTGCGCGCGAAAAGTACAATCTCGCTTTTCCTGACGATACCATTATTTATTCGGGACAGGGCGAGCAGAATTGAGCGCGAAGGAGAGTAACATGGAGAAAAAAGGAAACGGAAGTATCATCGCGCAGAATAAAAAAGCGTGGCATGAGTATTTTATAGAAGAAACCTACGAGGCAGGCATCGAGCTGTTCGGTACCGAGGTCAAAAGCGTTCGCGCAGGCAACGTCAATCTTAAGGATGCGTATTGCTCGATCGACAACGGCGAGCTGTTCGTGCGTCAGATGCATATCAGCCCTTACGAGCACGGCAACATTTTCAACCGCGATCCCATGCGCCCGAAAAAGCTGTTGATGCATAAAAAGGAAATACTCAAGCTGTTTGGTCTGGTTGCGCAAAAGGGATACACCCTTGTGCCGTTGCAGCTGTATTTCAAGGGCTCGCACGTCAAGGTACAGGTCGGTCTGTGCCGTGGCAAAAAGCTGTACGATAAGCGTGATTCTGCCGCTGAAAAGCAGGCAAATCGCGACATCGACAGACAGATGAAAAGCAAGCAATATCAGGATTAAATAAAAAGAAGGGGATATCGTGAATATCCCCTCTTTTTGTGTTATTACCTATTGACTCATACGATATTTTGTGGTATGATAATTCTGTATAATTTTGTCCGCTAAGGAGGGCAGAAATGTCAGATCGTATTACGTATTATCTTGCCGTGGATATCGGCGCGTCCAGCGGGCGACATATGCTCGGTTGGATGGAAAACGATAAGATTTGCCTTGAAGAAGTATATCGTTTCCCTAATGGTGCCGTGAAGAAAAACGGAAGCCTTTGCTGGGACGGCGAAGCATTATATACTCACTTGATCGAAGGACTGAAGGCTTGCCGCAAGAAGGGCAAAATTCCTTCTTACATGGCCATTGACACCTGGGGCGTCGATTATGCGCTGCTGGATGAAAACGGCGCGCTGATCGGCTCTTTGACGGCTTACCGTGACGATCGTACTGTCGGCATGGACGACGAGGTGCGCTGCTTTGTCTCCGAGGAGGAACTGTATCACCGTACGGGCATTCAAAAGCTGTCTTTCAATACCGTGTATCAATTGATGGCGCATAAATTGCAAAAGCCGGAGGAATTGGCAAACGCCAAGACCTTCTTGATGGTTCCCGATTATCTGAACTATCGACTGACGGGTAAAATTGCAGTTGAATACACCGATGCGTCGACGACGGCCTTGTTGAACGTCCAAACGGGCGACTGGGATAGGGAACTGATCGAAAAATTGGGATATCCCGCGGAAATTTTTCCTGCAATTTCCAAGCCTGGCACGTTGCTTGGCGGCTTGAAGCCCGAAATCGCGCAGGCAGTCGGCTTTGATCTGCAGGTCATTCTGCCTCCCTCGCACGACACCGCTTCTGCGGTGCTGGCGTTGCCGACGGAGCGCGAGGATGCCGCGTATCTGAGCTCGGGCACTTGGTCGCTGATGGGCGTTGAACGCACCGAACCTGCCAACGACGAAGGCTCTCGCCTCTCCAACTTTACCAATGAGGGCGGCTTTGATATGCGTTACCGTTATTTGAAGAATATTATGGGGCTTTGGATGATCCAGTCGGTTCGTCGCGAGCTGGACGGTCAGTACGGCTTTGGCGAGCTGTCCGCCATGGCCAGAGCGACAGGAGAGCCGCCTTGCCGTGTCAACGTCAACGACGACGCGTTCTTGGCACCCGAAAGTATGATAGAAGCGATTAAAGCTGTTTGCGGCAAGCCCGGAATGACGCTTGACGAGGTGTTAGCTGTTATTTATTACAGCTTAGCCGAGGCGTATCGCGATACGCTGGACGAGCTGGAGGCTCGCACGGGGCGCAAGCTCGGCGCGCTTTACATCATCGGCGGTGGCAGTCAGGACACCTATTTGAACGAGTTGACCGCCAAAATCAGCGGCCGTCAGGTGTTCACAGGGGTAGTTGAAGCGACCGCAACGGGCAATCTGCTTTGCCAGATGCTTGCGACAGGCGTGTTCGCCGACCGTCGCGAAGCCCGCGAGACCGTGGCGCGATCCTTTGACGTAAAAGAAACCATCGTAACAATATAAAGTGAGGAAATACATATGGCACAGATTTTTGATTCCTATACGTACGCTAAAGAGAAATTCGCCGTGATCGGCATTGACACCGACGCTGTGATTGAGCAGGTCAAGAATATTCCCATTTCTTTGCATTGCTGGCAGGGCGACGACGTTGGTGGCTTTGACTCGGATATGGCGCTCTCGGGCGGTATCCAGACAACGGGCAATTATCCCGGCAAGGCCCAAACCCCGGAACAGCTCATGGCCGACATGGACGTGGCCATCAAAAATATCGGCGGCGTTCTCAAGCTCAATCTTCACGCGAGCTACGCGATTTTTGCAGATGGTGAATACGCCGATCGCGATGCACTTGAGCCCAAGCATTTCGCTCCCTGGGTGGCCTTTGCTAAGGAAAGAGGCATGGGCATTGATTTCAATCCCACCTTTTTCTCGCATCCCAAGGCAAGCGAATTTACGCTGTCCTCACCCGACGAGGATATCCGTAAATTCTGGGTGGAGCACGGCAAGTGCTGTCTGCGCATTTCCGAATATTTTGCCAAGGAAACGGGTATTCCTTGCGTTATGAACATCTGGATCCCCGACGGTTACAAGGATATTCCCGCTGATCGTATCGCGCCCCGCGCACGCTTTGCTCGCTCGCTGGACGAGATGCTGGCCGAGCCTTATGACCATTCGCTGGTATTCCCGTGCCTTGAATCCAAGGTATTCGGTATCGGTCTTGAGTCTTACACCGTTGGCTCTGCCGAGTTCACCCTCAGCTATGCTGCAAAGAAGGGCATCATGCCGCTGATGGATAACGGGCACTACCATCCCACCGAAATGGTGTCGGATAAGATCTCCTCGCTGCTTTTGTTTAACGAAAAGGTGGCACTTCACGTCACGCGTGCCGTGCGTTGGGACTCTGACCACGTGGTTCGCCTTGACGATGAAACGCGCGAGATTGCCAAGGAGATCGTAGCCAGCGGACGCATTGGCGACTTTGCTCTGGCGCTGGACTACTTCGACGCCAGCATCAACCGCGTAGCCGCATGGATCGTCGGCGCACGCAACTTCCGCAAGGCACTGCTGGAAGCGATGCTGATGCCGCACGATGAATGGAAGAAGCTGCAAAACGACGGCCGAATGACCGAGCTGCTTGTCCGTCAGGAGGAGTGGAAGACCTTACCTGCAGGTGAGGTCTGGGCAGAGTTCTGCCGCCGTGCGGGTGTTCCCGAGGACGGAGCGTGGTTTGATGCCGTCAAGAAATATGAGCAAGACGTACAGCTTGCCCGCTGATTGTTAAAGGAGAGAAAACGATGGAAGTTTTACAAGCAAAATTCGTCCGTCAGTTTGTTGAAATGGCAAACGACGGCTATACTCACGGATATCACGAACGCAACGGCGGTAATCTTTCTTACTGGATCCTGCCCGAAGAGATTGAGCAGATTCGCTCGCAGCTCTTCCCAAGCCGCCCCTGGATGGACATCGGCACCGAGGTCCCTGAGCTGGCAGGTGAGTATTTTCTCGTCAGCGGCACGGGCTGTTTCTTCCGCCACATCAAGGATGATACGGTCAACACCTGCGGTATCATCGAGGTCGATTCTACAGGCGAGAAGTTCCGCATCCTCTGGGGCTTTGAAAGCGGCGGTCGCCCGACGAGTGAATTGCCCGCCCACCTGATGAACCATGCGGTCAAAAAGGGAACGACGGGAGGCAAAAACCGTGTCATTTACCACAGCCACCCCGTCAATCTTATCGCGCTGACCTTTCTTCTGCCCCTCAACGACGCCGCATTTACCAAGGAGCTGTGGCAAATGATGACAGAGTGTCCCGTCATTTTCCCCGACGGTATCGGCGTGCTGCCTTGGATGGTTCCCGGGCAGAAAGAGATTGCCGTAGCCACCTCCAAGAAAATGAAGGACTACAACGCCGTTGTCTGGGCTCACCACGGAATCTTCGTGTCGGGCACGACCTTTGACGAAGCCTTTGGTCTTTGCCATACCATCGAAAAGAGCGCCGAGGTTGCCGTCAAGGTACGCTCCATTTCGCACAGCAAGCTGCAGACCATCACTCGTCCCATGCTGCGCGAACTGGCAGCCGCATTTAAGATCAAGTTAGCTGAAATTTTTATGAGATAATAGAATTCGCCTTACGGCTAATTCAAAAGAACCACCGCTGTGCGGTGGTTCTTTTGCTTCAGCTTTCCGTTTACTATTTTCCCATAAAAAAGCTCCCGATCCACCGTATCTGTTCTTGCCTAACAGCACCCAACAAAACCGAAAATAAGCCATATAGAAGAACAGAAAACACTACGAGCACTACTATAGCACCTCGGTGCCCCACGGGCGCCAGGGAGGCGGGAATCAAGACGTAGAGAAGGCGCGTGAGCGAGGTCGCCGCTACGACGGATAATAATGGAGTGGCAACCCAGCGCATGATCATGGGGCGCAGATGACTGATATTGAGCAAACGAACGATACTAAGCGCGGCATTGAGAAGTTCGGTGACGTAAATGGTGATAATATAACCCATGACACCGAACGAGGGAATAAGCAGCCAGACCGAGAGAACCGAAATCGAGGCGTCAATGATATTCACTTTCATGGAATAGACCTGCTCTCCCATTCCCTTAAGCATTGCGTCCGTAGCGCTGTCTAGATACATAATGGGAATCAGCGGCGCTAAAAGGCGAATATATTCTGCCGCTTCGCGGCTGTCGTACAACGTCGTACCAAGCTCGTACGAAAATGCGATCATGATTCCCGACACGCCGATCGCGTAAAGAAGCGTCAAAGAGAATACACGTCCCATCATATAACGTATACGAGTATGCTCATCTCTGACGTGAGCCTCCGTTATTTCGGGGATCAAAAGTCCCGCAAACGCGCCAAGCAACGCTCCCGGAAACAATACGACGGGAAGCGCCATACTGTGCACCGTACCGTATGAGGCGAGCGAATCACTGTGACTGTGTCCAAACCGTTGAAGACCAAGGGGAATGAGCATATGCTCAAGTGTGATCAGACCGGAGCGCGCGTAGGCGGCGATGGCTACGGGAAGGGTGATGGCAAGCAGCTTGCGTCCGACGGAGCGATAGGTGGGCAAGGTGGCGTTAGCGGCAGGTATGGAAAAGTGGCGGCGACGGTCATCTCTATACAGCCAGAACAAGGCACATCCCGAGAAAATATCCGCAATGGCGCTACTCAATGCCAAGGCAAGAAGCGCTGATTCGAGCCCATGTGAAGCCATACGATTAAGCAAAAAAAGAGTGCACCCGATGCGAAGGATTTCCTCAAGGACTTGTATACCCGCACTTTTATAGACGCGGCGAACGGCGACAAAATACCCCGAAAGGCAGGAAGCGAGCGAAATGAAGGGAAGGGTGACGGCCATGATACGAAGCGAGGGCAGGGTGCGTAGATCTCTTAGCCAAAAACGCCCGATCAAAGGAGCGCCGAAGAATAACATCAGGCAAGAAAAAAGGCCAAATACAAGAGCATGCGCGATTGCACATTGAAGCGTGCGGTGAATAAAAGGCGCATCTTGCTTTCCCAAGCCTTCCGAAACCAGGCGCGTACATCCCAGTTGGATTCCGGAAAGTGCCAGCGTAATGGCAAAACCGCCAACGCCGCTGATCAACGAGGAAACGCCAACTGCCTCCGCGCCGATCCTGGACGCGATGATTACTTGCGCGCTGACGCCAACGGAGCGAAGCAGCATAGAAACCCCCGTCATCAGCAATGCTTGCCACAAAAAACGACGTTTATTTTGCATGTTTTCCCCCAATCGTTCCCATACTGTCAAAAATATATGGAATTCTAGAGAAGCGTAGAACGGTAGCAACGATTATGTAAGAGGGTTTTGTTAATTGTGACGGATAGCATAAAAGAAATTATTAAGAAAATTATGAAAATTTTTCTTAAAGTTATAGTTGACAAAAAGAGGGTGTTGCAGTATTATAATTATGCAATTACATTTCAAGGAGAATTACCATGAAGACCTTACACGTTTGTCAGTTGTGTGGATATGAATATAACCCTCGTTTGGGTGATGTAGATAATGATATCGAGCCCGGAACAGATTTTGAGGACATTTCGTCCGACTGGACCTGCCCTTTGTGCGGCGCAGGAAAAGACGACTTCGAATGCGTAGTATCCGACGAGGATGACGACGAGGATTACGAATAATTAGTTGAGAAAAGCGGAGACACTCGTCTCCGCTTTTGCATTGCAATTTGCAGTCGACGCCTTGACAAGCAGACAGAAAAAATGGTATACTAATAGCAATCAAAGACAGTGCTGAAAAGTTCATTGTCAGAAAGCGGTAATGAAGCATGAATGAAAAAAAAGTCCTTGTAATCGACGGAAACAGTATACTGAACCGCGCTTTTTACGGCATTCGCGCACTTTCAACGCGCGACGGTCAGCCGACCAATGCCATCTATGGTTTGATCAACATTGTCAGCCGTCATTTTGACGCGATATCTCCCGACGTGGCCGTCATGGCTTTTGACTTGAAAGCACCGACCTTTCGTCACAAAATGTACGACGAATATAAAGCAGGCCGTCGTTCCGCGCCCGAGGAGCTGCTTGCCCAGTTTGACCTGGCCAAGCAATGTGCGCGCGCTCTCGGCTTCCACGTGCTGGAAATGGAGGGCTATGAGGCCGACGATATTCTCGGCACCATTGCCGCCCGTGCTACCCATCTTGGTATGGATTGTTACGTTGTTACGGGCGACCGTGATGCGCTGCAGCTGATCGATCCGCACGTGCATATTTTGCTTGCTACGAATAACGACACCATCGACTATACCGAGCAGGTATTTTTTGAAAAATACGGCGTTATGCCCTCCCAGTTCGTTGACGTCAAGGCGCTCATGGGCGATACGTCCGACCATATCCCCGGCGTTCCCGGAATTGGTGAGAAGACGGCACTCAAGCTGATTGCCGATTACGGCTCGCTTGATGGCGTGTACGAAGCTCTGCCCGAGGCAAAGCTGACACCTTCCGTTAAGGCAAAGTTGGAAGCGGGAAAGGACAGCGCCTATATGTCGCAAAACCTGGCTCGCATCTGCCGTGAGGTTCCGCTGGACGAAACGCTGGAATCTTATCGCACCGAAGGATTGAACCGCCCGATGGCGCTCTCGTTGTTTACCAGACTTGAATTTTCCGCCTATATCAAGCGCATGGGTCTGACCGAAGCTGACGCCCCCGCTGAAAATTCAGCACCTGCATCCGAATCCATCCGTACGATTTCGTGTGACGAGCTCTTCGCTCTCTTCGCTCCCGATGCACCGCTTGGGATAGCGCTGGTCGAAGAGGGAATTGAGCTATACGATGGTAAGACCATCGCCTTACTCCCCTGGGATTGCATTCTGGGGCAAAATAAGGGCGTTTTTGAACGATTTGTTGGTGCGTGTGAGAAAGTGATCTGCCACGATGCCAAGGCGCTGTATCACGCGTTAGAGGACCGTGGGATTCATTTCAGGAATTGCTATTTTGATACCATGCTGGCAGGCTACGTGATCAACGCCGGTGACGGTGCGTTTGACGCGCCCCGTCTTTCGCTTTCCTATCTTGGTGAGGTCATGCGCGAGGGCGAATCCTTGGCACGTCTTACCTATCGCTTGTATCCCGTGCTCGACGCACGAGTAAAGGAAAGCGAGCAGAGCCATATTCTGTATGACGTCGAAATGCCGCTGGCCGCGGTTCTGACCGACATGGAACGCGAGGGCTTCCGCTTGAATTGTGAAGGAATCGCCGCATACGGTGCACAACTGGATGTTGTCGCCTCCGAGCTAGAGAGCCGTGTCTTCGCATACGCGGGAAAACAATTTAATATCAACTCTCCCAAGCAGCTTGGAGAGATCCTCTTTGGTGAGGACGGTCTGCGCCTGCCGGCTCCCAAGAAGACCAAAACAGGCTATTCCACCAGCGCAGAGGTGCTGGAAAAGCTACGCCCGTATCATCCCATCATCGAAGATATCCTGGATTACCGTCAGGTGACCAAGCTCAAGAGCACCTACGTCGACGGCCTTTTGCGCGTGGTAGATGAAAACGGGCAGGTTCACACGACCTTCAAGCAGACGGGGACTGCCACGGGGCGTCTGTCCTCGGCTGAGCCGAATCTGCAGAATATTCCCATCCGAACCGAGCTCGGCAGGGAGTTACGCCGCTTCTTCATTCCCAGCAAGCCGGGCTATCTGTTGATCGACGCCGACTATTCTCAAATTGAGCTCAGACTCATGGCCGCGCTGACCGAGGACGAAAACATGTGCCGCGCCTTTCGCGAGGGACACGATATTCACACCTCTACCGCGTCCAAGGTGTTCGGTGTAGATCCCGAGAACGTTACGATTGAAATGCGCAAGCGCTCCAAGGCGATCAACTTTGGCATTCTGTACGGCATGGGCGATTTCTCGCTTGCCGAGGATTTGCACATCTCCCGCAAGCAAGCCAAGGAGTATATCGACAATTATCTGTCCTCCTATCCCAAGATCGACGCTTATCTGACAAATATTAAAAAGACCGCCGCCGAACAAGGATACGTGACCACCATGCTGGGCCGCCGCCGTTATATTCCTGAGCTGTCCTCTCCCAACAAAATGGTGCAGCATTTTGGCGAGCGCGTAGCTATGAACAGTCCCATCCAGGGCTCAGCCGCCGATATTATCAAGCTGGCGATGATCGCCGTTCATCGCCGCCTGAAGGAAAGCGGCATGGATGCCAAGCTCATTCTGCAGGTGCATGATGAATTGCTCATCGAGGCAAATGCCAATTGTAAAGACGAAGCGCTGACACTGCTTCGAGAAGAAATGGAAAATGCCGTAAAGCTGTGCGTCCCGCTGGACGTCAGCGTTGCCGTGGGCGACAACTGGTACGACGCGAAATAAAGAACAAAAGCAAGGTACATTTACGTATCTTGCTTTTGCTTTATCGTATTCAAATATTTCTTCACTTGTCGACGATTGCGGAAGATCACGACCGTCTTGCCGTTTTTTTCAGCTTCCTCCAACAGAGCGTAATAGCGTTTTCGATGCGCCTTGTTAAAGCCGAGAATACTTTTGTAAAAGGACAAGCTGAAACGCTCGCGGCAATTACCGCCCATATCGTCGCGCACGCGGCCGAGATTGGTCAGAACCCGCCACGTCACGCCCCAAAGACAGCGAAGCGTGGAAAAATCGAAGTAGAAGACCGTATCGCAGTATGATAAACGAAGGGGGATGGTGCGGTTGTAGTTACCATCGATGATCCAGGCATCCTTGGTCAGTTCTTGCTGCAAAAGCGCATCGAACTCCTCCCGCGCTCTCGTCTGCCAGTTGCCGTACCAGAGGAGCCGATCAAGATGAACGAGAGGGAGGTTGGTGATGGTTGCCAACTGCTTGGAAAAGGTTGATTTTCCGCTGCCGTTACCACCGATGACAATGACTTTCTTCATCGTTATTCCTCCCTGTGATTACAGAGTATGAACGTACATACGGCTCATTTCTTCCTCGCCGTCACCTTGGACCATGCAGAGAAATTCCCAACCGTATCGCTCGTAAAACGAGGTGTGATCGGTCAGAAGATAGAGCTTGTCAAGCCCCGCCGCTTTCATGTCCTTACAAACGGTGTTCAATAGCTTGCCTGCAATACCTTGACCACGGACGTCGGGCTCGACGAACAAAGCACATACGTTTGGCGTAAGGTCGGGACGGTTGTGAAAGTCGTTTTCGATGACACCGACACCACCGACGATGCGGTCATTCTGCATAGCAACGTACCAAGAGGGAACCGCGCTTTTCGTTTCAAGGCATTCTGTCATGCTGTTCTGATAGGCTTCAAGAGGAATGCCCCATTTTTCATAGAACCAGGTGGCCATGCTATCTTTCATGGTCGGATTGTTACTCAAGGAAATAATAGTGCAGTTCATTTTAGTCACCCCAATATATCGAAATAAAAAGATGAGAATATGTAAGGATTCGGACCATAGCCCTCAGCGCGATGCGCTGAGCGCACAAGATTTGCCTTGATGGCTGAACGCCATCATTTCGGCTTACGCCGAAACTGGCAAACTTGCGTTCGCTGACCTCGTCCGACCGGTTCACCAACACAAAAGGCACCACGAGTGTGGTGCCTTTTGTGTTGGTGGGAGCGGGTGGATTCGGACCACCGAAGTCAGTGACAACAGATTTACAGTCTGCCCCCTTTGGCCGCTCGGGAACGCTCCCATGTTGTTTCACAACGCTATGTATTATACCAAATGTAACGCGATTTGTCAATACCTTTTTCAAATATTTTTCATCAAAATTTTTATTATTTTTTTAGCACTCAAAAACGGACGAAAGGGTAGACAAAAAGTACAAAAAGTGATACAATGTCATCAACAAGACTACTCAAGGAGAATTGTTATGTCGAGAATTATCATTACCTCCGATCTGCATTACTGCGAGCCCGTATGGTACGCGGTAACGAGCGAGGACCGCATGGGTAGAATGATCCGCGATCTGCGCGCGGAATATGAAAAAGAGCCGTTTGACATGATGCTCATGCTGGGCGACTATTCGCTGGATTTCTGGGTAGTTCCGCCTTATGGTTCGGTTCTCAACCGCGGCCTATCCTATACGGAAAAGTTCATGCAGGACGTGTATCCTCACCTGCCTCCTTGCCCCAAGTACATGATCGCGGGCAACCACGAGCAGTACGGTAACGAAAACTGGAAGCGTATTACGGGGCACGAGCGCCGCATGACCGTTCCTTACGGTGAATATCTGTTTATCATTCTGGACAATTTCGGCGGTGATCTTGATCCGACCGAAAACAGCGACGGTACCTACACCCAAAGCGATCTTACTTACATTCACGAGCAAATGGCAGCACATCCCGACAAAAAAGTATTCCTGTGTGCTCACGATTTCAACATGGAAAAGGAGCCTCCCGAATTTTGTGAATTCTTGAAAACGGAGGATCGCGTCATCTGCCTGTTCGCAGGGCACACCCACCGCTCCGAGATTATTGATCTTGGCGAAGCGTGCGGTCACAAATGCCTTGTTCGTGACGGTCAATTCTCCTATTCGCGCGATATTGAGAACAGCCGCTGGGGGTGGCGCGAGCTTTGCTTTAACGACGACGGCAGCGTTACGACGGCCTACATCACGCCCGACAGCGATATGCTGTTGAACAACGAGATGAGCCATCACGTCGGCGGCAGACAAGACGCCATGACGCTGATCGAGGCGACTAAATGAAAACGAAAAATCAAACCTTGAACGGACGGGTGCGTTTAGCAACCCTTGCGGATGCAGATGAAATACTGGCCATCTACGCCCCTTATATCGAACAGACCACGATTTCGTTTGAGTGGACGGTTCCAACACCTGAAGCCTTTCGTTCACGTATGAAGCAATCAATGGAGGACTATCCGTATATCGTTTACGAAGAAAACGGAGTGATTCTTGGATACGCCTACGCACACCGTGCGTTTGAGCGTTATTCATACCGTTTTTGTGCCGAGCTGTCCGTTTATATCAAGCAGAATGCCCGTACGAAGGGAATCGGCACGCTGCTTTACCGCATACTGATCGATCTGTGCCGTGAGATGGGCGTAAAAACGCTGTACGGTGTCGTCACCAATCCCAACGAAGCAAGCTTTCGTTTGCATGAGCGTCTGGGCTTCGTCCGCGTTGGAAATTTTCCAAACAGCGGACACAAATTCGATCAATGGATCGACGTGATCTGGTACGCACTGCCCATCGGTGAATATGACCCGCACCCACGCGAAATCACACCATTTTCGCAGCTTTCAAAAAACGTTATCAGTCAGACACTTACAAAATATTTAAACTGAAGGAGAAGTTATCATGTTGTTTGAAAAATACGACCGTATTGTTTTTGCAGGAGATTCCGTTACCGATATGAGCAGTGGAAATCCCGTAGGAGAGGGCTTGTTTGACAGCCTTGGCTTTGGTTACGTCCGCATGGTAGAAAATCTGTTAATGTCCGTTTATCCCGAATACAACATCCGCGTGACCAACTCGGGTATCAGCGGTAACACCAGCCGTGATCTTCTGAACCGCTGGGAGCGCGACGTGCTCAATCTCAATCCCAACTGGGTCAGCATCATGATCGGTATCAACGACGTTTGGCGTCAGTTTGATACCCCTGCTATGCCCGATCGCGCTGTTTCCCTCGCTCAATATGAACAGAACGTAGAAAATATGATCCTTTCGCTCCAAGGCCGTGTCAAGGGCGTTTTCCTTATGACGCCCTATTATATGGAGCCCAATCCCGCTGATACCATGCGCGCTCGCATGGACGAATACGGCGCCGCTTGTCGCCGCCTGGCAGAGAAGCACGGTTGCATCTTTATCGATCTGCAGGATATGTTCAACCGTTATTTCAAGCATCAGCATTCCACCTTTATTGCCTGGGACCGAATCCATCCCAACCAGATCGGCGCGATGCTCATTGCCCGCGAATTTTTAAAGCACTGCGATTTCGACTATAACCACGAGGCGTGAACACGCTGATAGCAAATAAAAAGACCGTTATACGGACATCTAAGGATGTCGCATAACGGTCTTTTTTTATCGAATTAAAGTACGATAAACGTACAAGTTGCGGGAGCAAGCGCCAGCTCACCTGCCGCACAGATCGCAGGCGTAAGCTCGGTAAGATTAGAAACGCCCGACAAGGTCAAGTCAGTCTCTCCCAGCTTCATGACCGTTGCGCGAATGGTATCGCCGTTCAGGCAATATACCTCGGCTTCCTTGGGGAGATCAACGACGGTAGTTTCGGTCAGCGAGTTGTTGATGACCAGATAGACACAACCCTGTTTGCCATCCTTGCGGGAGTGGCAGTAAACGTGTGCGCCCTCAACATCGGGATTATCACAGTCATAGACCGTAGAGCCCATCAGCTTGTTCCAGAGCAATACGGCAAAGTAGTTGGGACGAGGCTCAAACGTGCCGTGCTTCAAAAAGCCGTAGTCGGAGGAGGCAAGGGTGTTGTGGAAGATAACGCCGTCGGTAATGGTGGCAAAGCTACCAAGCTCGTTGAGCGTTCTGAAGACGTCCAGATAGGTCGACGCCCAGGTGTCACCACCGCCGCCTGCGTCGCCCGATTCGGTGACCCAGATCTGACCGCCGGGCGCATACCGGTCGCGCAGGGGAACGTAGACCTTGGCGTTGGTGGGAGCTACGGCAAGATATGCGTCGGTGTGCGCCATCTCTGCTGGCCAGTGACCGACGGGCATAACCGACGCCAAACGCTCGGAAATACCGTTGTAATAGTGATAGCTGAACACGTCCAGCGCCACCTTGCTACCGTTCATCAGGTCGTGCGTGGTGCAGATCTGCATCATGGCACCAATACCCGCGCCTGCGCTCTTGCGGTCGACCTGACCCATAGAGCCGTCACCCAGCGAGCAGGGACCGACGATGAGACAGTTGGGATAATTCTCACGGACCCATCCGTTGAAAATATCCTGATCGCGGGCGAAATCAGCGGCAGTATAGCCACGGGGCGCACCCGACATTTCCATCATGTTAGGCTCGTTCATAAATTCTGCGGCATCGATATCCACGCCGTATTCATGGCTGAAGTGGAAGATCTTTTCAGTCTGCGCCAGGCTCAAAGGACCGCCGTTTGGATGGTCGCCTGCACAGTTGCTGACGGAAATGAGCAACTTGCCGCCAACGGCTTTAACGAATTCAAGCACACCGATCCACTGTTCCTTGGTCAGCACACTAGCGTAGCCCTCGGGGGCCTTACCACCCGTGGCTCCGTCGAAATCGTAGTAAGTCTTGGTCGCCCAAGAGCCCGAGACGCGGATCCAGGCAGGACCGAGCTTTTTGGTCAGCTCGCGCAAACGCTCGTTATAAAGATCGATAGGAGGGAAGTACTGCATCAGATCAGCCATGGCGGTGAAATCGCTCAAACCGTTGGCTCCTACCTTGAATTCTTCCGTTCCCGCAATCTGGCCTGGCGTGTACGCCTTCCAGAAGGTGCCGCCGGTGACCTCGGTCATCTCGACGTTGTAGGACATCAATCTCTCGTCAACCTGACGGATGGGCTTGAGTGAGGAGGGCGCTAAAGAAATCTTTTTCATTTGTGTTCTCCTGTATTATCAATTTTGAATGATCGATGTAAATATCAACAGCGGCGCATCAGACGAATGTAAAATTCGGTTGCGCGCTTGATGCAATCCAGACGGATGCGCTCGTTGTGACCATGGATGGTCTTGCGCTCTTCGCTCGTCAGATCCATCGCAGAAAAACGGTAGACGTGATCGGACAGATCGCGGTAATGGCGGCTATCCGAGCATTGTACCATCAGATAGGGCGAAACGATACAGCCCTGCCACGTGTTAGCCACGGCCGAGGCAACCTTGTTCCAAGCCTCACAGTTGATCTGCGAAATGGGGCTGGGGTTGACGTCATTTCTGACAGTCAACGTGATGGCGTCGTCGTTGATCGTTTTTCGAATACGCTCGGTCGCACTCTCGACGGTATCCATCGGGTTCAAGCGCAGATTGGCCGTCATAGTCGCGCTGGGCGGAATGACGTTTGGGGCGTTACTACCGCTCGCCTGGGTAAAGGCTACCGTCGTGCGAAGCAGCGCGTTAAGCTCGCCGCCGCTCTTTTTGCAGATCATATCAAGAATACCTTTGAAAAGCCAAAGGTTGGAGAAGATCATGCGATAGACGAAGGTGGAATGACGGCCAAGGGTATCAAACAGCGCCGCAACGGGCGGTGTCAGATGCAACGTGAAGGGATGATTTTCCATCGCGCAGCAAGCCGCAGATAGTTGACCTACGGGCGTATGAGGCTTGGGAGCCGAGGCGTGACCGCCGTTCGACTCAACGGAAAAGGTGACGTTCATCATGCCTTTTTCCGCGATGCCGATCATGCCGCAGGGCGTTTTGACACCAGGGAATACATTTTCAACCACGGCACCGCCCTCGTCCAGAACAAGTGCGGGAGTAATGCCTTTTTCTTTGAAATAGTTGACGATATGCAAAGCACCGTCGCCGTTGATCTCCTCGCCGCCGGAAAAGGCAAAATAGACGTCCTGAGCGGGAACGAAGCCTTGCTTGATCAGCGTATTGGCTGAGAACAAAACGCTGCTGAAGGTGATCTTGGTGTCAAGTGCACCGCGTCCCCACAGCTCACCGTTTTCAATGACACCGTCAAACGGCGGCTTTTGCCAATGCTCTTCATCGACGGGAACGACGTCATAATGTGCCATCATGACGGAGGGCGCATCGTGCGCTTTACCTTCCCAACGGAACAAAAGTGCACGATCGGGAAGTCGCTCAAGGGAACAGACGCGATAGACCTCGGGATAAAGCGAAGGGAGCAGATCGATCAACTTGTCAAATTCAGCCTCATCCTCAAGGGATCGATCAAAGTAAGAAATCGTTTTACAGCGAAGAAGCTGTTGCAATGCCGAAACAGCCTCGTCGGAATCAAATTCAACGTTCTCGGTGTCGGAATCAATCGTTGTTTTCCGAGGCTTAAAGGCTGCCGTACGAATCAAAACAACGGAAAGAAGCAGGGCAATGAGCCCCAGAAGAATCCAAAGAATCCACATACTTTTACTCCTTACAGCATTCCTTTTTTATACATCAGACGGCTGACGCCGACGGTGAACAGCACGCTGACGGGAACCATAATACCAACCGTGCCTTCATTCAACGCAGGAACGAAAATGAACAGGATCAGCATCAGGATCACGGGAGCGATGGCGATCTTCCAGTTGCGCGATACGAAGACAACGCCAAGGCCGCCGAACAGCGCAGGGATCATCTGGTCAAACGCAGGGGTGAGCACGGGAGACTCCAGAAGGGGCGTCAGCGGAACGATGAGCAGAACGCCAAGGATGATAATAATAGTCGTTACAATACTGGAAACGGCGATGGCAACGGTCGATACGACCTCGCCCTCGTCCGAGTTCGCCTTTACACCTGCCTGCTCCAGCGCGCCGAGTGCGCAGGGAAGCTTGAGGTTGGAAATGTTACCCGTGACAAAGGACAGGTACGAGCCACCTGCACCAAGCATGGGAATGTAGGTAAAGGTTTCAACGACACCAACCGCCCAGTACATGGGAGCGGTTGCGATCAAGCCCATCAAAAGACCTTGCCAATCAGGCATTGCGTTGAAGATCAGAGCAACAGCGAAGGGGAACGCCATCAACAGAACCATCATGGAAAGATTCCACGTCGTACCCCAGCGATGTACTTTATCCATATAAGTCATTTCTTGTTTCATTATACTGTTACCTCCCCACCAAAGAGTGCCACAAAGGGAATCGCGCTTGCCATGCCGATCAAAAGGCTAATGGGCAAGGCATAGTCCGAAAGCCAGCCGGCCTTTTTCAGCTTCTTGGACATAAGGCCAAGGATCATCATAACGACTGCCGAAACTGCCATAACACAGACGGGAACAAGTCCTGAGGTGTTGGTGTAATAAATGCTCTTTTCGACCTTGTCTCCGTTTTCCGTTACGGTTTTGATCACGTGAACAAGTCCGTTTTCATCACCAGACCAAAGACGAGCAACGTCGCAGAAAACGAAACCGACGAAGGCGGAGATCATGCCGATGAACATCGAGGACGAGAAGTGATCTGCCCATTTTTTGTCACGCTTCTCCAGCGACACCATACCGTTTTGCAGCTTCTTGCAAACGGCGGGGACCAACCAGATGCCTACCATGATCGAGATGGTCATGACCAGTGCGATAGTCACGTATTGTGACGCGTTGGGAGCTGCACTTCCCAGCAGGCCCATGGCATTCGAGGTGTTTTCAGCCGCGATGGCTTCATAAGAAAGAGAGCCGACAACGCTCAGGCGCAGCCAGGGAAGTGCAAGGCCCAGCTTTTTGGATAGAGCCAGAATGCTGATGACGATAGCAACGGCAGGTGCAATGGTGAAGATTGCCGCCGTGGTCGAGATCTTGCGCAGCTTTTTCTTGTCCATGCCAAGCGCGATGCCGCGTTTCCATGCTTTGATCAAAAAGAAGATCGACTGTGCCAGTACTGCGGCGATGATAATGCCTGCCAGTATGAACAATATCGGGTGGTTTGTATAAAACTCCATAGTAGTTTCTCCTTTGTTGTAGCTTTTCAAAACACCCGCCGCAAAGGCTGTATTCTTAGCGGCGGGTGAGATGCGTTTAAATCCAATTATGCTTTGTTGAGCGTAACCTTGATGGTCTGGGTAGCGTAAGCGTCAATGCTGAAAATTATGGTACGCTTGCCTTCCATCATGACGGGGGCCTGCTCGTTTTCATTCAAGTCCACGTAGCAAGCAGTGGCGATGTCAACGGGCAACGTGATGTTGGTCACTTTCATTTCGTCGGTACGATTATAGAAGCGCAGGATGAGCGAACCATCCTCGGCCAAAGAAATGCTCGAGGGGCTGATGCCCTGGATATCGCTGACGGTGAACATCGAGCCCATCATGGGAAGCGTTCCCTTATGAGGCTTGCCCGATACGGGAATGAGCTCGTGATCGTAGCAGTCTCCCAGCTTTTGCGCTTCCTCGCCGTTTCTGACTACGGCAATGGCGGCGTGAATATGATGCGTCGTCATCTCGGGGTAGAGATCGGGATAGAAGGAGGCGTGCAGCAACGAGAGCTCACCGCGCTGATTCCAGCCCTGGAAGCCGTACTTGGTGTCAGCCATGATCTGCAAATAAGCAGGATGGCCGCCCTCGGCAGGGAGCAGCTCCATACGGCCGATGGAGGGAACGTCGTTGGCAAATTCCTCGCGGACGATGACACCGTTGGCAATCTCGTAGCGATACGCGCCGATGTTGTATGCGGCAGGCGTGCTGAAGGTCAGCAGAACCTGGTCGTCGTTGTTGCCCGTTTCAAGCCAGTTGATGCGCATATCGTAATCGATCAAACGGCTACCGGCGTTCAAACGAACGGTTACGGACATATTCGAGCGAGTGCCGAAGGGCATTTCATACGTGAACCAATGAGAAAGACCGCCGCGGGCATAGTTGGAAACGTGAACGCGATTGTCCTCGTTGAGAATCTCCGTCTTTTGCGCGGGGCCACGCGTCCAAGCGCTGTGTCCAAAGCGAGGATTCTCGTGAACCAGACGGAACTGACCGCCACTGCGATCGCCGGCAGGAAGCATTTCGGTGTTGCTTTCCTTATCGATCAAGGAAACCAGCGTACAGGTCTGAGCGTCAAATTCGGCACGGATGTATTCATTTTCCAGTACCATGTTCTGGTCGCCAAAGGTATCCTGACGGCGACCGTTGATGGGAGGCAGATTGAAGGCGTTGGGATTGACCACGTCCTTCTGCTTGAGAATAACGGTCTGATAGCCGAAGGCGGGAACCTTGACGCGCATCAGAAGCGTTGCGTAGGCATTATGGAAATGGCGCTTTCCGTTATCAAGGATCTGTACGGGGACGGGCGTGCCGTCGTGCGTGTGTGCCTCGATGTTGCCAACGTCAGCAGGGTAGTCCCAAAGCAGAACCGTTGCGGTTTCATCGCGCTCATATGCGGTGGTGTTGACCAGATGCAGAATACGAACGCTGCCGTGTCCGCGCTCGGCTACGGCGATAGCAAAGGAGTGATCCTTATTGTTCAAGAAGCCCGCACCCGAGCCCTCGGAACGAACCATAGCGTTATCATCGTAAGGAATGCCCTCGGTATCGATGGCATCGGACAAGCCGCGCAGAGCCTCGATGGAGGCAGAGTTGGTGTAGCCGATGGTCTCCTGGAAACGGCCCATGGCGTCCTCGCGTGTGTCAACGATACAGGAGCCCGGAAGAATATCATGGAACTGGTTGAACAGCGTATTGGTCCAGGCCTTGGTGAAGTTGATCTGAGGCATCTTGCCTGTCAATGCGGCTGTTTGCGCGGCCAGCATTTCCGCGTCGTAAAGACGCGTCTCGGCCTTGCGGTTTGCCATCTTGATTCGGCCTTGCGAGGTGTAGCAGCCCGCAAAGACAAAATTGATCTCGCCGACGTGAACGGGAAGGGTATCGCGGAACGACTCGAGATACTTGAAGTAGGTGTCGTAGCGGCTGAACTTAAGCGTGGGATACAGCGGCCAGGTCATCATATCGGTGATCTTTTCAAGATCGATGCGGGTAGGTCCGCCACCATGGTCACCGACACCGTAGACCTTAAGGAATTGATCCATCGTACCGTCACCAAACGTTGCGCCGATCTGCGGATAGTAGGCAAAGGCACGGTAATCAATGCCGCACTGATACCAACTGGGATCGCTGTACGCGATGACTTCCTTGCCCGAGGGGGATTGCCAACGGTACGGACCGCGAGGATTACAGCCGCGGCAATGGTAGTAGTAATCGACTCCGCCATCCTGCAAAATCTCGGGAACGGTAGCGGCATGACCAAACGTATCCGGCTCATAGTCCAGGCAAAGCGTGTCGGGATCAATATCAAACAGCTCGGACAGATACTTTTTGGTGTAAGAGATATGACGGCAGAGCGACTCGCCGTTGGGCATATTCTTGTCGCACTCGACCCAAGAGGTGGCAGCCAACTCCCAGCGGCCTTCCTTGACTCTCTCTTTGATCTCGGCAAGCTGTGCGGGATCGTATTTCTCAACTATTTCGTAGACGGATGCCTGGGATTGAGAATATGTAAAATCGGGATACTCCTTCATCAGATCCAGCATGGTGCGGAAGGTTTCGGTAGTGATCGAAACGGTTTCCTGATATCCCCACTGATAGTTCATGTCGATGTGCGCGTGAGCAACACAGTGAACGGTAATGGATTTTGCCTCATCAGACAGATCGGCAAGTGCCGTCTCCACGTTTTCGCAATCCTCACGAATGATGGCACCGTTATCACGGACACAATCCAGAAGATAGGTCATAGCGCGGTCAAGCTTGTCCTCCCAGCCAAGATTGCGAGCGCGGTTGAGATGGTACAAATACATCAACTCGGAGAAAATGCGATCAGCGTAGCAGTTGGCTCGGCTGCAGCCCTCAAGAGCCTTGAGTTTTGTGGATAATTCCATAAAGGTTACATCCTTTCCTAAATATAGTTAACAGCATTATAACATATTAATAACTATTTTGGAAGAGGTATCATGAAAATTCCTTCTAAAATCATGAAATTTCCTTCTAAAATTCTCCTTGACAAATATAATCCGCTGTGCTATAATGTGAGAGAAGAACAACCGCAAGAGCGGCGCGGACGTACCGCCCTTGCCTTAGTTTGGCTGTTCTTGGGTTTTAAGCCGTTCGGGAGTTGTGAGTTCATCCGGACGGCTTTTCTTTATCCTTGAATTAAAAAGATCGGGCAGAACGCCAAAATTAAAAAGGCGATAGCCGAACGATGTTCGGCTATCGCCTTTTTGGTGGTCCACTTACACCACTATCCGAACACCTAAAGGTGGTCGGATTCATTGAAGTCAAATTGTAAATGCTTGTAATTCTGTACCAGCCGTCAGGCTCATCCCAAACGGTGACAGAATTGACAAGTAGATTGATAACTTGCCGTCTGAAGTGTTCGTTTTCGATATCACCTTTTGAAAATTGTGACAGCCAGCGTATGATATGCGTCTTTTCAATTGTAAATATATTTCTCTTTTCTTCGTCGAGCTGGAAGGTAATTGCCTTTTTTTGTTGTTCCAGTTCTTTCAAGCGGTCAAATAGAGAGTCAACGTCTGCTCCTTTTTCAACGAGCTTTAAGAGATTGTTGATTGATTTGTTGACTGTTTTTAATCTGGCTTCAAGTGCAGGGATGATCTCGTTTTCTTGATTTTCAAGTTCGATCTGATTTACCGCAATGCTTGCGATCTCTTCTATCTTTTCAGGGGAGAGAAGTGCTAAAGCGTCTTCAACTATAACGCGCTCGATAAAATCCTTTGGTATCGGCCTTTTGTCGCAAGATTTGGTACGTTTTCGCCCGGCACATGTGTAATAGCTGTACGTTCTTCCGTTTTTACCCGTTCCGCTTTCACCGATCATGGGAGAGTCACAGTGTCCACAAAAGATTTTAGAGGTTAACAGGTAATCAATTTTGGCTTTCTTTTTCGCTGGCGTGGTTTTATTGCTTTGCATACGTGCTTGCACCTTTTCAAAAATCTCTTTATCAATAATTGCAGGGAGTGAATCTTCAATAATTACGTCTTTGTATTTATAGGTACCTATATACTTGACGTTATTGAACATATTATGAAAACTGTTTCGATTGAATTTTGCGCCCTTGGCGGTTCTTAGGCCTCGCTCGTTGAAGCTTTTGTAGATCTCGGCAATGGTTTCACCGCTTGCATATCGTTCAAAGGCTTCTTTTACAATCGGAGCAGTTAGAGGATCTATGACCAGCTTTTTATTTTCCACCTTAAAGCCCAGGGGAATGCTGCCGCCGCAGGAGTTTCCTTTGAGTGCGGTTTCGTGCATGCCACGCGTGACCTTTTGCGCCAGCTCCATTGAGTAAAATTCGGCCATACCTTCAAGGACGGACTCGAGGATAATGCCCTCTGGACTGTCTGTAATGTTCTCGGTGGCAGAGATCACTCTGACGCCATTACGTTTGAGCTTGTTTTTGTATGTGGCAGAGTCATATCTATTTCGCGCAAAGCGGTCCAGTTTGTAGACTACCACTGCTTCAAAGGTGCCGCGCTCGCTGTCTTTGATCATGCGTTGAAATTCTTCGCGCTTCTCGGTGTTTTTGGACGCCGACAGAGCGCGATCGATATATGTGCCGACAATGCACATATCATTTCTTTCACAATATTGACGGCAGATGCGGTCTTGACCTTCAATCGATTGTTCGGTTTGTTTATCGCTGCTATAGCGGAGGTATAGTACTACGTTTGTCATTGCGAATTTATTCTGTAATTATTACATTTCCTGTTATTGTGCGAATTTCGCTTAGCGTGGAACTCGTGGAAGGAAAAGTTGGGACAGTGGTGGCATGATTTTCTTCAATATAAGGATAGAATATCATGTAAAAGGTTGTTTTTGAATATCCATCATAAGCAATATCAACGGTTTGATCGAATATGTCTGTACTTGCACAATACCATTGGTCTAAAATAAAAGTTTCACAGCTAGACATATAGAGACTATATTCAATGGTTGTATCATAAAATGAAATATTGGGTTGATTTGCATATGTTTCAATGGTCATTCTACATGTATAATATATTTCGTCGGTTTCTGGAAAAATATCATATAGTTCATTTTGTTGAAGTTCATCAAAGGTGACGTTAAATGCTAAGTAGTTTTTATAATTATATTTTGTTAATTTTATGGTTTTAGTTTCTTCTTTGTTGTCTTCGAGTCTATTGATTTTGTCTTTTAAATCTTCAATGGTTGTTTTATATTCAATCAATTTGTTTATTTCATTTTTTAGTAAATTAAGTGTATGTTTTTGTTCTTGTAGTTCTGCTTGCAATTTTTCAATTTCGGCGTTTTGAAGTGAATGGTGAACGTTTTCGAGTCCACTTAAATTTTTGATATTGTTATCTAATTCTGTTTTTATATCTCTTATACGATTTTCTGTGGTGTCAATATATTTTTGAAGTGAAATTATATCTACTTCTGCATTAGCAAGATCTTTTTGCAATGCGAGAATATCATCGTTATGCTCTTGTAGTTCATTAGCGGTTTCTATGTTTTCTTGATTTTGTTTGGCATTTTGATCAGCATTTTTGTTAGATAATTCAGTAATTTGTTTATTGAGTTCTATATTGCTGAAAATGGTATATGAGGTAAGAACTACAAAAAGGATAATGGAAGTGATCGTCAATAAAATTTTCCCGATTTTCATGGTAAAGCTCCTGTATTATTTTTTCTTTTTAGGTGGCTTGGCTTCTTTTTCACATTCTTCTATCGTTTTAGACGAATGAAAGTGATCTTTTTTGATATGCCTACATTCGTGTTTGTAGGCCTTTTGTTGTTCTTCGACGGAAAGACGAGAATTTACATATACATTGAAATCGCCGTTTTCGTCTATGACGGTTACGGCATTGACGCGCGGCGGCAATTCAATGATCCTGCAAATAATTTCATCCATTCTTTGTGCTTCTTAATGCCTCGATGATAGCGACGGCTTGTTCAACGTCCTCTTTGGTCGCGCCTTTGGCGAGCGAGAAGAGCATACGCATTTCAGGGCGGTTTTTCAATTCTTCTAAATATTCCTGCAGCTCACCGTCTTCGACGGTGGGCTCTTCTTTTCCGAGAAGGTAATCGACAGAGACGCCAAGAAATTCTGCGATTTGGGGAAGATACTTAATGTAGGAGTGTATTCTTCCTGATTTCCAGTCGGTATATCTATTTTTACTTATTCCGAGATATGCCGTAAGTTCACTTTGCTTTTTACCTTTTTGCTTTAAAAGCGCATCGATTTTGTCAAAAGTACTCAAAATTGTACCCCTTTCTTTTGTTGTTAGTGCTGAAAGTTCTCAAAATTGTAATTTTTGTGTTGACAGTACTCAAAATGAGTGCTATAATGGGTTCACAGCCAAAGGGTTGGCAAGAAGTAGAAGACTCAACAAATATAGCAAGGCCCTCACGTGAATAAAAACAGAGGCATATTTCCTCCTTGCTGTGTTTTAAAGCAGAAGGAGTCTTCAATGGTTATTTAGTTAGTCGCATTTCTATTGTACCATACGAGCGCGCTTCTTGTCAACCCTTTTTGCTGTCAATATCAAAGAATGGAGCGTTGTTACAGTGCCTGAAGAGCCAAGAACGATTATTAAAGAGAGGATCACGCCTCTCCCTGAAGGTGATATTGACCCGTTCGCCATGCGATGTTTGGCGCGAAAAGTTTATTTTGTAGTTCAAAATTATTACAAGGACCCTAATAACCGTAAGGAATTTGACGAGTGGTATCTTGCTACATATGGTAAGCCCTACGTTTGGAAGACCGTTGAAGAAACTTTAGCAGAAAAAAGAGCTTTAGAGGAGCAGGGAAATGAAAGCTAAAATTTTGTTTTTTCTATGGTCGGTGCTTTGTCTGATCAGTTACGGCGTAAGCTTCGCGGCTTTTTATCGCTTTGAATTTTATACGATGGCATTCTTTTGGATGCTGTCGCTGATCTTCGCGGTGCTGACGTTGGTTGAGTATTTGAATATGAAAACAACAGACGTCTGATGATTTGAGGGTAAAAATATGAAATTTAATATTAATAATTTAAACGACATCCAGCGGGCGGTGATCGCTCGCCTGGAGGAGGAATACAAGACCTGCCGCACGGCAGGCTCGCATGGATCGACCTTTAACGGCCCGGTACTGAACGTACTGAAGGGCTTTTGCTCGCAGGATGCGGAGTTTGCACAGCTGCTCCATGACAGCGACAAGACGCTCAAGGGGTGCTTTGAGAGTGTGTCAAAGCAGGGCTACAGCGGCACGTCGGACTTTGAGGTATACTCCAATGCCGTCCGCTATTATCTGCCCGGCGTGACGGTCCATATGACCTTGTGGGTGGACATGCAGGGCGTGGACGAGGGCGTAGCCTTCGGCCGCGACGGTGAGACGACGCTTGACGTATACGGCAAGGGTAAGGTGAAGGAGCATGGAGAAAAGAAGGAAGCTCCTGCCAAGAAAGAAAAGAAGACCGAGAAGGAAGAGAAGCCTGCTCCTCCCAAGGCCAAGGTGCTTGACATGCCAAAACAACAGACGTCTGATGATTCCGACGAGGACGAGCTGCTGGCCGTTCCCATGAGCAAGCCAAAGAAGATCTTGAGCTTCGACTTCTTGGATATATGAGGTGCGGTATGGGAAAGAAGAATATCGGAGGAATTATCCCAACGACACCGACGCAGAGTGAGCTGGAGTCTTGGAATTTGTTATTTGATACGTATCTTTGGTTAGATCCAATCAAGGACAAGGGCAGAGAGCCCGGTCGTATGTGCTACTGCACCCGTTGTCGCAAGGTTTATCGTGTGGATGAATGGGCGAGAGTACAGACCTACGAGGATCGACAGATCCTGACCGCGACACAAGCGAGCAAGGTCACATGTGCCAAGTGTGGTATGGTTGCCGAGGCTCGTTTCGTGAACGTCAGCAGAAGAAAGGCGAGCCAAAGCAAGTACGTTGCGGTGATCCGAGCCAATGGTCACGATGAAGTATTGATAGACGGGTACCTTCTTTGGAAGGACTATGGAAAGGCCAAGGATGGTTGTACGTTGCAATTTACGGCTCTGCCGAGGTGGCGCAAGTGCGAGAGGTATGTGCTTCGTCCCGGTACCTGTACGAAGTACGTACGTAGCTATGGGTATTCAAGATCCAATAATGACGAGGATCTTGCGAACTGGTCAATGGATTCTTACGGAGACAATATCCTCGACATGTTCTTATCTTACAAGTGGAGCATGGCGCAGAGATATGAGCCGTTTACACTTTACGGAGAGCACAATCTTTGCAGTACCTTCTTAAAGTATAATGCCTTGAAGGAATGGGAGCGCGGCGCGCATCAGCAGAAGGTGGTACGCTACTTGTCTTTGCTTTGCCTTTATCCGGGCCTTGAGACACTTCTCAAGGCAGGATATCTTGATATTGTCAAAACAATCGTTTTTGATAAGCTCAAGTTTTACGGTCGCATAGATCTTAACGGTAAGGATCCGCAGGATATCCTCGGAGAGGGCCGAGAGGCGTGTAGATTACTGAAAGGAAGCAAGAACCAGTCGCTGATGCTCAAGGCTCATAAGCACCATCATAAGGATGTCGAGTGGTCGATCAAAGATATTTCCAATCTTGAGCAGACCAACGATCATTGGTATGTATTGAACGATCAGCTTTGCTTTTGCAATGAGCACGAGATCAGTCCCCGGGCGCTGCTTCGGTATTTGGAAAGGCAGCATAAGCTGCGCTTGAAGCAATACGAGCAGGCCATTCGTGAGAATGGCTGTCTTGCACGTCACGGTGCTGTTGCTCCGAGGTTTCATGACGAGTGGATTCATTTAAGAGACTGGCGCGTGATGTACGGTGGAGAGATGGGCGTCCCTCCGCGCGAGCTGTTTCCCAAGGATGTTGCGGCGGCCCATGAGGCGATTCTGAACGTTCGCAACGAGAGAGTGGAGCGTGAGATTCAAGACGCAAGAGCAGCGCAAGGACACACGCTTCAGACGGTCATGGAGGCAAGACGCAAAAACTGGGAGCAGCAAACAAAGAATAAGTACACGAATGCCGCAAGAATCGATGGTAGCGAGGAAAAGTGCGGCAGGATGGATAAGCGCTTGCGCTGGCGTATCAAGCATCTCTCTTTTAGTGAGGGGCGCTATATGATCGTGATCCCTCAGAGAACGCGTGAGCTGGTAGCCGAAGGAGAGGCGCTGCATCACTGCGTCGGAACGTATTGTGAAAGCTATGCGGCGAGCATGACGAACATTGTATTTATACGCGACCGTGAGCATTTGGATCAGCCTCTTCTGACCGTCGAGGTTGACAACAACGGACATGTAAAGCAGTGCTATGGCTTTGGTGACGATATGACGTATACCAAGGACAGCATTTGGATGGATCCCGAGTATGATAAGTACATGGCCGTGTACGACAAGGCCGTCCGCGAGTTTGCGGAGCATTATAAGGCGTATTTGCAAAAGCATTTTGAGGAAATGCAAGAAACAAAACAGAAGAAAGTGAGGACAACGGCATGAGCGTTGTAGATATCAGTAAGATAAACAATGTTGAGGATTTTCCTAAGAGAGACGAGGTAGCGACTGCCCAGCAGGACGGCCTTGCGGTGCGTGATCTGGACGTGGTTGCGGCCGAGATCAACGTGATCAAGCAACAGACGGCGGGTGTGATCGCCCGGTCGATCTTTGAGATTGGCAAGCGTCTTTGTGAAGCCAAGGCCATGATTGGGCACGGCAACTGGGAGGCGTGGTTGCGCGACAACGTGGAGTATAGCGAGACGACGGCCCGCAATCTGATGCGAGCTTACCGTGAAATGGGCGGCGAGCAGATCGACATGCTGACGGGTGAGGCTCCCTGCGACGTATTCGAGACCTTGAATCTGTCGCAGATGGTGGCGCTGTTCCCGATGCCGGTGCAGGAGCGCGCGGCCTTTGTTAAAGAAAACGACGTCGCATCGATGTCGGTGCGTGAGGTCGAGGAGCGCGTGCGCGAGGCTGTGGCACAGGAAAGGGCCCGCGCGGATGCGCTGGAGGGTGAGCTGGAAAAGGCGACCGAAGCGACCGAGAGAGCAGAGAACGCGCGGCAAAAGTGGAACGAGATCGCGGGAGATCTGCAGAAGGAAAAGGACGAAGCCAAGCTCAAGCACGAGGCTGAGGTACGCAAGCTCAAAGAAAAGGCCGACAAGCTGCAAAAGGAGCTTAAGGCTTTGCAGGATGCTCCGGTGCAGGAGAGGATCGTGTATAAGGAGCGAGAGGACGCGCCGGCCCCTACGGAGAACGCACCGGACAGCGAGGTGCAGGCGCGTGTGGATGCGCTTGTGGCCCAGCTGGATGAGGTACAGGGCAAGCTGAAGGCAGCCGAGGACAAGGCTGCTCTGATGGCGCAGAAGGCGGATGCGCGGGTGCAGGCGGTCAATTTCGCTTTGCGTGAGATCTCGGACAAGCTATCGGTGATCGGGGATGCCGTGGACGGGATCCGAGGCGGCACCACGGGTGACGGGGAACTGGCCGATAAGCTTGCGACGAGTGCTGCGAAGGGTATCAAGAAAATGCTGGAAGACTTTTCTTGGTATAAATCCACAGATATCTGCTGATTTGAAGGTAAGGCCCCTGCGGGTGCGGGGTGAATGACGGCTGTGGTAAACTCAAAGAGTTTTCCATAGACGTTAGAGGGGATAGGCCCCTTGGAAAGGAAAATTATGAATCGAAAAATTGTTGCTGAAATTTGGCTGGGCAAGAATAGAAAACCACGTTTTGCTTTTGTTTGTCAAAACATTGAACATAATGGTAGTATGTATACTTTGAGAGATCCTGCCGGTTGTGATATAACGGTTCATGAAAGTAACGTTGTTTTATATTATGAGCCGTTATCCGAAATTGAATATGAACAGGAGGCTGAGACATGAATCTTATTAAGAACATTTTCAAAACGATCCTTGCTCTTCTTTGGTGTCTGGCCGATCCCAAGAAGGCAACGGCTGCAGCGAACGAGGCCGAGAGCGTCGAGGACTTCGATCGCGAAATGATGAAGCAATGGGGAGGTTCTACATAATGGTTCCTGGAGCTTCTTGTTTGCCGACAGAGCGCAAAGCGTATTATGATCGGCTGTCTGATCGTCTGATTGAAATGTGTTATGCGGCAGTAAATGCCGGTGATTGGGAGCGCGTTGAACAATGCGCGGAACGTCACATTTTGCTCAACAAGTATGCTTTGTTTGAAGTATTTCTTTATGAGCATTGTGTTTTCAATGGAGCGATTGAAACTCTTTTAGAGCCGATTGATCATTTCTGCAAAGAGGACGGTTGGATTTGATATGACGTGTATGAATTGTCTTCATTACGACGTCTGTGCATCTTCTGTGAAAAAGATCTATACACCGTCGGATGATATGTACTTCCACATTGAAAAGGTTTGTTTGAAGTTTATGGACAAGCCAAAGATCACAGGTGATCTTGTCCCGGTGGTTCGTTGTAAGAAGTGTGCTTATTTTGATGTTAATAAGTATTCGGGCGATTATGGGTATTGCAAGAGATATAATAGAATTTTTCTTGATATTGATTATTGTAGCATGGCCCAGGAGTGCGACACGGTGCGACATTAAATTTTTCGAAAAATTCGGAAAACGCGCCAAAGGGGCGAAAATGTAATACGCCCCATACATAATTGGAGTTTTTGAAGCGGTTTTCTATATGCCGCATAGGTTTTTTGATTAAAATGTTGTTTAGCCAAGTTACCTTTTGGCTAAAGTAACGATTTTAATAAAATTAGGGTGAGGAGAAATCGAATGGTAACAAAGTTTTTCAGACGATCTCCGATTTATTCCGAATTCACCCCGGAGGAACAAGAGCGTTATTTTTCACAAACAGATAGGAAGGTGACCAATCATGTAGATACGTTGTATTATAGCTGCACGATATACGGAGATAGCAACGAGAATGAGGGCGTACAGGCAATGCTTGACCAGCTTAAGGTTTTAAAAGATAGAAAGGCCGGATGTTACGCGAACGAGGTTGATTTCTTCGGATTGAGTGTAGAGTGTACTCGCTTTGTGCATTACGAGTATTGTTTACGTTTAAACGAAACGTTTGATATCTTCATTTCGTCGACTCTGCCTAACGTCTTTACTCCTCGGGTGGTCGTCCAGCTGCGTACCCGGAGTTTGGTGCTCGATGGCGTAAATCAAGCAATCTGTAAGTCCTTCCGATACGTCGAGGCAATTCTTGGCGAGTTCGGCCTGGAGGTTGGAGAGGTCAAAGAAAACCGTATTGACTATGCTTATCACACAAATTTGATACAGAATCCGACAAGGTATTTCAACGATGATATTTTGCTTTCAAAGTTGAAAACCAAGTTGAGAAAGTATCAAAAGGTCGGTGAAATCGGCAAGACGGTTGATATTGATTACCTATCCTTCGGCATGCGGAACAGCAATAATATTTTCGTGCGTATCTATAATAAGAGCCGTGAGGTTATTGAGAAAAACTACAAGTCTTTCTTCATTGAGAAGTGGCGAGCAGATAAGCTGATTTCGGAGTATGACTATTACGTATATCAGCGAGCGTATGCGTATAACAGTTACGTTACAGGAATGCTGATCGGTCGCATCGATTGGTATTTGGAGTTCGGAAAGAATGAGGAGATCAAGCAGGAGCTGATCAAAGTCAGAAGCAGTTGTTTTGAGAATTCGGACAACGTCGATCACTTGCGTGAGGTCGTAGACGGTCTTTTGCCGCCTGTGACGCTGATCCTCAATATTGAGTATCAGACAAAGCGTAAGTTTTACACGAGTCTTGACGAGTGGATAAAACAGTTTGGTATCGCAATAAAAAATGAGTTTGGTGTAACCGAGATTTCAAAGCCGGGGCAGTTAGTGCTTGAACGCTTGCATCTGATCTATAATTTGCGATCGGAGATTTGTGATTATCTGACGAGCGAGTGCTTGTGTTTCGTTGACGAAAAGGGAACGAAAGAAGAAACATATACAGCTTGGTGGAAACGTATTCGAGAAAGTCGTATTGAGGAGTATACACCTGAATTCTTGGCCTTGTTCCGCACACATGAGCGGCACACGGATATTGAGAAATCAAAGCGACGTCTATGCGGCGCGGTTGCGCAGCTATCTATTTTGAAAAAGAATGCTCTAAACGTCAAAACAAATTTCGTTGAGGACATTTCCGATGTGTTATGTGTTTTGAATGATAACGATTTTTACGGCTTTGCCGCAGATCCGCGAACAGGAGAAGTGCCGGAGTATAATCCTAAAGATTACGGCGCGGTTAAGAGACGGAAAAAGCGGCAGTACAGAGGAATTATCGTTGATTGTAAAGAAACAACTGAAAAAAATGAAAGGGAGGAAAAGTAAAATGTTGGTAGTTGTTTTGAGTAGTAAGTATGCAAAGGGAACGAATAAGGCAGGAAAGGCTTACGAAGGTTTCTTCGTAGATTTCGCTTTCCCGGAAGAAGGCCGTAACGGATATAAGAACAGAGATTCTTTTATCGATGTTAAGGCTCTTGAGGGTGTTGTACCTGCACCGGGTATGGTTCTTGATCTTCAGACCAATTTTGGATCCACCTTTGTCAATAAGGCTACGCCTATTATTGATAAAGATGGTGCGCACCTTGCAGCGTTCCTTGCACCTTTCCAGCAGGAGCTGTCTAAATACGGCAAGTGATGGAAACGGAAAAAAATCGGAAACAGTTGACAGACGTATTGTGTCCTGTATGTAAGAAGCTTCTTGGCCGTGTGGACCATGGCTCAAGAGGAACGATCTTTCTATGGTGCAAACGCTGTCACGAGGTAAAAGAGATTTCTTTGCCTCAAAATAAGTAAAAGCAGAGCCTTTGAGCCAGTTGGTTCAAGGGCTCTATTTATTTAAGGAGCGAACAGATATGAAGTGGTCTTATGGCTAATAACAAAAGAAAAATTCCATGGGGACGCACTTTAACGACCAACGATCATTATTTGGGTGGATCGGCCACTGGGTCGAAAAAGAGACGTCCTGTTGTTGTGATCGAAACAAACGATCGGAACGAGCTGGCGGTTGTTCCGTTGTCTTCAAAAGAAGGCAGTAATCGAACCCGAATGAAAAAGTATCAGGACGGAAAGTCTTATTTCAAGCATTACGTCGAGATAGAAGATAATGAGGGTAAGCCAATCAAGCCTGGCACAAAGTTCAAGGAAAATCATCCAAGTCATGATGTTTCTCTTGTAGACGTTAATAAAATTCGAGATAAAGTTTTTTATCATTCGAAAGTCTCTAATAAAAATCGGAGTTTAATTAGTAGATTTCGTTCAAATAAAAAAGCCCGCTAAAAGCGGGCAGTGTCTCCGAGATTCGCCACTCGGAGCAATGTCACCTACGTAGTGACGGGCACGATAATCAAAAGATTATCGTCTGTATTAATTTTATCATAAAATATCCTATTTGTCAATAGGAAATTTTATAAAAAGGTCGGTGGTTCATTTGATTGTGTTTTGTTGATCACGTTGAACTATTTTCGAGGGTAAAGGAGGAGAAGAATGTTCAATCGTAAACACAAAAAAGACAGAATGAAAGCGGTTGAAGGAATTTTCAGCAATCGTTATAATCGTGCGGTAGCTTGTTTAAGCTCCGGTAGAAAAATCAATGCTGATGGTACCAAAGGCCGCAGAGTAACAAAAACGGAGCGCGAACGAGCGCTCGGTTTCATCGAAGGGTATGAGCATTGTGCTCGTATCAGGCGAAATTCTAATAGAAATATGAAAGGTAGATATTAACATGAAGAGATCAAACTATTCTGGTTCTAAAAATAAGACCAAGAAAGCGTTTACTTGGTTCGGTATTATCGCATTGGTAATTACCGTTTCTGTGTTGGTCACGAGCTGGATCGGCTCGCTGTCCAAGGGCTTTGAAAACATGGATCCCAAGGATTGGGAATTCGTAGAGCTCAACGAAAACAACCTGATCGACGCTGATGCGCTGATCGAGGAATTTAACGACGGCAGCGGCTATAGCCTCGTTAAGAACGATAACGGCACGATCACCGTCAAGGGCTCGAACGAGGATGAGGCTGAAGCCACCGTCGAGCTCGGTAAGATCACCCTGAAGCCCGGTGAATATACCTTTACGACCGGTAAGAACGGTAAGAATGGCAATGCAACCAAGTTGTTCTATAATCTTTCCCTGGTCAATGGTGATACTACCCATTATGCTGACTTCGGCGGTACTCTGACCGTCGAGGCCGAGACCGAGTACACCATCGTACTCACCCTGGGCGCTGAAAAGTCGTTCAACGGCATCACCCTGTATCCCGTGATCGTTGAAGGCGACGAGGCCGAAGGCTATTTTAACTGATCAGATCGACAAGTGAACATAAGGCAATAGTCAAGTGATTGCCGATCGTCCCCTCGACAGTCGGGCAAGTCCCTATTGTCGAGGGGATTTACTTTATAAATCGGAGGAAATGAATATGAAAAAGAGAAAAAACAAGACGGCCCTCAAGCCGTTTTTGATCGTGCTGGCTTGCGTGCTGACCATTCCCCTGGTATTAGGTCTGTTCAGCATGGGAGACGGCACGAATAGCCCCAGCAGCGGCGGTGGCGGTGGTTCGACGTCGGGTGGTGGCAATAACTCAAGCGCCAATAGCGGTGCAAAGGACGAGTCTGACGAGGCCGTCACGCATACTCTCGCTGCAGTGATCGATGAAACTTGGATCTTGTCTATGCAGGAGAAAGGGCAGGAGCAAAGCGACGGCTCGCGTTTGTTCTGCAAAGGAGACGGTTTTTCTATCGGCTTCCGATTTTTCGAGGACGAGCCTATGATCTCGGTGGAAGAGGGAAGTCAAACGTATTGTTATGTGAATGAAACAACGGCAACGTCGCTTGGTCTTTCGGGCGAGGGTTGGATAGACATATCGACTGTAACGAAGATCACCAAGGCAATCGGCATCACCATGCCCGAGGGCACACAGTTGTATCTTGACGACTGGAGCGAGCTGGATCCGCTGTTTGAATAAAGAGAAAGGAAGGTATTTTTATGAATAAATCTATGACGCGCCTCGTTGTGGCCCTGATCGCCTTTTTGCTGGTCGCCGTGGTCGCGGTTCCGATCGTGCAGGGCGTGATCAATAATAAGCAGAGTACGGATATTGGCGGCGGTAAGGACGGCAAGGACGGCGAGGACGGTATCACGCCCCAGCTGCGTATTAACTACAGCACCAATGAATGGGAATATTCCTATACCCAGGGCGTGACCTGGCAGTCGCTCGGTGTCAAGGCAACGGGTGCGGCCGGCAAGGATGGCGCCGACGGCGTCAACGGCACGAACGGTACCGACGGTAAAGACGGCCAGGATGGCCAAGACGGTAAGGACGGTGTTTCTCCCCGTATTCGCATCAATACGAGTACGAGCGAGTGGGAGATCAGCACCGACGAGGGTCTGACGTGGGAGTCCACGGGCGTCAAGGCCTCGGGCGAGGTCACGGCTTCGCTGACTATCGATAGCGAGCTGTCGGAGACGAGTGTAAATGCGGTGCAGAACAAGGTTATTACTGCTACTTTAAACGCTTATTCACAAGAAATTGATACTGCTTTTACTGCCGTTCGTGATTTGATTGATGATATCAAAGGTTTGCCCGAGGTATCAACCGAAGACGACGGCAAGGGTTTGATCGTTCAGGGCGGTGAATGGGTTGTCGGCGAGCTGCCTGAAACGCCTACGCAGGAAAAGACGATTGAGATTACCGAAAGCGGCACGTATGAGATCACGCCGGATATTGGCTTCGCGTTGTCAAAGGTATTGATGAACGTAAACGTCCCCACTGGAGGCGGCGGTGGCGCGCAGTTTACCGAGTATTTGGCAGAAACGACGTTCACTAATGCCTATCAGGAAGGTGTCGGGGCGTTCGCATATCTTGTGGAGATAGAAGCGGCGGTGGCAGAAGCGTGGTTCG
>SVRN01000054.1 GCA_015064805.1 Oscillospiraceae bacterium
ACAGCGAGGCCATGATCCGCCTTGGCGCGGCAGAGCCCTTCAATAACATCACCATGCCGGGCAGTAATTACTACTTCTCGGGCGGTATCATTGACGGAAACGGACGTGCCAACGGCATTTCCATCGACAGCGGCCGCGAGACCTGCATCCACCACGTTTCCATCAAAAACACCAGGATCGGTATTCACATCAAGTGGGGCGTCAACAACCGCTCCTCCGACGCGGACGTGCAGTACGTCAACATCTCGGGCAATAACGCCGCCGATTCGATCGGCGTTTTGCTGGAGGGACACGACAATACGCTGTCCAACATGAGAATTGCCGGCTGTCACAAGGGCGTGTGCGCCCACAGCGGCGGTAATATCCTGCGCGACATTCACCCGCTTTACATCTACGACGGCGAGAACGAGACGGTCGAGAATTTCCTGACGAGCGTCGCGTTTGAGAGTGAAGGAAACGACAACTACTTCGACGTGTGCTACAGCGACCAGTTCTGCACCGCCTTTTCGATCGGCGACGGCTACAAGGACGTCATTGACAAGTCCTACATCATGTGGTACCACCCCTGCGGAAAAGAGGTCGCATACGAGGCTCGCGGCGTTTTCAATTCGATTATCACCAAGCCCAGCGTCAACTTCCTTGAGGGCACGGAAAATATTCTGCTCTCGGTCGCGCGCGAGGGCGGTGCGGGTATCATCGAATATCCCATCGTCAACAACAAAAACCTGATGAGCGATGACACGTATCAGGCTTACCTTGAGGGAAGACTTCTGAGCCGTGGTGGCTGAGAAGAATTGCCACACATAGAAAAGAACCGCATCGGTGATAGATGCGGTTCTCTTTATATGCGCTTTCAGAAAATCGGATATCCTGCGTTGGTATGCGCCTCGATGAGGTCGTTGCAAAGGGAAACGATCTCGTCGGTCGAGAGCTGGGCGCCCGTGTGGGGATCCATCATGGCCGCCGGGTAGAGATATTCGATCTTGCCCGTGTGCGCCGCCTCGATGGTCAGCATCTGCGGGTAGATGTTAGAGGCGTTCATAGCTGCCAGTTGGAGGGGCAGGTCGCCGACGTAGGTGGGATTGACGCCGCACTTGTCAACGAGGCAGGGAACCTCGACGCAGGCCTCGCGGGGCAGGTTGGAGATACAACCGTTGTTGATGACGTTGCCGCCGATCTTATACGGATTGCCCGTCACCATGGCCTCCATGATGTAGGACGCGTATTCGCCCGTGCGGCTGTGCTGGACGTTGCCGCCGTTCATCAATTCGTCGCGCTGACGCGCCCAATGATTGATCTGGTTGATACAGCGGCGGGGATACTCGTCGAGCGGAATGTTGAATTTTTCGATCAGGTCGTCGCGACCGGCTTTGATGTAGAAAGGATTGTACTCGGCGTTGTGTTCGCTGCTTTCGGTGCAGTAGTAGCCCAGCTTTTCGATGTAGTCGTAGCGCACCATGTCGTGATGTCGGCCGGCGGCGTTCTTTTCCTTGGCGCGGCGGCGGATCTCGGGGTAGAGGTCGTTGCCGTCCTTATCGAAGATCTCCAAAAGCCAGCCCATGTGGTTGATACCTGCGATCTTGGTGCGGCAGCCCTCCACCTTATCGCCCATGCCGAGATTGTGCAAAAGCCCCTCGCCGCAGTACTGCACGCTGTGGCACAGACCGACCGTCTTGACGCCCGTGTAGCGTTGCATATAACCCGAAAGGATGGCCATGGGGTTGGTGTAGTTGAGGAACCAGGCGTTGGGGCAGACCTCCTCCATATCACGGGCGAAGTCTTTGAGCACGTGGATGGTGCGCATGCCGCGCATGATGCCGCCGATGCCCATGGTGTCAGCGATGGTCTGGCGCAGACCGTACTTTTTGGGCACCTCAAAGTCGATGATGGTGCAGGGATCGTAAAGCCCAACCTGAATGGCGTCGACGACGAAATCCGCGCCGCGAAGCGCTTCCTTGCGATTCTCCACGCCGAGGTACTTGCGGACGGTGGCGCGACCGCCGTTGATGGTGTTGTTCATGCAGGTGATGAGAAGATAGGAATCCTCAAGTCTTTGACCGTCGATGTCGTAAAGCGCGATCTCAATGTCGTGAAAAAGGTCGCAGAGCATAATATCGCCCAGAACGTTCTTGGAAAACACGGTACTGCCCGCGCCCATAAATGTGATCTTGATCATAGCTTATATCCTTTCCCCGCCATCGGCGGCTTGGCTTTTTTACAGTATAGCATATTTTTTGTGCAATTTCAACCACAAATTGTGTTGATTTTGAAAAAAAGTTGACACAAGGGACAAAGAGTGATATAATGAAAACGGAAAAGGTTTTTATCCGTAGGGGCGCACTGTATGCGCCCGCGGGCGACCGCAGGTCGCCCCTACGAGAGGAGATAGGGAGTATAGGGAAAGGAGAACATTATGAAAAAAGCGCTACTGTTTTTATTAATTGCGGCAATGCTGCTGTCGCTGTGCGCGTGTCGGGAGAATCCCGTTCCAAATGATCCGGATCAAAATGATTCCGATCCAAACGCGGACGCTGAAGCGGAGAAAGTCGTCTATACCGCTGCTGCCGTGGAGGAATTGCTGGCGGATCTGGAAACGTTTCTTTATGGGCACCCCGAAAACAGCTCTGAGAAAAAATGGTCCTTGATGACCGATATGAATTTTTCCGATATCCAAGAAATTCTTACTTTTGATCTTGTCGGGCAAGGGTTCAAGCTACTATCTTTGGAAGTGAACCAATATGGTTTTCAGTATTATTACGTTCCGTTCGGCACGGACAAATTTGATTATGACACCGGATGTGTCATTGCTGTTTCCAGAGAAGAAGACTCGTTTGCGGCGGCCATGGCTCAATTCCAATTGACGCCCGACGGCCGCGTGGCGTATGATAGCTCGCGCAACACTTGGTTTGTAGATCATAACGGTGAGTGGATTTACATGGCGCTTCCCGAAGACGTCACGATGGACCGCGCACAAGTAGCGGACGTGTATTTTTCGCGGCAGGAATATCGCGTGAAAGGCAAAGAGGTCTATCCGTTATACCGCGGTGACTTTTTGTCGCAATACGTTTTTGCCGAGGATTTTGTCTGCATCAGAGATGATGGGACGGATGATCTTCCTGAGGGTATGTTTCCTATGGCAGAAGAGGACGCACAGGCGTTGAAAAATCTAATGAATACGGCGCAGTGGCAGGAGGGCACGTGGAAATTCGGCGCGACGTATGTTTTGTCTTGGGCCGATCTTGAGGTTGGGCTTGTTTGCGAGCCCGATTTGGAGCAAGAGCCGGGGGATCCTTGCTGGGTTATGGACTTGGAGAATGATCGCTCGTTTGAAGTGAGTGAAGAACAATGGAACGTGATGAAGGAAATACTGGCGAAGTATCCGCTTTTGTCCGATCCCAAGATCGACACGCCCGAGTACGTCTTTGAAGAGGATTTTGAATGTACGCGGGATAGCCAGCGGGGAGGCGTGAAGGAGCTTACGTTCCCCATGCTTGCGCAGGACGTTACGACGCTACAATCAATTCTTGAAAATGCCGAGTGGAAAAACGATTGTATGAAGGTTTCGCCGGACTATGTTTTTTCTTGGTCTGATAAAGAAATTCATTTATTCGAAAGCTGGGTCAACGATTGGAACAATCGAAAACACTTTCAGCTGTCGGGCGAGCAAAGAAAGCTGCTGGAGGATATATTAGCAAAATATCCACTCGATAGGCTTCCTGGTCAGGAGGGCACGATTTCTTATGGGGACACTCAACTGGAATTGCCCTCGATGGGGATTGATATGCTCTGCGGTGTGGTCAACTCCGCAACATGGATGCTGGGCAAGCCGAAAACGGTTTGTTCCTATAAGATCACGCTCGACGGCAGAGAATTGATATATTCTCCCGAAGGCGTACTTCACGATATTGCCAACGGACGGTACACACTAGTCAGCCTGGATCAAAAGAATAAGATCAACGCTCTGATCGAGCTACTGGTCGGAACGATTGAATCTCCGTCTGCGTAACGCACAATGGCCCCAACACAAAAATGGTGTTGGGGCCATCTTTTTCCCTTGACACGGAGGCTTTGTTCTGTTATAATAAGATGATTACGTGTCGGTCGATGGGAGGTGTTGGCATGGCGTTTGATGCGTTGATCGGAAGCGAAGCTCTGCGCGAGCGGCTCGCAACGGACGTGCGCGAGGGCAAGCTCTCCCATGCTTACATCATCGAGGGCGCACACGGCAGCGGCAAACGAACGCTTGCGCGCGAGTTGAGTGCGGCTCTGGCTTGCACCGACCGTGATAGCGGTCGCATCCCCTGCGGGCGCTGTCTTGCCTGCCGCAAGGTGGCCGAGGGCAAGTGCCCCGACGTCATCCGCATCGATCGGGGAAGCAAGTCCAGCATTGGTGTTGACGACGTGCGCTTTTTGCGCACCGACGTGCTCATTGAGCCCAATGATCTGGACAGCAAGATCTACGTCATCGAGGGGGCGGACACCATGACGGTGCAAGCCCAGAACGCGCTGTTGCTTACGCTGGAAGAGCCGCCGTCTTACGTGATGTTTCTCTTGCTGTGCGAAAACGCAACGGCGTTGCTGGAAACCATTCGCTCCCGCGCGCCAAAGCTTTCGCTTTGCCCCGTGCCGACGGATGAGATCCGCGCCTACCTGACCAAAAACGAGCGGGCGTTTGCCTCGCTGTCCGAGGGCGAGCGCGAGGAGATCCTGATGATCGCGGGCGGCAGTATCGGGCGTGCCAAGGAACTGCTCGACGCCAAGGAGCGCAAGCCCTTGCTTGCGCGCAGGGCGCTGGCCGCGGCCTTTGTCGAGCAGCGCATCACCAAGCGGGACAGTGCGTCGGCGCTGGAGCTGTTGTCCTCGTTTGGCAGCAAGCGCGAGGACATTCTTCCGCTGCTGGTGGACGTTCAAAGTGCCTTGCGCGATCTGACGCTGCTCAAGCGGACGGAGAGCGCGCCGCTGTGCTTTTATACCGACCGCGAAGGAGCGCTATCGCTTTGCGACCGCGCGTCTATGCAATCGCTGCTTCATTTGTTTGAGGCGGTCGAGAGCACTCGCAAGCAGCTGATGCGAAACGCCAACGTAAGGCTGGCACTGACGACGCTGTTTTTGATGAACCGTTGAAGATAAACCGAAAGGAACAGATATACTATGGAACAGGAAAACATCCAGAAGGAAAAGAACACCTCGGGCGGCGGCAATCGACGCCGTGGACACCGCGGCGGCCGTGGCAGAGGCCACGGACAGAAGAACGCGGCCGAGCGTGAAAACCAAGCGGCGGTAGCACAAAGCGCGCCTGCCGAAAAGGAAAATAAACAACCCCAGAAGCAAAGCAAGCCCGAGGGCGGCGAGAAAAATCAGCCGCGCGCAGAAGGGCAGTCGCAAGGTGGCGGCAACCGTCGTCGCGGTCATCGCGGCGGTCGCGGCAGAGGACGTAGCAATCACGCCGAGGTCGCAGAAGCTCCCGTCGAGCAGAGCGCAAAGGCATCGGCACCTACCACCAAGGAGCTGGCGCAGGACTTTTTCGTCTCTCCCTCGCTGGGTAGCACGCGCACGGGCGGTGATAAGTGGCTGGACGATACCTTCTCGCCCTTGCACGAGGTCGAGGTACACGATCCCGCGGCAGAGGAGGCGGCGCGCCGCATTCTCGATGCGGAAGGACCGCTGCTGTTCCGCGAGGAGCCCATAGCCGAGGTGGCCGAGGAGGGTGAGCCCGCAGAGGTCACCGAGGTCGTCGGTATTCGTTACAAGGTGCCGGGCAAGGTGTATTATTTTGCGCCGGGTAAGCTGAAATTCAAGTGCGGCATGCACGCGATCGTCGAAACGGCGCGCGGCCTGGAGTACGGTGAGATCGTCATCGCCAACAGCATGGTGTCCACGGACAATATCGTACCGCCCCTTCGTCCCGTCGTTCGCGTGGCGACCGAGGAGGATGCCAAGCACAACGCCGACAACAAGAAAAAAGAGGACGAGGCGTTCCGCATTTGCCAGGAAAAGGTGGCAGCGCACGGACTGGATATGAAGCTGGTCGAGGCGCAGTATACGTTTGACAATTCCAAGCTGTTGTTCTACTTCACCGCGGACGGCCGAGTAGACTTCCGCGAGCTGGTCAAGGATCTGGCAGGCGTGTTCCGCACCCGCATTGAACTGCGTCAGATCGGTATCCGCGACGAGGCCAAGCTGCTCGGCGGCCTGGGCGCTTGCGGCAGACCGCTTTGCTGTGCAGGATTTTTGTCTGATTTCGGTCAGGTGTCCATCAAAATGGCCAAGGAGCAGAACCTCTCGCTCAACTCGACCAAGATCTCGGGCTGCTGCGGCCGACTCATGTGCTGTTTGCGCTACGAGCATGAAACGTACGAGCAGGAGATCCGCCTGACGCCCTCTGTGGACTCGCTGGTTGAAACGAGCGACGGTCGCGGTACGGTCGTCTCCAACCACGTGCTCAAGGGCACGGTGACGGTCCGTCTTGAAAACCAGGAGGGCGAAGCGCCCCGCACCTATCACCGCGACGCCGTCAAGGTCATCCGCGGCAAGGGCGGCGACAGATCCGCCGACAAGGAGAGCGCGGCGGAGGCCAAGGAATAAGGCGGTTTTTCCAAATTCCGATAAATTATTTTGGAATGTGTAGGAATTTTTCAAAAAAAGGTTGCAAAATTGATGAATTAGTGATACAATAGATGCAACCACATTTTTAGGAGGTAATAATCATGGCATACAAGATTACTGACGATTGCGTTGCATGCGGCGCTTGCGCTGCTGAGTGCCCCACCGAGGCTATCACCGAGGGTGACGGCAAGTTCGTAATCGACGCTGAGAAGTGTGTTGACTGCGGCACCTGCGCAGAGGCTTGCCCCGTTAACGCTCCCCAGCCCGAATAATCGTACATAACCCAATAGGTTGACGGAGCAGAGACGCGCAAGCTATCTGCTCCGCCTTCTTTTTCTCGGAGGATGTCATGAACCAAACGAGCAAGACGCCGTGCCGCGACGAGAATGAGCGCGTGGATACGGTCAATGAAAATATCAAGCTGATCCAAAAGAAAAACGGGCTGACCTATGGCACGGACGCTTATTTGCTTGCGGCCTTCGTCCGCCCCGATAAGGACGCGCTTTGCGTGGATCTGGGCAGCGGAACGGGCATCATCCCGCTTCTGCTCTGCAAGAGAGACAAGGTCGCGCGAGCGGTCGGTGTGGAGGTGCAGGCGGAGTTTGCCGAGCTGATCGGCCGCAACGCGTCTCTCAACGATCTGTCCGATCGTCTGGTGCCGTTGTCTATCGATGCGCGAGAGCTGACGCAGGTGGCGCTGGGAAAAGCGCTGAATTGCGAGCAGGGAAGATGCGCGGATATCGTGGTTGCAAACCCTCCTTATATGCGGGTAGGCAACGGTCGGCGTAACGAGGCCGACGCCAAATTCATTGCGCGCCACGAGGTGTGCGGCGATATCGGTGATTTTTGTGCTGCCGCGGCGCGCGTGCTCCGATACGGCGGCAGCTTTTACGTGGTGTATCGCCCCGATCGCTTGAGCGAGCTGATGGCGGCGCTTCATAAGGAAAGATTAGAGCCCAAGCGTATGACGTTCGTTCACGCGGACGCAGAGAGTGAGCCGAGCATGGTGTTGATCGAAGCGAGGGCAGGGGGCAACGCCTCCTTGACCGTCACGCCGCCGCTGATACTGCATGACGTGCAAAGCCGAGGGTTGTCGCACCGTCCCTTAACCGAGGCGGCGCAGAGGGTGTATGATGAGATGAGGTTGGGGTAAGCTGGATTTTGAGCAACTTCTCCTACAGGCTCGCCCAGCTTCGCGCGCTCGCGGATAGCATTTTGATGCCACTTCTTGGAACGCCCCAAGAAGTGGCGGAAGAAGGGCGCCAAGACGTTCCCTCTTGGATCTCCCTTCCCATGCCGCTCTGCAAAGAGGAGAGAGGAGAAAGACATCTATGCTTCCATCATCTCCCGCCGTATAGCCAACACGAGCGACAGGCGAAGAAAACAAAGCTTCTTGCCCGTAGGGGAGGGGCTTGCTCCTCCCGTTTGTGCGCCGGCAAAGAACAGACATAATTCCCCCGCCACGCGACGTGCGGCGGCAAAGAACAAAAAAGGAGGTATTCCTTTGGATAACATAAAGAGAATTTTGAGCTTTACCCGTCGCGCGGTGGACGATTATCAGATGATCCGCCCGGGCGATAAGATCGCTGTCGGAATCTCGGGCGGCAAGGACTCGCTGACGTTGCTGTGCGCCCTGGCCGAGCTGCGCCGCTTTTATCCCAACCCTTTTGAGGTGATCGGCATTACGGTAGACATGGGCTTTGCCGAGCCGATGGATCTGACGGGCGTGCGAGAACTGTGCGAGCAGTTGAACGTGGAGTATCACGTGGTAACGACCGAAATATATAAAATTATTTTCGAGGTGCGCAAGGAGAGCAGTCCTTGCTCGCTCTGCGCCAAAATGCGGCGAGGTGCTTTGCATAATGCTGCCAAGGAGCTTGGCTGTAACGTCGTAGCGCTCGGCCACCATTTCGACGACGTGGTTGATACCTTCATGCTCAATTTGTTCTTTGAGGGACGCATCGGCTGCTTTCAGCCCGTGACGTATCTCTCGCGTCGCGATGTCACCGTCATCCGCCCCATGATCTATATGCCCGAGAAGGACGTGCGCTATTTTGCGTCGCATTCGGAGCTGCCCGTGGTCAAATCGACCTGTCCTGCCGACGGCAACACCGAGCGGGCCGAGATGCAGAAGCTGCTCACGGGCCTGGAGCGCACCTATCCCGGCCTGCGCTACCGTATTTTCGGTGCCATCCAGCGCGGCGAGGTCGACGGCTTCCACCTGCCGGGCAAGGGAAGAATGCCCGGTGAGAAGGATTATGCGGAGAATGGCGAGGATTAATGTCAAAATAGCCAAAACTCCCTGCTTCTTTTTGTAAAAATTCTCCGAATGTCTG
>SVRN01000055.1 GCA_015064805.1 Oscillospiraceae bacterium
TGCGGCTTTTTCAGTTCCAGCGTGTCGCCTAAGGAAAAGCGCAAAATGTTTGCCATGCCAAAGCCTCCGTCGAAATACTCTTTTACTATTGTATCATATTTTTCGAGCCTTGTAAATGATAAAAATGAAAAAAGTTTACTTATTTCAGCGATGAGGAGAGCTGGTGTTGACAATGGAGAATACGTATGATATAATTGAGATAAATCAATGAAAGGAGAAGGATCTATGAAGAAAAAAAACATTTTGATATTTCTTTTGATCGTGCTAACGGTCGGTTGTGTTGTTGCGATATACCGCCTCGTAAATCCCAAAGTAGAGTCCTTTTCTTTAGAAACGTACAGCCAAGAAATTGAGCAATTCCCAAAAGAAGAAGTGTTGGGGAAAATCGAAACGCCTCGCGAAGTTAAAAAAGCAGCTAAGGAAATTTGGAAAGACATATACGGAGATTCCGTTGCTTATCGAGTTCCGTATCACGTCTTTTACGATGAGGCGAATCAAGTATGGTTGGTGACGGGTAGCTGGGGGCTCATCATCCCGGGAGGTCCGCATATCTTGATCTCCGCAACGGATGGCAAGGTGTTGGCCGTATGGCATGATAAATTCTGACATAAAAACAATAAAACCAAACAGACGACCTCCGAGGTGCGCAGCGCTTCGGAGGTCGTGCTATATATTTAAAAATATAATAAGGAATATTTTGTGAATTGCTTGACAAACACGCTCATATGAAGTATAATTAAATTATAATCGGGGAATATGGTTTTTTGATGGTAACTTGTCAAAAATGACACATTCCCACACAAGATATGGAGGTTATTATGGACAACAAGACAACCGTCGGAAGCGACAATATCCGTTCGCTTTTCGATGCAGGTACGTTCGTTGAGATCGGTGCCTACGTTCGCAGTGTCATGTCCGAGGATACGCTCGACGGACTGATCTGCGGTTACGGCTCGATCGGCGGCAAGCTGACCTTTGCCTTTGCACAGGATATGGACAGAATGAAGGGCGCGCTGGATGAGCCCGGCGCGAAAAAGCTCCGCGCTCTTTACGATATGGCGCTCAAAAACGGTGCTCCCGTGGTGGGACTGTTTGCCAGCGCAGGTGCGGTCGTTTACGACGGCACGGCGGCTCTGGACGCTTACGGCACCTGGATGCGCGTGGTATCCGATGCGTCGGGTATCGTTCCTCAGATCGCCGTTATCTGCGGCGTTTGCGCGGGTAGCGCGGCCATCGCGGCGTCTATGTTTGATGTCATCGTAACCGTAAAAGATAAAACGCAGCTGTATATGACCTCTCCCTTCGTACTGGGCGAGGAAAGCGCAAGTGCCGAGGCGGCCGCCAAGAGCGGTCTTGCCGCTCTGGTTTGCGACAGCCAGGCCGAGGCTCTCGGTGCGGCTCGCGCGCTGATCGATCTGTTGCCTCAGAACAACTGCGATCATCCCGTGGCCGATCCCGAGGATCCCAATCGCGCACTGGCGCAGGGCGCTGTATTGCCCGCGGCGATGCTGGACGGTGGCGTGATGATGGAGCTTTACACCGAGTTCGCGCCTGAGATGACCGTAGCGTTTGGTCGTATGGGCGGCGAAACGGTCGGTATCGTCCATGCACACGGTGACTTGACCGTCGACGCGGCTCGCAAGGCATCTCGTATGGTTTCCCTTTGCGACGCGTTCAATATTTCCGTGCTGACGCTGATCGACTCCGAGGGTGTCACCGTGGATGCGCAGGCGCAGGCCGCTCCTGCCGCCTCCGTCTACGCACGTCTGGCAACGGCTTACGCCAGCGCCAACTGCCCCAAGATCACCGTCGTGACGGGCAAGGCCTACGGCGCGGCATACACGCTGCTCGGCTCCCGTGCACTCGGTGCAGATCTGGTCTTCGCTCTCCCCGAGGCGATCATCAGCACCATGGCTCCCGATAAGGCGGTTGCCTTCGTCTGGAACGACAAGATCACCGAGGAGACGACCCGCGAGATGGTCGAGCAGGAATGGATCGACACCTACGCCAAGCCCGAAAAGGCGGCCGCGCGCGGTGATATCGACGACATCATTCCCGCAGATCAGCTTCGTATGCGTCTTTGCTCGGCACTCTATATGCTGGCTTCCAAGGCAGACGGCAAGCCCGTCCGCCGTCATCCCACGATTGCACTCTGATACGTGCAAAGGAAAGGATGGTCCTTATGAATGCAATGATGTTACAAGTGATGGCAGCCGCCAACGTAACGGGCATGACCCTTGGCGAGCGTGTTTTGTACGCGCTTCGTATGATGGTCGTCGGCCTTGGCGCGGTGTTTGCCATTCTGGCTCTGCTCTGGGGCGTATTGGTTCTGGCTCGCAAGCTGCTACACGATCTGCCGGCGCAAAGCGAAGCAGAGCAGGAGGCCCTCAAGAGCGCGCCCCCTCCCGGCAGACCCAACGTATCTTCGCGTCCTGTCGTTGAGACAAAGCCTGAGCCTGTCGCACAGGACAACGGTGTGCTCATCGCGGTCATCACGGCCGCAGTCAGTGCCGCCATGGCAGAGGAGGGAACCCTTCCTCCCGGTGGCTTCCGCGTCGTTTCCTTCCGCCGCTCCTCGGACGCAGGCGCATGGAACCGTAAGTAATCTTCATCATAAAAGAAAGGTTGGAATATTACAATGAGAAAATATAACGTTACCGTAAACGGTGTCACTTATGAAGTTATGGTCGAGGAGGTCGGCGCTCCTGCCGGCTATACCGCACCTGCCGCTCCTGTTGCTGCTCCCGTAGCTGCACCTGCGGCCCCCGCTGCTGCTCCTGCCGCTGCTCCCGCAGCCGCTCCTGCACCTGCTGCAGCACCCGCTCCCGCTGCCGGTGGTGAGGCCGTCAAGGCTCCCATGCCCGGCACCATCATGAAGATCAACGTTTCCGTTGGCGACAAGATCAAGAAGGGCGACATCGTCTGCGTTCTTGAGGCAATGAAGATGGAAAACGAGATCTTTGCTCCCGTGGACGGTACTATCACCTCGTTGCCCGTATCCAAGGGCGCATCCGTTCAGACCGACGAAGTCATCGCTACCATCGCGTAAGCGGATCGTTCGTTTAATCTGAAGAAAGGTGACTATTAACTATGGCTGAAATTATGCAGAGCATAGAGACCTTCCTCACGGGAACGGGTGTCTATCAGCTCTTCCAGCAGCCCGATTGGTGGAAGACGGCCGTTATGTTCGTGCTTGTCGGCGTGTTGCTCTACTTTGCAATCGTCAAGCAGTACGAGCCGCTGTTGCTGCTTCCTATCGCCATCGGTATGCTGTTGACCAATCTTCCCGGTGCGAATATTTATCACCCCGAACTGTTCATCACTGAGCCAGGTGTTGACATCAGCTTCTCTGAGGTGTTACATACCGGAGGCTTTTTGGATATTCTGTATCTTGGTGTCAAACTGGGTATTTATCCGTGTCTGATCTTTATCGGCATTGGAGCAATGACAGATTTTACTCCTCTGATCGCCAATCCCAAGAGCTTGCTCATCGGTGCGGGCGCACAGCTTGGTGTGTTTGTGGCATTTTCCATTGCCTTGATTTCCGGTTCCTTTACCCCCGAGCAGGCTGCCGCTATCGGTATCATCGGCGGTGCTGACGGCCCTACGGCAATTACGGTTACCAAAGAAATGGCTCCCGAGCTGCTCGGTGCCATTGCGATCGCCGCGTACAGCTACATGGCGCTGATCCCTATGATCCAGCCGCCCTTTATGAAGCTGCTTACCACCAAAAAAGAGCGCGCTATCCGTATGACCACGCTGCGTGAGGTTTCCAAGGTGGAGAAGGTCATTTTCCCCGTACTGGTTACGGCCGTCGTTGGCTTGATCGTGCCCGATGCGTTGGTGCTGATCGGTTGCTTGATGTTCGGTAATCTGCTGAATGTGTGCGGCGTAACTGACCGCTTGTCAAAGACCGCCCAGAATGAGTTGATCAATATTATCACGATCCTTCTTGGTATTTCCGTCGGTGCTACGGCAACGGCAGAGAACTTCCTCAAGGGCGAGACACTGTTGATTATTGCTTGTGGCTTGGCTGCGTTCTGCGTTTCTACTTGTGGCGGTTTGATCACCGCGAAGATCATGAACGTGATCACAGGTGGAAAAATCAATCCTTTGATCGGTTCTGCCGGTGTTTCCGCCGTTCCTATGGCGGCACGTGTATCGCAGAAGGTCGGTCAGAGAGAAGACCCTACCAATTTCCTTTTGATGCACGCTATGGGACCCAACGTCGCAGGCGTTATCGGCTCTGCCGTTGCTGCGGGTGTGTTCCTGTCTTGGTTTAAATAATAGAAAGGTTGTAGATTTTATGGCTAAAATAAAGATTACAGAAACCGTCTTGCGTGACTCGCATCAGTCGCTGATCGCGACCCGCATGACGACGGCGGATATGCTTCCCATCCTTGAGACCATGGATAAGGTCGGCTACTATTCGCTTGAAGCATGGGGCGGCGCTACGTTTGACGCCTGCATGCGTTTTCTGAACGAGGATCCTTGGGAAAGACTGCGCGCCATCCGCGAGCGCGTCAAGAACACCAAGCTGCAGATGCTGTTCCGCGGTCAGAACATCCTTGGCTACCGCCACTATTCGGACGACGTCGTTGAATATTTCGTACAGAAGTCGATTGCCAACGGTATCGACATCCTGCGTATCTTCGACGCGCTCAACGATGCCCGCAACCTCGAGACCGCCATCAAGGCGACCCGCAAGGAGGGCGGTCACGTTCAGGCGGCCATCAGCTATACCACGGGTCCCGTATACGATATCGAATATTACACCAACTACGCCAAGCAGCTCGAGGAGATGGGCGCTGACTCCATCTGTATCAAGGATATGGCAGGTCTGCTGCTTCCTTATACCACCTACGATCTGGTTAAGGCGCTCAAGGAGACCGTCAAGGTTCCGATCCAGCTTCACACCCACTACACCGCAGGTGTGGCAAGTATGTCCACCATGAAGGCCATCGAGGCAGGCGTTGACGTCGTTGATACCGCGATTTCCCCCATGGCGCAGGGCACGTCGCATATGCCCACCGAGTCACTGGTTGCCGCTCTGGCGGGCACCGAGTACGACACAGGTATCGATCTGACCGAGCTCAACGAGATCACCAAGTATTTCACGCCTCTGCGTGAGAAGTACCTGGCAAGCGGCCTGATGGATCCCAAGGTCATGAAGGTCAACGTCAACGCGTTGATCAACCAGGTCCCCGGCGGTATGCTGTCCAACCTCGTGTCCCAGCTCAAGCAGGCAGGCAAGTCCGACCTGCTCGACGCGGTGCTTGAAGAGGTTCCGCGCGTTCGTGCGGATGCCGGATATCCTCCTCTGGTTACGCCGTCCTCCCAGATCGTTGGTACGCAGGCTGTGTTCAACGTGCTCAACGGCGAGAGATATAAGATGGTTACCAAGGAGTTCCGCGGCTTGGTTCGCGGCGACTACGGTAAGACGCCCGTAGCGATGGATCCCGAGTTTGTCAAGAAGATCATCGGCGACGCCGAGCAGATCACCTGCCGTCCCGCAGACCTGCTCAAGCCTGAGCTTGACGAGTTGCGTGCAAAGATCCCCCAGTATATGGAGCAGGACGAGGACGTACTGTCCTATGCGCTGTTCGAGCAGGTGGCACTCAAGTTCTTTGAGTACCGCAAGCAGCAGAAGTATGGCATCGATGCAACCGCGGCCGATGCGGCAAACGGCATTCACAGCATCTGATATAAAAATGATATGCACCCCAAGGGCAGACGCTTTTGGGGTGCATGATTCATTTGCAAATGCAGGCGCTTACACAAAAATTCTCAAGAAATTCTTCGGATATTCTTGACATATCGACAATTTCATTTTACAATTATAGCATATAGATCATCCTGACGTTTTCAAGGAGGAAACAGACATGAAAAAAGCATACACTCTTCGGGTTGCCGGACTGGAAAGACAGCTGCCGCTCTGCCCACTCAACGAAAAGCTGTACATAGGCGCCTTTATTATGTTCGGCGATGTAGAGCTCACCTGCGCTTGCGCACGCGAGCTGCTTAAGATCGCACCCGAGCACGACGTTATGATCACCTCGGAGAGCAAGGGCATCCCCCTGATATACGAGATGGCTCGTCAGGCAGGGGAGAACCACTACGTCGTGGCAAGAAAGATGCAAAAGCTCTATATGAGCGATATCATCTCCTGCGAGGTCAACTCCATCACGACGGCCAAGAAGCAGACGCTGTATCTGGACGGCAAGGACGCCGCCTCGATGCGCGGCAAGCGCGTGTTGATCGTGGACGACGTGATCAGTACGGGCGACTCTCTGCGTGCCCTTGAAGAGCTCGTCGAGCGCGCCGGCGGTCATATCGTTGGAAAAATGGCCGTACTGGCAGAGGGTGATGCCAGGGACAGAAAGGACATTCAGTATCTGGCGGTTCTGCCGCTCTTTAACGCCGAAGGCGAGGAAATCTGATGCAACGTTGATAAAAATATGCACCTCGGAAGTGCTTTACTTCCGAGGTGCATATTTTTATTGTCTCAAAGCGCCTTCTTGATCGCCTCGAGCAAGTCGTCGTATTCTTCAAAGGCGGGCAGATCGGGATAATCCTTTTTGATCTGCTCTGTGCTGCGGAACAAAAATCCCGCTTTGCTGTTCAGAATCATGCCAAGATCGTTGTAGCTATCGCCCGAGGCAATGGTCTCGTAGCCGATCGATTGCAACGCCCTGACGGTCGTCAGCTTGGACTTTTCACATCTCATGCGGTAGCCCGTGATCTCGCCGTTCTCAGCAACCTCCAGCGTGTTGCAGAAAATGGTGGGCATGCCCAGCTTTTTCATCAAGGGGGCGGCAAACTGGGTGAAGGTATCGCTCAGAATGATGACCTGCGAAACCTCGCGCAAGGCGTCCAAAAATTCCTTGGCACCCGGCATGGGATCGATCGTTGCGATCGTCGCCTGAATTTCCTTCAGGCCAAGACCGTGCTCCTTGAGGATGGCCAGTCTGTACTTCATCAGCTTGTCGTAATCGGGCTCGTCGCGGGTGGTTCGCTTCAGCTCGGGAACGCCGCAAGCTTCGGCGAATGCGATCCAGATTTCGGGGACGAGAACGCCCTCAAGGTCCAAACATACGATGTTCATGTTGCTCATGGTTTTGATCTCCTGTGTAAACTTGGGGTATAGATTTCACGCCAGCAGCGAGGCGATGAAAACGAAAAGGTAATAGAACGTACCGCTGACAAGCAAAAGCGCGAGCAGCAGGGCAAAGATGCGAACGATCCACTTGCGGGTGTTTTCTTTTTTATTATTGTGATTGGTTTTCATGGGACTATCCTTTCAGCTATGAGGTGAATTATGCGAGATCCTCGGGAATGTCGCCCTTTTTGATTTCGACCGAGGCGGACGGGATCTTGATCTTGCGGCAGGAAGCGCCGGCAAACTTGCCGTCGGCGGCAGGTGCGGCGATGACGCGCTCAAGCGACGCGCCCGGCTTCATGGTAATGAGCTGAACGCCCTGCGAGGTACGAGTGGTCTTTTCGGGAATGAGCGCGGATTTGATGAGAATGCCACGCTTGTCGCTACCGACGAGCATCAAATCCAGCGGCTTGTTGTTCTTTTCAAAGAAAATACCTGCAATGGGAGAGGTCTCGGAGTAAGCGGCCGTCAGCTTGCGGCGGAAGCCCTTGGTTTCGTAGGCGCTCATGGGAATGCGTACGCCCTTGCCGTTCTGGAAGATGAGAACGACGTGGTCCTTGGCGGACAGGGAACCGTGCAGCAGGTGCATCATCAAGGGGCGCTCGCCCTCGCTCATGCCTAGCTTACTGGGGACGAATTCACCCATCTGCGAGGCCTTGAGGATATCAAATTCCGATACGTGAGCGCGGAAGACCTGCGCCTTGTCGGTAAAGAACAGAACGTCGTCGTTGGGATCTGCGTCGATAACGTCGGTGACGCGGTCGCCCTCCTTGAGGCGGTGCTCCTCGGGCTTGGCGTTGGGCGCGGTTCGGATGGCCATTCTCTTAATGTAGCCCTCCAGCGTGAAGACCAGCTTGGTGGGCACTGCCTCCTCAGCCTCGCTCTTGGCGGGATCGTATAAGTCAAACGGCGGCTCGACGATGATGGTTTTGCGGGGCTTGCCGTACTTTTGCTTGATGGTGGTCAGCTGCTTGGCGATCAGCGCCTTGAGCTTGAGCTCGTCGGCAAGGATGCCCTCCAGTTCCTCAATCTCCTTCTGCAAGGCCTCGATCTCGCTGATGCGGTCGAGGATGTAGCGGCGATTGAGGTTACGCAGCTTGATGTCAGCGATGTAATTTGCCTGGATCTCGTCGATCGAAAATCCTTCCATCAGGTTGGGAATGACCTTCTCGTCGTCCTCCGTCTTGCGGATGATGCGGATGGCCTTATCGATATCAAGCAGGATCTTACCCAGACCCTTGAGCAGATGCAGCTTGTCCTTTTTCTTTCCAAGGTCGAACGTCAGCTCGCGGTGCAAGCATCCCATGCGGAAGCGGATCCACTCGGTCAGAATATCCTTGACACCCAGGCGGCGGGGCGCACCGTCAACGAGAATGTTGAAGTTGCACTTGAAGTTGCTCTCCATGGGGGTGTAGTGGAACAGCTTGAGCATGAGCTTGTCGGGATCGA
>SVRN01000012.1 GCA_015064805.1 Oscillospiraceae bacterium
TAGGACTTGAGGGCAGCACTTCTGACTATTGGTCGATTGTGTGTGACATTAACAGCCAAACGATGACGCTGGGAACAAACGCTACGCCGCTGTTTACGGATATGTCGTACTCGTGGGTTGCTTATGCAAAAAAGCCTGCCGATGCATAATGAAATATTAAAAATTGAAGAAAAGGAGAAAACAAATGGGAAAATTTGCAAGATTTATTGTTACTTTTGTCGTGCTTTTGATCGTCGGCGGCCTGGCGCTCTCGATGCTGAATGGCGTCGACGATAGCGGCGGCGGTATCGGCGGCATCTTGGATGGCGGCGGCTCTTCGGGTTCGACAGACTCCGGAGGCGGCAATTCCACCACGCCCGGCGGCAGCTCGGGCGGTGTTACGGGTTGTAAGCATACCGGTGAGGGTGATATCCGCCGTGATATTACTTTGCTTGCTGCCGATGATACGAGATATCACGATATGCACCATGAAAGAAACTATTGCTATAGCTGTGGCAAGGTGTTTTTGGATATCGACGTTTCGCATAATAGCTTTGAAAACGGTATTTGCTCTTGTGGCTATGTGTGCGATCACAACGGAACGCCAAAAGAGAATGGCGTTTGCGTTAAGTGTAATACGCAAGTCACTACCAATTTCACGATCAACGGCTCTGCCTATTCCGTTGACAACGGCTGGACCTGGCAGGACATGGCGAATACGTATTCGACGATTCGCATCGATGAAGACAACGCGGTGACCATCAGCTCAAACCGCCTGATTGACTCGGAGGGATATCTTGTTATCAGCTCTTACCCGATTGTCAACGGCGAGGCTTACGTCAACTGCACGCATCAGAAGAAGATCAATGAAACGTATACATATGAGACGGTCACCCAGCACCGCTATAGCGCCGAGTGTCAGATCTGCAAGCAGAATCAGCAGTACCTTGTCTCGCACGACTTCGGCGGCGGTACGAGCTGTACCCAGTGCGGTCACGCTTGCGAGCATCTTTACGTTGGCGGTATCTGCAGCTATTGCCGTCATGAGTGCACTCACGATTACGCTGACGGCGTTTGCAAACTGTGCGGTGACGGTTGCGAGCATGAATATCAAAACGGCGTCTGCGCGAATTGTGGCGCCTCCTGTGCCCACTCTGACGAGGCATATATCAATATGAGCTGTGACAAGTGTGGCATCACCATGATCAAATTCACGGTCGACGGTGACGCCTACGTGATCGCAAGCGGCTCGACCTGGCAGGACGTTTTGGCCAGATATAGCGGTGCAGCGAAGCTGACGACCGATGCTAATTATCAGGTTTATTATGAGGGTAATATCGTAGTTGACGCGAACGGCGATAAGATCAAATCGATCGATACCGTCACGGCTGACGCAACGTATCAGAAGTGTATTCACAAGGGCGCGGATATTACGTATTACGACGACGGCAGCGGAAGACACTTCAAGACGATCGATTGCAAGCTTTGCTATCTTACTACCTCGTTGACCGAGGAGCATGATTTTAACGGCGGCGTTTGCAAACTGTGCTTGGCTGTATGTCAGCATAACGGCGCGGTTACCGGTGGATTATGCGGCGATTGCGGCAAGGCCGTCATTCGCTTTACGGTTGGTACTGATTATACCTATACGGTTTCCACCGGCTTGACCTGGGCCCAGCTGATCAATACTCATGACGATTTTACGACCGGAACGGTCGATGGTGTCGTTTATTGGAAGGGCTATGCGCTGACGGATGAAGACGGTGTTACCGTTAAGACGTCGGCCGTGATCTTTGCCGGTGCCTATACCACTTGTGCACATCTGCAGGGCAATTGTACCCCGTCCTATCAGGACGCAAACGAGGCACAGCATATCACGATCATGACGTGTAACGATTGCGGCGCGGTTGCTTCGCGTCTGCTTTACGATCACGACTTCAACGGCAACACTTGCTCCAAGTGTCTGCACGTCTGCGAGGGGCATATCTATACCGACGAGTATATTTGCCAGTATTGCGGACAAGCCTGCCCTCATGAGGAGTGGATCCTGGGCGAGTGTATCGATTGCCGCAAGCCCTGTGAGCACGACGGCGATCTTGTCAATATCTACTACGGCGAGTATAACGAGGCGCAACACGCGATGTACGGTGAGTGTAAGATCTGCGGTCAGAAAGTGACTCGTCACGTTGATCATTATTTCAACGAGGACGGCATGTGTGCGCTGTGTGGACGCGTGTGTGCACATAAGTACAACGATGATCACGAATGTATTTATTGCGGACGGGTTTGCCCTCATAACTCGTTTATCGATAACGAGTGTGTATACTGCGGCATGACTTGCTATCACGACGAGCTGATGGACGTTTCGTATTCGGAGTATAACGAAAGTCAGCACGCTGCGACGGGTACCTGCGTAGACTGCGGTCGCGGAGGACGCATCAAATATCTTGATCACACCTTCGAGGACGGCGTTTGTACGCTCTGTGGCTACGAATGTACTCACAGCCATCACACCAACTGGAGCTGTACCTATTGCGGCCGTGAGTGCCCTCATGAGGTTTACGAAGAGGGCAAGTGCGTCGCCTGCGGCTTCGAGTGTGACCACGCTGACTTTGTGATTTTTGGCTATGCCAAGTATCGAGACGACATGCACCATGTCAACGTGAATTGTCAGATCTGTAACTACGTATGGCAAGTTATCGCGCTTCATAGCTTTGAGGATAGCACTTGTACCAAGTGCGGCCACGTCTGTGAGGACCATCTGTATTACGGCGATAACGAGTGTGACTATTGCGGTTACGTCTGCGAGCATGACAGCTATACGAACGGCAAGTGCGACGAGTGCGGCGCGGTTTGTGCTCACGAGGATTTGATGAATATTACCTATTCCGAGTATAACGACGCGCTGCATAAGATGGTCGGTACGTGCAAAGAGTGTAACACGGCCAACGTGACCAAGTATACCGCACATCATTACGAGGAGGGTATTTGTGCTCTTTGTAAGCACGAATGTGAGCATATTTCCGAGGGATACGGCGATACGTGCGAGTATTGCGGTGTGGAAATGATCTATTTTACAATTGATGGCGATCTGTATGTCGTTCCTGATGGCGCAACGTGGACGACCGTCATGAGTATGTATAAAGCGCTTAATCTAACTGTCGACGGCGATGAAGTAATGATTGCTGCTGAGCATTACATTGAGACGGCTGAGGGGGATCGAGTGAAGATCACTTATGAGGTTTTGCCCGGAGGTACGTATTTTGCTTATCCGCATACTTATGATGCTACTGGCGTCTGCACGAATTGCGGGCACGAATGCGGGCATTGGTTCTGCGGCACCGGTAATTGTAGTACTTGCGATATCCCTTGCCCGCATAAGATCGTTACCGACGGCGTGTGCGTGTATTGTGGTGAGAACGTAGGATAAAAGAAAGGGGAGAATGGAATGAAAAAAAGAATCGTTGCAGCTTTTATGTTGCTTGCTATGCTTGTCGCCATGATCCCCTCCGCGTTTGCCGCTGACGAGACGGCACAGAGTGTCGTTCTTCGCGATCTGAAGTCTATGACGTTTGACGGGGAGCCCTGGAGCATCGAGGACTACCCCGTCAAAACATCAGACGTCGGGTGTTATTGCATCGCGGTGGATGAGGTCGGTTTCCGAAAAGACGGCAACCTAAACAACTACGCTTTCTATATCTACGTATACAATCCCTCCGGGCAGGAGATCGTTTCAACGAGCGCATCGAACAGAGTGCAGATGGCGGTCGCCTGGAACGACGACGGATCTCCTTCGGAGTATGAAAAGTTCAAGATGACCTTGATCAGCGTGTCGAGCGAGGCAGGGTATGAGAATGTTTTCTATAAATTCCGTGTCGAGGATCGCGTTTGTATTTACGACGGCTTGACGATGAAGCAGCGTCTGCTTCAGAATAAGAGCCGCCGCGAATACGACGTTTCGGGCTTTGAGCTTCTTATGAAGCAATCGAACGAGATCAAGGATCACGCTGTCGGCTGTAACGTGATCGTGCGCGGCTATGATGCCGGGTGCGGTGACGGTAACGCCGAGTCGACGAAGGAGATCAGATACGTGGCCCAGCAGACGCTGACGCTTGAGGTACAGCAAGCCTATTGGCGTACACAGTCCAGCTCCAAGGGTGTTAACCATAAGCATCAGATCAACTCTGCGTATTTCTCAATCCCTAACGAGGTATGGGATCAGTACAAAGAGCTTTATAGCATCAAGTGCGAGTGGGAAGAGCATCACACGACGCCTATGATCGTGACGGATGATCACGAGTTGTACGAAACGCTGATGAATGCAAGAGGTATTCCTATTAATTCCATGGAAGGTTTTCCTTCGATGTATTCGAATCTTCAAGGTCCTTTTACTGTAATGCGTCCGGTTTTACCCGGATCGCTTACAAATGTTCCTTATACGTATACAACGTGTAATTATGCTTTTAATCCTCAATCAACAACTGCTACTTTGAATCTTGAAATGCAAAAGCAGTTGTTATATCTTACATGGGTTTTTGAGTCAAAAGCTGAAATCGAGTTGGGTAAAGAGAGCGTTTCGGCCCAAGAAGTTCTTGATTTCTACAATAAATATGGATCGAGTATTTTAAGCGAGAGAAATTTACTCTTGGATGAAGTTGACGAAGGTCGTGAGGACTTCCAAAATGGTATGACAATATATTTTGATACTACTTTTGATCTTTCTAACTATAAAAGTACTCATAATTGGTTGCAAAAAATAATCGATTATAATCCTATTAATGGTGGTTTATCTTTAAAGGGCTTTGCTGTTGATACTGATGAAGTGTATCCTACCTTCATACCGATTGATGTTTTTGAAAAGGGTGATACCGATGTTCGAGAAATGTGCGACGGGCAATATACTAACGAGTATATTGCGGAAACGTATTTCTTCAATGATACCAACCAAGCTGTTAAATTTTTGAAGTTTGTTAATGATTCAATGGCAAACAACGAAACTGTTGTGCTGTTTCGTTATGCTTCAACAGATTATTTTTCGGAGTCTTTGACCGTATATCCTGAAATAGAAGGTCATGCTTACATAGCAACTCAAACATTCTTCAAGAATTTTGACGTTATCCAGCTTCAATTTAAAGCAGAGGATATGAGTATTTCGACTGTTGCTGTTGTTAGCGATCCTTCTCATGGGATTGGCGGTATTCAAGGACCGACTACTTCTACAGATCCTGATCTTGTAAAAGGCCAAAATGAAAAAGAGTGGGAAGAAATTTTAGAATCTTTAAAAAAGATTTTGAAATGGCTTGTTATCATTTTAGTTGTTTCAGCTTTGACTCCCTTGGTTATCATGGCAGTCAATATGCTATTGAACTTGTTCACCGGTGAAAGTTCAGGTAATGGACGCACGAATTATAGCAGAAGAAGGAGAAAGTAATGAAGAATAGACAGCCTTCCGAAAATGAAAGAAGAAAAGCATGGATATATGCGCTTGAAGTCCTGGCCAGTGCTGTTGTACTTTGGTTGATCGGCTACGTAGTCTTTGCGTTTTGTGTGATTTAACATAATAATACGGAGGAGAAACAATGCAGGAAAAGAAGGATAAAAAGTATTGGAGAGAGGCCCGACGTGCTCGACGTCGAGTGAAAAGAGCCGAAAAGAGAAGAGAACGAAGGGAGGCGCTGCGGCGTTTCTCCTCGCGGATCCGTGAATATTTTAAGGAAAAGAAGAGAATACGGAAAGAGAAGGCCAAGCAAGCACAGCTGGAGCATGAACGAAAGAAAAGGCAAGAGAAGGAGGCGGGCGGCTTTTGGGCCGTCCGTCGCCGTCGTTTACGCCGCTTTTTCCTTCGGGTGTGGCGTAAGCTCAAGAGCATAAAGAACGCCGACAGAAGGCACATTGTCGCGCTTTCTGTGGTGGTTCTGTCGATTGTCGCGACGTTTACTATATGCGATCTTTCGATAGAGCGTCTTTTGATGGCGTTCGGAGATCTCAAGGAGTCGATCGTCTTTTACTTTTGCGACGTTGTCGGGATAGAATATACCGGCAACGCGTCAATTAATACGATGCCCGAGATCGATCTGCAGCGCGTCTGTCCGTTCTCGATCGCTGACGTCCTGCGTAAGCTGGAGCTGCTTGACGACGTGCTTTTCACAAAGCAGATGTTCAGGGCCTATCTTGCCGCAACGGCGCGAGTGTGTCGCAATATATGTATTTACATATTGATGCTTGTACCGGTCATGATTTTGGTCGTTTTCGTTATTGGATTGTTTGTTTTTGCTCTGCGAACCATCAGAAAAGATACCAAGCCTTTGATCTTTTGGAAAAAGAACATTCGTCCGGCCTCTCGTAAAGTCGTCGGCTGGATCCGCGATATGATCGGTTTTATCAAGGAGCATGGCTACGAATTTTGGCTGATCGTGATCTGGCTGTTCAATTTGAATTTTGCGACAATCGTCGTCGAGTTCTTCGCCTGGTATTTTTATTTCATTCCGTCTTTCAGTTTCGCCAGCCTTGGCGTCAACCTGGGACGGTTGTTCATCGACGCCCTGATCATGCTTTGGAGCGCGCCCTGGTGGTTTTGGGTAATCGCTGGCTGGTTGGTATTCGATGATTTCCGTAGAAGCGTCGGTTATAACGTCCTTCGACACCAAGAGGCGATGAACGCAAGCTTTTTTGCGTCGTTGCCGCTGTCCTCCCTTGTTATCGGTACGATGGGAGCAGGAAAGACCACAACGGTCACGGATTTGGGCTTAACAGGTCAAAATTATTTCCGTCGCAAGGCCGAGGAAATGATGTTCGAAATTGAAATGAAGTTCCCAAATTTCCCAATCCAGCGCTTTGAGGACGCGATCGACGGCGCCCATCGTGCGCACGTTATTTTCAATAAAGCATCGGTCAGACCCTTTATCGAAAGAATAAAAGAACAGTATAAGAAATGCCCTACGCCGCATAATTTGTTCGGCTACGATCTGAAGGAAGAGGCGGTCGTTTTTGACGATAATTTGACGGCAAGAGATCTCTTTTCTTATCTTGAAGGGTATGCAAAGCTTTATTATTTGTATACCATTGAATCTCCGTTGATTTGTGCGAATTATGCCGTTCGCTGTGACGCTTATTTGCAGGATCAAGGGAATTTTCCCATTTGGTTTGATGATTTCTTTGAAATGTCCCCGGAAGAATCGATCGAGAACGAGCAGTTTTGTCATATCCTCGACTGGGATACCATGCGCCGCGGCAAATATATGGACGAAGATAATCCTTTTATCGGTTCAAAGGAGTTTGGCATCGATCTTGAAGCAGAGAAGGGCAAAGAGCGCGGCAACCAGGTCGAAAATAAGGGCATGAAGAAAACCGACGAGGGCGTGAATCCTTTGAACGATGGATATAACGATTACGTTAAAATCCGACGTCATGCTGCAACGATAGAAAACTTTTGCTTCGGCAAAGAGATCGGTGACGAACAGCGCATGGAAACGCTGGGCGCGGATCTGCGCAATTTAAGTTATGTGATCAAGATTTTGGAAAAATCTGATACCAAGATTGCAATGCCTTTCTATGCACTCGGCAATTTGTTCTATGCTCTTACGTATGATGCTTTTAAAGCTTTTTGCCGTAAGCTGCGTCATAATCGTGGCGATAATTCGCTTTTCAGATATATGGTCATGAATTTGTATGCTCTTTTCCTTCATCATCATTGGCGCGTGGTCAATGCTTTTGGATATAACGTTCAGACGGTGGCCTACAAGTTCGGCGACGACGAAAGCGAATGGAGCCAGGCGAAATATTATCTTGCAAGAGCTAAGATCTATAATGATCGTTTTAAAACCGATAGCTACGAGGATATTATTGATAGACAAGCTCTTAAGTCGGGAGTCGGTATTGAAGATTATCCCCAGTATGGCAGCACCAGGGCGACCACCGAAGAGATCCATATGCAGCATAGCTATGCTATGGAACGCTATATGAAGGAGCGTGAAAATAGTAAAGAGGATGTTGGCGAAGAAAAATAAAATAACAAAAGCCCCGTTTTGGGGCTTTTGGTTATTTTAGTTTTTCTATATTAAGTTTATATACCGTGCACTTAAGAAGTAAATTCCATTTTTGTTCTATGCGATCATCTGGTTTGTAATTCATTGAATCTGAAAGTGCTCGACAGATTAATCTAAGTTCTTCAACTGTTAGATAAATATTTTTTTTAGGTTGTTTTTTCATTTGGATCACAACCCGAAATCTCGTATTTGTCCGATTGGAATAACACCGTTTGATTTGATGCATTCAATTGTTATTCTATTTTTAAAACAAAGATCACACTTTTTTAATTCTACATCCGTGAGTTGGTAGCGGTCAATTACTTTCCAAGTGCAGCCGTATAGTTCAAAAGTTTCATTGATTTTTTTGTTTTGCATAATAAAAATCTCCTTGACAAATGTTTTCCGCTGTGTTATACTTTTAGAGGAGAACAACCGCAAGAGCGGCGCGGACGTACCGCCCTTGCTTAGTTTGGCTGTTCTTAGGTTTTAAGCCGTTCGGGGACTTTGGAATTGTGCCGGACGGTTTTTTTTATTTCTTGCTTATGTATTCAAGCAATTTGACGATTTGAGCATCTGTGAAGTGTTCAACTACTTTCAGATACTCGATAAGGCGCGATAGTGCCGTGTCGCTCATGAAGTCCTCCTTTTGGGGGATGAGGTCCGCCATGGTATAACCTCCTTTCTTTTTCTCATCCGTATTTATATCAAGCATCATATGATGCGAGATATCAAGGTTTTGTTTTGCTTGGGCGAACCGCTTAACTCAACCTTTACCATCGGTGCCGCCCCTCCGTTCCTCTTCCGTACACCGAAGTTCCTGGTACTTTGTAGAGTAAGGAGCTGTATTTACTTCACCACCGTATGCCGTTGCCCTCGGCCTCCAAATACTACAAGGCGAACGGATTGTCAAGAATTCCCCGAAGGGGAAAGGTAAAAAGTTTTCGGAAAAATTTTGCAAAAAGTTTTCAAGAAAAGTTTTTACCGGTTATTGACAATCTGGGCGACTTGTAGTATCCGTTCAAGAGGGCAACGAAATATGGTGGGGAAGTAAGCCCGATCGACAAAGCAACAGAAAGAACGAGGTTTCAACCGACAGGCGTTTAGCCTGACTGTTGAAAAAAAAAGATAAAAATAAGGTTTTGATCCAATCAAAACCTTTCGTATATTTCTAAATCCCGTCGCGATAGCGAGCAAAAAGCAAAAAGGGGAGAGGAAAGGCCGAGGCGATTGCCCGGCCGTCCTCCCCCTTTTTGCGACAGCGACGGGAAAACGAAAAAGACAGGGTAGAGTTTTTTACTCTACCCTGTGTTTTGTGGTTTGCCCGAAAAACGTGTTAAAAATGAAGAAAGTTTTCGGATAATACCTGAATGGTGGGCCATCAGGGGCTCGAACCCCGGACCGACCGGTTATGAGCCGGTGGCTCTAACCAACTGAGCTAATGGCCCGATATGCGCTTGCAAAATGTAACGCCCTAATATTATACAAAGAATATGGCGAAAAGTCAATACCCGCAGAAAATTTTTTAGATATTCTTTGGAATGTCACGCCTTACTTGATTTTTGTCCAAATCTATGATATGATATCAAATAAAGTAGAAATTGATAGAAAGGCGGGGATAAATATGCAGATTGCCAAAGGCAGACCGCTCGCTGTATTTTGTTGGATCCTTTCCATTGTTGCAGCGCTTTATATTTGCCTTGATCTTTCGGTCAATACTCTTGTGATTGCTTTATTGTTATCTGCTGTAGCCCTCCTATCTCTTTTTCTATTTAGCCTCAAAACCGCTCGAGGCAAGTACGTGCTTAAATATCTCGCATTTCTTTCGCTTGCGCTCGTTCTTGGTTTTTCAAGCGTCCTTATCCGAGAAAAGTGTGATATTTTGCCCGCAGAACAATACGCGACGCAATTGGAAGGAGACGCTGCCGAAATTTCGGGAATGGTTGTGTCCGAGGAGTTTTACAGCTCATATTTGACCTGCGTCGGTGTCAAGCTTGATCTGCCCGATGGAGATACAACGAAGCTGTATCTCCATCTTACGGGTGAGCACGATATGCGCATAGGAGATCGATTTATTGCTCAAGCTGTCTTGTATCCTACGTCAGAAGCTCCGGAAGAGGAGCGAACGCTACGTCAGCTTCAAGCAGACGGATACGTTTTAGTTGGATACGTCGATGGTACGAAGGACTGCGAAACGCTCGAACGCGATATTTTCGTTCTTCGACAATGGCTAAGCCGCTTGCAGTATCGTTTGTCCGATCGCTTGACCGGCGCGGTTGGCGGTGAGCAGGGAAGGCTTTCATCCGCCTTGTTGCTTGGCACAAAAGATCGCTTGTCTGACGCCACAACGTTAGATTTTCGACGCGCTGGGGCGTCGCATCTGCTGGCACTCAGCGGTCTGCATCTATCTCTCATCATGTTAGCTCTGACAGCACTCCTTGGCGCAGTTCGCTGTCCATTCTATCTCCGCATAGCGTTGCTTTCCCTGACCGCCGTTGCTTTTCTTGCATTGACGGGCTTCAGCGTGTCCATGCTACGCGCCACCTTCATGCTGCTGTGCCTGTATTTGTCTCGCTTACGCGGCATACCGCACGACCCGCTCACACCGCTTTCTGTTTTTCTCGGAGCGACTCTGACCATACAGCCAACCGCCGTTTATGACGCAGGACTTTGGCTGACGGTTTTAGCAACGTTCTCCCTGATTGCTGTAATTCCTGCATTGTTTCGCTTTAAAAAGCAATCCTCAAGTTCGGGCATTCTTGTATTACTTCAGTGGATCTGGCGTAAGCTACTTGTTCCCGTTTTGTCCTCATTTGTCATTTTGTTGGTTCTGATCGTTCCTATGGCATTGATCTTCGGCGAGGTATCGATCATGTCACCGCTCGCTAATCTTGTCTTGACACCGTTAACTGCGCTTTCATTAATATTGGGGCTTGTATATTTTCCTTTATCATACATCGGTGCCTTGATACCGTTTTTGAATTTTCTTGCGGGATGGATCGCACGTATTCTTTACGGCGTAACAAATGGTATGATCGCACTGACACAAAAGATGAGCGACGTGCCAGGTGCCCTCGTATCCTTGCGATATGATTTTATAGGAGTCCTTCTCATCATTCTCGTATGTGCCATGCTTTGGTTCCTTCTCTCAAAATGGAAAAAGCCGCATCGGTTTCTATACGTGATGGCAGCGTGGGTTGCCGTTTTCTTCGTTTGCCTGACGGTAACAAATAGTATGACGGCAGGGCAGTGGCAGGCAAGTTACGTCTCTAATAAAAAGAACGAGCTGCTATGTCTATCCAATAACGAAATGACGGTGCTGTGCGACGTAACGGACGGCAGCTATACAGCGTATCGTGATTTTCTCGCTGAAGGCAAGCCTGACGGGACCACGGAGATCGATGCGCTTGTTCTGACGCATTTTCATAACCGCCACGTTTCGACCGTATATAAGCTATTAGGAGACATTCGTGTGCGTACAATCTGGTTGCCGCTGACGATGACGGCACCAGGTATCGACCAAGACAAAGCCATCAAGGATGAAGGCAATCTGCGTGCCATCGTTGCACTGGCCAAGCAACGCCGTGTTGAAGTTTGCTACTACATCCCCGAAGAAGGCGCCGCGATCAGCGAGACGCTCGTGATGGATCAACTATATTTTTCAATGCTAAAGCGTTCCACGCACCCGACGGTATCCTTTACCTTTGAATATCGTTCCGCTCCGCAAGAAGCAGGAAAGCATCTGACATGGCTGGGAGCATCAGCTTGGGAAAGCGAGCCTTCACACGAGCTCCTGCTGACGGCAACGGCAAGCGATGCGATCATATTTTCCAAGCACGGTCCCGTGATCGAAACGTCGTATTCGCTGATCGATTGGTCCAATATTCCCGACGTCGTTCTGTTCGCTGATGGCAATACAGCAACAGCGATCGAAGCTTCCAAAGAGGTGAGCGTCGTATTGAATCGAGCAAAAATTCTTCTTGGTGGGCAATTTACAGAAGTGACCTTGCCTTAACGGTAGGGTCACTTTTAAAAATAAATTTATTTCCTCTTGACAAACGCCCAGAGTAGGAGTATAATACAAGCACATCAAAAACCGCATAAAAACAGGGGTGCTGAACATTCGGCTGAGATAAGGCACAGGCCTTAAACCCTTAACCTGATACGGATAATGCCGGCGTAGGGAGATTTTTAAGTGTACCCATCCAAAAGATGAGCAACAACCAAGGAATTTACCGCACGGAGTTTTCGCGCGGTTTAATTTTTTGGAGGTAGAATATGAAACTCACACTCAAAGTCAGACGTCTGACAGAATCGGGCATGATGATCGCTCTGGCAACTGCCATTTCCTTCGTCTGCTCCCTCATCCCCGTTCCGCCCTTTAACTTTCCGTTTGGTGGCGGCATCACCATTGCGGGTATGCTTCCCATTATCCTCATCGCCTACCTTTACGGCACGCGCTGGGGACTTTTGACGGGCTTCGTTTACTCGCTCATCCAAATGCTGCTGGGTCATTCCACCGTCTCCTCGCTCTTTCTTCCCGTTGAGGAGGGTGGCATGCAATTGAGCGCAGCACTGCTGATCTGCGTGATTGACTACGTGATCGCCTATACTGCGCTGGGCCTTGGCGGCATCTTCCGTAAGCGTTTAAGCCCCGTTAAGGCATTGGTATTGGGTAGTATCGTCGCTCTGGCAACACGCTATCTCTGCCACATTATTTCAGGTGCTATATTCTACGGTGCCTGGGCAGAATGGTTCTTTACACTTGAAGGCATCTATGAATCGATTGGAAAGGGAATTCTCGAAAACGTCAAGGGCGGCTCACTCGCGCTGTTGTATTCCATTATTTATAATGGATGCTACATGATCCCCGAAATGATCATCACCCCTGCCGTCGCCGCTATTATCTGGCGTATTCCCGTATTGAAAAACAGAACTTTGGCATAAAATTCAGCTTCCCGTAAGCGATATCGCTTGCGGGAAGCTTTTTTGTATATCTCGCTGATAAATTTTTCCATATTACACAAGGGGATTTTGTGATTTGTGCATGTTGCTTTTGTGAAATTGCCCGACGAAAAAAGCTTAATTTGATTGATTTTGTAAAAAATGTTTGCTTTGCGAGCATTTTTTACAAAAAAACATTTGACAAATTGGGTAAAATGTTGTATAATCAGTTTTGTCAAAAGTTAAATTGGCAAAAAACAATGCCATCGACCCATTTTATGTCATCAATCGCGGAAGGAGTGAACACGTTGCCGCGCTTTTTTGTTGCCAAAGATCAGATATGCGACGGCTTGGTGCGCATCGTTGGAGAAGACGCTCACCACATCGCCCGCTCGCTCCGTATGGCCGCCGGCCAGCATGTTACCGTGTGCGATATGCAGAAGACGGAATACGATTGCGAGCTGCTTCATTTTGAGGACGATCGCGTCGTGACCGCTCGCATCGTTGGCGAATCTCCCATGGAGACCGAGCCGCCCGTTGCCATTACGCTGTATCAGGCTTTGCCCAAAGGGGATAAACTCGATACTATCATTCAAAAAGCCGTTGAGTGCGGTGCTTCTCATATCGTTCCGTTTGAGAGTATTAACTGTGTCGTTCGCGTCAAGCAAGAAGCAGAGGCGCGCAAAACCGAGCGGCGCAATCGTATTGCGACCGAAGCAGCCAAGCAATGTGGCCGCGGCATGCTGCCCGAGGTAACGGAAACCGTTTCATTTGAGCAGATGATTACGCTGGCATCGCAGGCGGACCTTGTACTGTTTTGCTACGAGGGAGAGGGAACTGTCCCGTTGAAGGCTTTGCTGCGCGGTCGACTTGGCACGTTGCCACAAGACCGTGTACCTTCAATCGCCGTTGTCATCGGCAGCGAAGGCGGCTTTTCTCCGTCCGAAGCAAAGGCGGCACAAGAGGCCGGCTTTTGTATGACGGGACTGGGCGCTCGTATTCTTCGAACGGAAACTGCATCATGTTTCATTTTGAGCTCACTCGTGTACGAATTTGAGCTTTAGGGCAATATGCACATAATAAAACATATAAAATAACCAAAAAAAATCACACAAATTTATAAAAAAAATCAAAAACCCTATTGAAAAATCACAAAAAATAGTGTACAATATAGGGTAGTATATACAAATTCATTCCAAATACAGTGCATCAGGAGAGAAAAATTATGTCTAACAGATTGTTCCAAGGCGTCATTCATCAGATGAAGGATGCAGTAGACCGTGTCATCGGCATTATTGATGAGAACGGTGTGATCATCTCGTGCTCCGAGCTGGTCAAGATCGGTGAGATCCGTCAGGGCGTTCGCGACGAGCTGGCATATACCACCGACGTTGTTGTCAATAATGGCTACACGTACCGTCCCATCGGCGGAAACGTAAAGCCCGAGTACATCGTATTCGTGGAAGGCGAAGATAAGACGGCAGACAAGACGTCCAAGCTGCTCGCCATCTCGCTGAGCAACATCAAGAACCTTTACGATGAAAAGTATGACAAGGGCTCGTTTATTAAGAATATCATTCTTGATAACATTCTTCCCAGCGACATTTACATCAAGAGCAAGGAACTGCACTTCAACACCGAAGAGCTCCGCATCGTATTTTTGATCAAGTTCTTTGGCAAGACGGACATGATGCCGTTTGAAATGCTGCAGAATATGTTCCCGGACAAGTCCCGCGACTACGTTATCAGCGCAGGCGAGAGAGATATCGTTCTCGTCAAGGATATCAAGCCCGGCACCGACGCCAAGGAAATTGAAAAGATCGCAACCAACATCGCAGACACTCTGAGCACTGAATTCTATACCAAGGTTTCGATTGGTATTTCCACCGTCGTTGATAACATCAAGGATCTGGCCCGCGCCTACAAGGAAGCGCAGATCGCACTGGAAGTCGGCAAGGTGTTTGAAACCGAAAAGAACATCATCAACTATGAAAACCTGGGCATTGGCCGTCTGATCTATCAGCTGCCTACCACCCTTTGCGAGATGTTCCTTCAGGAGGTTTTCAAGAAGGGCAGTCTGGAGTCGCTTGACCGTGAAACGCTCATGACCATCCAGTGCTTCTTCGAGAACAACCTCAACGTTTCCGAAACCTCGCGCAAGCTGTTCGTTCACCGCAACACGCTGGTTTACCGTCTGGAAAAGATCCGCAAGCTGACCGGCCTTGATCTGCGTGAGTTTGAGCATGCAATCACCTTTAAGGTTGCGCTGATGGTTAAGAAGTATTTGGATTCCAAAACCTCTAAATTCTGATAGCTTTCGACGGTTTTCTGACCGTGATCAATAGCATTCACCGGCGCATCGCGGGTTTTCCGTTTGGCGCCGGTTGATTGCCGTAAGCAAGACTGTGCTACAAGTTCAGTTACAGAACCCATTATCGTTTGAGGAATAACCATGCAAAACAAAGTATTGATAAGTAAATTTTTATCGTTGCTGTTAGCGATTGCGATTTGCTTTTCGCTGACCTCCTGCTTCAGCTTCTACCCACCGCTCCCGGACGACGATAACGACATTAACGACATCCCGCCCTTTAGCGATGAGCAGGAAGAAACCACGTTCCCGGAGCTGGATCTGATCCATTCGCTCTTTGAACAGCTTTCCGTCTACGATCTCGACCGAGAAGCGCTGATGGTGGCCGTTCTCAAGGCATATGCAGAGGCTACCGGAGATCTGTATGCCGCATACTACACCAAGGAAGAGCTGGACGCGCTCACATCGGAAAACCAAGGTGAGATGGAAGGAATCGGCGTCAGCGTCGTCAACGACCAGATCGAATATAACGGATTTTCTTATTCCGTCTTGTCCATTATCAGCGTGTTCAACGGCTCTCCTGCACTTGAAGCAGGCCTTCGCATCGGCGACTGTGTCTACGCCGTTGTTGATGAAAAGGGTGAGACGCACACCGTTCAGGAATTAGGCTACGATGCCGCCATCTCCTGCGTGCGCGGAGTAGCAGGAAGCAAGGCAAAATTCACCGTTCTTCGTCCAATCGCGGGCGGTGGCTATGAAGCAGTTCCTTTTGAGATTGAACGCAGAAAGATTACTACCGAATCGGTAACCGGTCGCGTTTATCAAGCAGATCCCACCATCGGTATCGTCAAGATCGCTCAGTTTGATCTGACTACGCCGCCGCAGTTCACGAGTGTTATGGATTCTTTGATAGCGCAGGGATGCACAAAGTTTATTTTTGACGTTCGCTATAATCCCGGCGGAGATCTCAAGTCTATTGAAGCCGTACTCAGTACCTTCCTCCAGGTCGGAGATCCAATGATCTCAACCTTATATAAGGATGGCACGGGCGAAACGGACAGAGTCAAGGTCGTTACCAACCTGACCGGAGGCTATGAGACCTGCAACGTGCTCAAAAAAGATATTGGAAAATATCGCAATTATCAGTTTGCTGTCCTGACCAACGAATATACCGCGAGCGCGGCCGAACTCTTCACCTCTAATTTGAGAGATTACGATTTGGCAACGCTTGTTGGTGTCACCACCTACGGCAAGGGTTGTATGCAGTCAATGTACGATCTGTCCTATTTCGGGATGGAAGGCGCACTCAAGCTGACAACGGCTTGGTATCTGCCTCCGAGCGGTGAGAATTATCACGATATCGGTATTGCGCCCGACATTTATATTGAGATGGATGAATCCTTGATCGAAGAATACGGAAATATCTATTTGATTCCCGACGAGAAAGACCCGCAGCTGCTGGCCGCGGTCGATGCATTGAAGTAATTTGATGCGCATACAAATTATAATCAGACTATAAAACACGAGGAGATTTATCATGGCAAAGAAACAAATGCTCTATACCCCCGACGGCTATCAGGCGCTGGTCGAGGAATTGAATTATCTGAAGACAGTCCGCCGCGAGGAAATCAAGAACGATATCGCCGTTGCACGTTCGTTCGGTGACTTGTCTGAGAACGCTGAGTACGATGAAGCAAGAAACGAGCAGGCAAAAACCGAGGCTCGTATCAAGGAACTGGAAGATCTGATTGAAAACGCAGTTATCGTTGATGAAAACGAAATCGATACCTCCGTTGTCAGCCTTGGCTCTGTTGTACGTGTCCGCGACGAGAGCGACGGAGAGGAGTTTGAGTATTCTTTGGTTGGCTCCAACGAAGCAAACCCTCTGCTTGGCAAGATTTCTGACCAGTCTCCCATTGGTAAGAGCCTGATGGGTACGCGCGAGGGTGCCGTTCTTCACATTGAAGCTCCCGTGGGAACCATCACGCTGACCGTTCTGAGCGTTAGCCGTTCTAAATAAGATAGAAGGCGAAGTACAACTGCGATGGATTTGACTCGCTGTTGTGCTTCGCCTTATTTTACTCCAAAGGAGATCTACTATGGCCAATGATTTTAAAAAGCCTGACGGAAATGATATCGAAATCAAGCCAAACGGCGACGAGATCGATTTCACATCCGAATCCAAATTACTTAAATGGTTGGACAACTACTGGTACCATTATAAATGGCACACCATCATCTCTTTGTTCGTTATCATTCTTGTAATTTTCATTGTATCTCAGCAAGCAGGCGATCCAAAGCAGGACACAGTCGTAACCTACTGTGGTTCATACGGTTTTCTTGCCGAAGAAACCGAAGATCTGCGCGAAGCGCTCAACCGTATCATGCCCGAGGACTTTGACGGCAATGGGGAAAAATATACCGAAATCGTTCGCTACCAATTTTATTCCGAGGAGGAATTGCTTGCGGATAAAGAAGCAAATGACGGTATAGGAACAGTCAATCTGGCATATAACGCAAAGCAACTGTCCGACTTCAACAGCTTTTTGTCCTTCGGAGAGTGCTCCGTTTATATTCTCAGTGAGGATATGTACGAGTATGTAAAAACCTATAAAAGTGAGCTTCTCAAGCCGCTCGCAGATATTTTGGGACAGACCCCTGCCAATGCGTATGACGAATATGCCATCCGATTGAAGGATACGCCGTATTACGCCATGGAGCCCTCACTGCAAAAGCTTCCCGCGGATACGTTGATCTGCATGACTGCACCGTATCATATCGGAAGCAGCTCAGACCCTGAAACGTACGCCGACTCACTTGCCATGTTCCGCGCCATCGTAACGGGAAAATAAAAAACAACCCACCGCTGATATCCGGCGGTGGGTTTTACGTTATATAGGGACGAATTACACTCCATGCTTCAAAAAGTCGCTCAAACGACCATGTCGCGTTCGCAGGGCTGGTGGAGGGAAGTAGGATCGCCGACCGCTGTATTTGAGGCTGAATCAATCGAAAATAATACTTGGCCGCGGTATTTCCATTCAAAAAAATTTGTGAAATGCTTGCGTCATCAAGAATTGGCGAGAGATCGTTCGGCACAACCTTTGTCAGGGTGCTGTCTGCAGAGCCTTGAATCTCACAAGCCGCTGCTACGTCCCAGAGTGCAATGCCATGTCGTAGAAGAAGTGCAGTTTTTTCTTCGACAGATTCAGGAATAGACTCCTGACAAAGTGCGGCAATCAGCGGCCAAAAGCGATTTCGGGGATGTCCGTAGAAAAATCCGATCTCACGTGAGCGGACGGAAGGGAAACTCCCCAATATTAATATTTTGGAACGTTCATTATAAACAGGTGGAATCGGATGTGCTATCATGGCGCCTCCATATAGAATAGTTAGAAAGAAAAATAGCCGTTATTAATATAAAATAGATGCGAATGCAATTTCATTCTATATTTTGTCTTTCTCTTTTTTTTGCAATAACGAATCGCGCGACAAATTTTCCGTAATTTTGTTTTCGGGTTGTGTTAGTATAATATCAAAGAAAACGAGAGTCTCTCTCGTCCTCTTAACACAAACGAATGGAAGGAGAAAGAAAATGAAACAACGCAAAGCACTGAAAAATCGGATATTGGGGTGGGCGATTACCGGCGTATTGTGTATTACAGCGACAAGTATTTGCCTGACCTCTTGTCAATTGCTCCAAGACACAGGTCATAACGCCTCAAGCAACGGTATGACCTCTGCAGAAAAGGACGCATACGATGCTAAAATCGTCTATTACGAAGCACAAATACAAACCTTGACATCGCAAGTCAGCGATATGGAGCAGCAGTTTTATGCTCTTCGGTCTGAATATCTCGACCAGCTGCAGGAGTTGGAAAAACAATTAGCCAATCAGCACAAGCCAACATCTCCTCCAACGGAAGAAGATGCGAGCGGAAATAATCCGCCGCCTCAGAATAGCTCTGATGAAGAGCCCGCAGGAGATGCTGACGTTGTTCTTTGCGAATATACTTACCGTTTGGAAAACAACTTCGCTATTTTGACCTCATATCTAGGGAAAGATAAAGACGTGGTTGTTCCTGCGGCGGTGGATGGGTATTTGGTTATTGGGCTTGGTGACAGCGTATTTGCCGAATGCGACGTTCGAAGCGTTACCTTGCCTAAAACAGTGGAGCATCTCGGTTGGTTCACGTTTTATCAATGTGCGAATCTTGAAAAAGTTGTTTTACCAACCAGCATATCCAACATTGGTTATGCTTCTTTTGATGGATGCTCTAAATCTCTTTGTCTGTTTGTCACCGACGGATCTTACGCCGAACAATATGCTCTTAGCTTCGGATTGAATTACCAGAAGCTAACTTAAAAGGGAAGGGCTGCCGCGCTTTGCGCGACAGCCCTTAAGCTTTTTATTGATCGTATTTCAATCAATCCTTCAGAGCAGCCTGAGCGGCAGCCAGACGAGCGATCGGAACACGGAAAGGCGAGCAGGATACATAATCCAGACCCAGACCGTGGCAGAACTCAACGGAAGTGGGGTCACCACCGTGCTCACCGCAGATACCGATGTGCAGCTTAGCGTTGTTTGCACGGCCGTCCTTGCAAGCCATGTTCATCAGCTTACCAACACCGGTCTGGTCGAGCTTTGCGAAGGGATCGTTCTCGAAGATCTTAGCATCGTAGTATGCGTTCAGGAACTTACCTGCGTCGTCACGAGAGAAGCCGAAGGTCATCTGCGTCAGGTCGTTGGTACCGAAGCAGAAGAAGTCAGCGTTCTGAGCGATCTCGTCAGCGGTCAGGCATGCACGAGGAATCTCGATCATGGTACCAACCTCATACTCAAGCTCAACGCCTGCAGCAGCGATTTCAGCGTCAGCGGTTGCAACAACGACGGACTTAACGTACTTAAGCTCCTTAACCTCACCAACCAGAGGAATCATGATTTCGGGAACCATCTTCCATTCGGGATGAGCCTTCTGGACGTTGATAGCAGCGCGGATGACAGCCTTGGTCTGCATAGCTGCGATCTCGGGGTAGGTGACAGCCAGACGGCAGCCACGGTGACCCATCATGGGGTTGAACTCATGCAGAGAAGAGATGATGTTCTTGATATCATCAACGGTCTTGCCCTGTGCAGCAGCCAGAGTTGCGATGTCCTCTTCCGTGGTAGGAACGAACTCATGCAGAGGGGGATCCAGGAAACGGATGCAAACGGGAGTGCCCTCGAGAGCCTCGTAGATCTTCTCGAAGTCGCCCTGCTGATAAGGCAGGATCTTCTCCAGAGCGACCTCGCGCTCTGCAGCGGTATCAGCACAGATCATTTCGCGGAAGGCAGCAATTCTGTCAGCCTCGAAGAACATGTGCTCGGTACGGCACAGACCGATACCCTCAGCGCCCAGCTCGCGAGCCTTCTTTGCGTCTGCAGGAGTATCAGCGTTGGTGCGAACCTTCAGCTTGCGGAACTCGTCAGCCCAGCCCATGATGGTGCCGAAGTTGCCCGAGATCTCAGCGTCAACGGTAGGAATGATACCGTCGTAGATCTTACCGGTAGAACCGTCGATGGAGATGTAGTCACCCTCAACGTAGGTCTTACCAGCCAGCGTGAACTTCTTGTTTTCTTCGTCCATAGCGATGTCGCCACAGCCGGAAACGCAGCACTTACCCATACCACGAGCAACAACGGCTGCGTGAGAGGTCATACCACCGCGAACGGTCAGGATACCCTGAGAAGCCTTCATACCGGTGATGTCTTCGGGAGAGGTCTCCAGACGAACCAGGATTACCTTCTTGCCGGCAGCCTTCCAAGCCTCTGCATCCTCAGCGGAGAAGACGACCTGGCCGCAAGCAGCACCGGGAGAAGCGCCCAGACCCTTACCGACGGGGTTAGCAGCCTTGAGAGCCTTAGCGTCGAACTGGGGATGGAGCAGGGTGTCGAGGTTTCTGGGGTCGATCATCAGAACGGCCTCTTCTCTGGTCTTGTGACCCTCAGCAACGAGGTCAACAGCGATCTGCAGAGCAGCAGGGGCGGTTCTCTTACCGTTACGAGTCTGGAGCATATAGAGCTGCTCGTTCTCGATGGTGAACTCCATATCCTGCATGTCGTGGTAGTGGTTCTCGAGGATCTCGCAAACCTTTACGAACTGTGCGTAAGCAGCAGGGAACTTGTTAGCCATCTCTGCGATGGGCATGGGAGTACGAACGCCTGCAACGACGTCCTCGCCCTGTGCGTTGGTCAGGAACTCACCCATGAGCTTCTTCTCACCGGTGGAGGGGTCACGGGTAAATGCTACGCCAGTACCGCAGTTCTCGCCCATGTTACCGAATGCCATTGCCTGTACGTTAACGGCAGTACCCCAAGAGTAGGGAATATCGTTGTCGCGGCGGTAAACGTTTGCACGGGGGTTGTCCCAAGAACGGAAAACGGCCTTAACTGCGCCGATGAGCTGTTCCTTGGGGTCGGAGGGGAAGTCAGTGCCGATCTTAGCCTTGTACTCAGCCTTGAACTGCTCAGCCAGCTCCTTCAGGTCGTCAGCGGTCAGCTCGACGTCGAGCTTTACGCCCTTTTCTTCTTTCATCTTATCGATGAGCTCCTCGAAGTACTTCTTACCGACTTCCATAACGACGTCGGAGTACATCTGGATAAATCTACGATAGCAGTCGTAAGCCCAACGAGCGTTGCCGGACTTCTTAGCCATAACTTCAACAACCTCTTCGTTCAGACCGAGGTTCAGAATGGTGTCCATCATACCGGGCATGGATGCACGAGCACCGGAACGAACGGAAACGAGCAGGGGGTTCTCGAGGTCACCGAACTTCTTACCGGTAACACCCTCCATCTTTACGATGTACTCCATGATTTCAGCCATGATCTCATCGTTGATCTGACGGCCGTCCTCATAGTACTGGGTGCAGGCTTCAGTAGAGATGGTGAAGCCCTGGGGAACAGGGAGACCGATGTTGGTCATCTCTGCGAGGTTGGCTCCCTTACCACCAAGGATTTCACGCATGTTTGCGTTACCCTCGGAGAAGAGATAGCAATACTTTTTTGCCATTTAGAATTCCTCCATATAAAAAATTAAATTGGAAACTAATGCTGTGGCGCTTGGCATTTTAGTATGAAAACACACCAAAAAAAGCCCTTTGCGGACTTTTTTGCCAATCGCACTGCTTATTATATCATAAATATCTATATTTGAAAAGCGTTTCGTGAATTTTTTATCAGATACAAATGTAAATATTTTGTGAACATATGGAAAAATTATCATATTTGCATTACTCAAGCAATAACTATGAGTTTTTTCAAAAAACATTTGACAATATGAACCAAATAGGATATAATATACTATTGCGCAGAGCATCGCTCTTTTGCATTAATCAAAGAATGTTTACGGAGGGGAATATGTCGGAATGGTTGATCTATATCACGGATAATATCGGTGTTGCCGCGGCCGCAGTATCGGGCGCTATGATTGCCATTGAGCGGAAAATGGACCTGTTTGGCGTATTCTTTCTCGGCATGATCACGGCACTGGGCGGTGGCGTTTTGCGCGACGTGCTGCTCGGCGAGGTTCCGCCTCGTTTTTTCACCAATTATCTGGCAATTCTGATCGTAGTGATTATGGTGTCTACCGTTTTCATCGTGGCTAAAACCTGGAACGGCTGGCGCAACCCCGCCACAAAGCAACGCATCGATCAGATTCACAATCTGTTTGATGCTATCGGACTTTCCGCCTTTACGATCACGGGCGTTCAGGTTGCTATGACGGCAGGCTATCAGGATAACGGTTTTCTCTGCGTGTTTATGGGCATGACCACGGGCATTGGCGGTGGCGTTTTGCGCGATATGATGAGCCGTCACACCCCTTACGTGCTTCAAAAGCGTATCTATGCCGTGGCTTCCATCATCGGTGCGGTCGTTTACTGGACGCTGTGCTATTTCGCGCTTCTTCCCGCGCTCGCTCAAATCATCGCCATGATTCTGATCATCACCATCCGCGTCTGCGCTACCGTATTCCGTTGGAACCTCCCTCGTATTCAGCTCGACGGAGCGGAAGACAAACCTCATCATAATAAGGATACCAAAGAAAATGACTGATATTTTTGCATTATTCAAGAAAATTTCAAAAGAAAATGATACGCCGACCGCCCCCATCACACATTTGATCGTTGGTCTGGGTAATCCAGGAGATAAGTATCATTACACGCGGCACAACGCGGGATATTTGATGATGGATTATCTTTCTCAGCGTTGCTGCGCACAGGTCAACAAGCTCAAATTCAAATCTCTTGTTGGCGAGGCTACCATCGCCGGAAAACGAGTGTTGCTCATGAAGCCTCAAACCTTTATGAATGCCTCGGGCGAAGCGGTACAGCAGGCGACGGCGTTTTATAAAATTCCCATGGAAAACGTTTTGGTCTTCTCGGATGACGTGTCTCTTGACGTCGGTCGTGTCCGTGTTCGTAAGAAAGGAAGCGACGGAGGTCAGCGAGGTCTGCGCAGCATTATCACGCTCATGAACAGTGATACCTTCCCGCGCATCCGCTTTGGTGTCGGTCAAAAACCTCATCCCGATTACGATTTGGCGGATTGGGTGCTCTCGGATTTCAACAAGGACGAGCAAAAAGCACTGTTTGCCGCTTTTGAAAAGGCGTACGACGGTGCCGTCAAGGTGCTTGAAGGAGATATCGACGGAGCGATGCAGCTCTGTAACGGAAAATAAATATTAGTGAGTGAAATATGACGTTATTAACTCAAACCATTCGAGCGGATAAGGAATACGCCCAGCTGCTCGAAACGGCGACCAAGCAATTCAAAGCGCCGAAGACACTGCCCATTCTGATCAATGGACTTTGCGAAGGCGCATCGGATGCCATGCTCGCCTCACTGCTTTGCGATCTGCCGCGCAAGGGATGCGCGCTGATCGTTTGCCCCGAGGAAAAGGAATGCGTGCGCGTCAACGCCATGCTCCGGCGCTTTGGACAGCGCAGTGTCTTTTTCATCGGACGCGATTTTACGTTTTATAATATTACTGCCTCCCATGAGTACGAGCATGAGAGGCTTGACGTGTTGTTTGGTCTCTTGAACGGAAGTCTGGATGCCGTTGTTACAACGCCTGACGCGGCGCTTGGTTATACCATTCCGCCCGATCGGCTGGCAGACTCCGTTTTGCGACTGAATTTCAACAGCATCGTTGATTTAAACGATCTGATCCGCAAGCTGATCGCCGCAGGCTACAGCCGCGCCGACATGGTAGACGGCAAGGGACAGTTTGCCGTTCGCGGCGGTATCGTTGATATCTATCCGCCCAACGGACATTACACCGATGAGGACGGCCAAAAGCTGGACGGTTCTATGGCGTTGCGTATTGAGCTGTTCGGCGATGAGATCGACCGCATGGGTCTTTTTGACGTTGAATCCCAACGCATCCACACTACGGTCATGAACGTTGAGCTTCCGCCCGCGCGTGAGATTCTGATCAACGACGAGGTTCGTGACGCGCTCAAAAAGGCCATTTCGGCACAGTTCAAAACGCAGCACGACGAGGCTGTCGAACAGGAGCTGATCAAAGAAGGAGCCGCCGTTGAGCAAAGTCGTGCCGGCGGTGGAGATATTGCTTTTGCTGATAAATATATTTCCTTGATCTATCCCGAGAAGACCAGTCTTCTTGATTATTTTACTGATCGAACTCCCACCTTTTTGCTGAAAACGAATAACATTTACGACCGCTTGAAGGCCTCGGAATGGCATCGAAATCAAACCATCGAAGAGCTGGTTCGCGGCGGTACGATTGCCCCGAAATATACGCAGTATTCCAAAGCCAATGCGGCGTTCGACGTATTTCTCGGTCAGAACGTAACCTTCCACGTTGACTCTATGTCCTATGGACTCTCGGGACAGCGTTTGGCGGGTATGTTCGGCTTCCGCTCCAAGCAAATGGTTTCTTACGGCGATAATTTCACGTTGCTTGAAGAGGACCTTGCTTCTTATCTGTCGCAAAATTATCGCGTGATCCTGCTGGCGGAAAACGAAACGTATGCTCAAAATCTGCACGGTATTCTGAACGATCACGGATTTGACGTATCGCTTGCCAAAACAGAAGACCTCTCGATTGAAAAAGTCAAAAAGGGAAGCGCTCTGATCGTATGGCAGCAGCATCTGGCAGGCTTTGAATTGGTAACGCCTCGCATAGCCGTATTGTCAACCAATCCCGACACGCGGCGCGGTCATCTTGCCACGAGCGGAAAGATCAAAAGCAACAAAAAGAACAAATCTGCTTCGCAGGCGATTCTGTCGTATGCCGATCTTGAGGTTGGCGATTTCGTCGTGCACGAGAACTATGGTATCGGTCGTTACACCGGTATTGAAACCATGACGGTCGCAGGCGTAACGCGCGACTATATCGGTATTCAGTATGCTGGAAGCGATAAGCTGTTCCTGCCTACGGAAAAGCTGGACAAGGTATCGAAATACATCGGTTCTCACTCGGACGATGGCATGGTCAAGCTCTCAAAATTCGGCGGCGAGGCTTGGAACAGAACCAAGGCGCGCACCCGCGCATCGGTCAAAGAGATCGCCAAGGACCTGATCAAGCTGTATGCCGAGCGCAAGCGCCGTCCCGGCTTTGCTTTCCCACACGACGATGAATTCCAGCGTAATTTTGACGCTGCGTTCGAATACGAAGAAACCGAAGGTCAGCTTCGCGCCGTCAACGACGTCAAGCGCGATATGACCTCGACCGCCCCGATGGATCGTCTGCTTTGCGGTGACGTTGGCTTCGGCAAAACCGAGGTTGCTCTTCGTGCCGCGTACAAAGCCGTTCTGGGCGGCAAGCAGGTGGCTGTATTGGTTCCGACGACCATACTGGCACTTCAGCACTACCAGACATTTACCAGCCGTATGCGCGCTTTTGGCGTCCATGTGGACATGATCTCTCGTTTCCGCACAGCAAAAGAGCAGGAGCTGACACTTCGCCGTCTTAAGCGCGGTGAGGTCGACGTCCTGATCGGAACGCACCGTCTGATTGGCAAGGACGTCGCGTTCCACGATCTCGGCCTGTTGATCGTCGACGAAGAACAGCGCTTCGGCGTTGCACAAAAGGAAAAGCTCAAGCAAATGGCCGGCAACGTTGACGTTCTTACGCTTTCGGCTACACCGATTCCTCGTACGCTGAATATGGCCATGGGTGGTCTTCGTGACATTTCGGTTCTGGACGAAGCGCCCGGAGATCGTCTGCCTGTACAGACCTACGTTTTGGAGGAAGACGAGCTTATTATCACCGAGGCGATCCGCAGAGAACTGCGTCGCGGCGGGCAGGTTTTCTATCTTCACAACATCGTTGAAACCATTGACAGCGTTGCCTCGAAAATCGCCAAAGAAATTCCCGAGGCACGCATTACCGTGGCGCACGGTAAGATGGACAAAGATACGCTCGAGGGCATTTGGGAGCAAATGCTCGGCGGTGAGATCGACATTCTCGTCTGCACGACCATCATTGAAACGGGTGTTGACGTCGCCAACGCGAACACGCTAATTGTCGATAATGCGCACCGTTTAGGGCTTTCTCAGCTTCATCAGCTACGCGGCCGGGTCGGTCGTTCCTCACGCCGCGCATATGCATACTTCACCTATCCTAAATTCAAGGCCTTGCCCGAGATTGCACAAAAGCGTCTTGAGGCCATTCGCGATTATGCCGAGTTTGGCGCGGGCTTTAAGATCGCGCTTCGCGATATGGAGATCCGCGGTGCAGGCAATTTGCTTGGCACCGAACAGCACGGTCATATGGATGCCGTTGGCTACGATCTGTATATCAAACTGCTCAATCAGGCCGTTCTTGAAGAAAAGGGCGAGCCGATCAAGCCCGAGCCCGAATGCACCATTTCGGTCAATTTCGATGCATATATCCCCGACAGATACGTTCCTTATCCCGCACAACGTATGGAAATGTACAAAAAGATTGCCATGATCGACACCGAGCAGGACCGAGACGATATCCTCGACGAGATGCTGGATCGCTATGGTGATATTCCCAAGGCAACTGAAAATCTCTTGAATATCGCACTCATTCGAGCCTACGGAAAGCGATGTGGTATCAAGCAGATCCGTCAGGAAGCGGATATCATTCAGTTCTATCCCGAAAAGATTGACTTCGACGTATGGACCGAGTTGTCCGTGCTTTTCCCCGGTCGCCTGCGCATGGCAATGGCGGGCGAGCCACACCTAAATCTGAAGCTGAAATCCGGCGAGGACGTATTGCCGTTTATTCACAAATTGTTTGAAAAATATATAGAAATTGCTCAACAAAACAACACGTGAAAGCGATATAATGAAAGGGAAGACCTAACCATAAGAAAGGTATATCAAACAACATGAAGTTTAAAAGAGTATTGCTGCGTATTACGCTTTGCATCATATCACTGGTGCTTGTACTTACTGCTGTTGTCGGTTGCTCGTCCAAGGGCAAAACGCTCATGCAGATCGGCAAGCAAGAGCTCACAGTCAACATGTACGAGCTTTTGCTTTCCCGCATGAAAGGAACGCTTACCTACAACAACTATCCAACCGACTCGGAATCTTTTTGGGATACCATCATCAGCACGCAGGGTGCGACCTATAACGATTATTTTTGTCTTTCCATGCAACAAGAAGCAAAAATGATGCTGATCAAGCTGTATTTGTTTGAGGAAGTTTACAAGTTGACCTTGCCCGAAAAGTATTATGCGGAAATTGATGAATATATCAACGATGCGTTGGAGCTGATTCACGACGGCTCAAAAACCGCCTTTAACAAAGAGCTTTCGCTCTACGGCGTTAACATCGATATGCTTCGGGAAAATTACATCATCGAGGATAAAATTGAGCATCTCAAATCCCATATTTCCTCTCAGACGGGCGACGCGGCAAGAGATGAGTATTATAATGAAAACTACGTCCGCTTTCGTCAGATTCTGCTTCCGCTTTATAATTATTTGTATGTAGCCGATGAAAACGGCGACACCGTCTATTATCACGAGGGAACCGAACGCGTTTATTATGACACAACCGGATCCACCAAAACGGGTACAGACGGCAAGCTCATTGTTGATGAAAACGGTGATACGATCTACTATACCGAAGAGGGAAGAATCGCCTACAACACAAGCAAAGGCGTAACGCGGGGAATTGACAAAGACAACGACGGCTACACCGACTACGTTATGCTTGATAAGGAAAGTGCAACCATTGTAAAGGATCAGGCCAATAAGCTCATGGAAGTCATCCAGGCGGGCGACTTCAGCACGTTTGAGGACTATGGCGAAAAGCTGTCTGAAAAAGAACTCTGGAACGCGTATCCTAACGGTATTTACATTAACAAAAACAAGAATTACTCCATCGCCTATCTGGACGATATTCAAAAGGCACTGACCAATATGGCAGTCGGCGACGTTCAGGTGATCGAGGCCGATAACGCATACCATCTGATCATGAAATACCAGGCGGAGGAGCAAGCTTATAAAAACAAAGCGAATCAAGATTGGTTCGAGGAATTTGAGGACGAGGTTGTCACCGATATTTTAAACGCCATGTGCCAAAAGTATTTGGAGCAGGTAACCGTCGACGAGAAGGCACTTGCAGAGGCAATGGACATGAAGTCAGTCGGTGCAAATACCGATTATTGATTTTTCACTTCTGCTTGACAACTCTTCCATAAAGTGGTATAATCAATCCAAAGAAAATACATGCTGCCACCGGGTAGCTGAATGCAAAAAAGCATTCGTCATCACATCGTTAGGTCTTAGAAGATGTGTGACGGATGCTTTTTTTAGGAGAATGATATGAAATTCAAAAATCCGTTTTCAACGTTAACAAAATTTGAGTGGGGCCTTTGGGCAGCTTCCTCTTTGATCGTCATTTTGTCTCATTTGCTCTCTCCTCAAAGGGATATTCTGTCCGTAATTGCTTCGTTAATTGGTGCAACCGCTCTGATATTTGTGGCGAAGGGTCATGTCCTCGGTCAAATGCTAACTATCGTTTTTGCCATTTTTTACGGTGTGATATCCTTTCAGTTTCAATATTACGGTGAGGTCATCACTTACGTATGCATGAGCGCACCGATGGCACTTCTCGCAACTATTGCCTGGATTAAAAACCCTTATCAACAATCCGAAGAAGTTGCCGTCAACCATCTCTCCGCTCGCGTGATTGGGTGCTTGATCGGCTTGACGGTTGCCGTTACCATCGCCTTTTATTTCATTCTTGGCGCACTTGGGACGGCCAACCTTTTGGTCAGCACTATATCGGTTACAACCAGCTTTCTTGCCGCCTCACTGACCTTCTTACGCAGCCCGTATTACGCGCTGGCCTATGCAGCGAATGATATCGTGCTGATCATTCTTTGGATCTTAGCATCGATAACTGATATATCTTATCTTTGTATGATCATATGCTTCGTCATGTTTTTGGCCAACGATCTGTACGGTTTTATCAACTGGAGACGCATGGAAAAACGCCAAAGCGAGGGAAGCATGCAATAAAAGCGGGATTTTTGCAAAAAAAATGCTTACGATGCCTTGACAAAACGAATGTAAATGGATATAATAGATAAAAATGATAGAGGCGCGCATGACAAGAGTATCGTCCGTGTGATAATCTTCGCAGGATGTTGCGGACGAAAAAGGGGATTGCGCCGAAGGCGGCGAGCGAGCGCTTGCCTGGTAACTCGAAGAAGATTCGTTTTACTGTCGCAAATCTGCGGAGAGCTATCGAATGATACGAATTTGTCCAACGTATGCTTATACGAGCTGTGCGGATATTCGGATGTTACGGTAGCCGATTCGTAAGAATTGGCGCTATTTTTTTGCAAAACACCAAGATCAGAAAGGAAGCAAGAAAATGAAAACCCACACGATTTTTGAAGGAGCAGCCACCGCGCTGGTCACCCCTTTAACCCCAGAAGGAATTGACTATACCGCATTTGGTAAACTGATCGACTGGCAGATCGACAGCGGTATTGACGCACTGGTTATTTGCGGCACGACTGGTGAATCGTCCACGCTAACCGACGAAGAGCACCGCGAGGCTATCCGCTTTGCCGTTGAGCGCGCCAACAAGAGAGTTCCCATCATCGCCGGAACGGGCTCCAACGATACCGATTACGCCATCGATCTGACTCGCTTTTCCAGCGAAGTTGGCGCTGACGCCATGCTGGTCGTCACCCCTTATTACAACAAGGCCACCCAAAAGGGTCTGATCCGTATGTACGAAACGATCGCGGATGCAAGTACCAAACCCTTGATTCTGTATAACGTACCATCGCGCACCGGTGTCTCCATTGAGCCTTCCACCTACGTAGCATTGGCAGATCATCCCAATATTGCAGCTATCAAGGAAGCCAACGGCAATATTTCCAAGATCGTAGAAACAGCCGCGCTGGTAGGGGACAAGCTGGATCTTTATTCCGGCAACGACGACCAGATCGTTCCTATCATGTCCGTCGGCGGCAAAGGCGTCATCTCCGTTCTTTCCAACCTTGTACCGCGCGAAACCTCCGAAATGTGCCACGCATTCTTAAGAGGCGATATTCGTGGAAGTATGCAGATGCAAGCAAAGTACCTGCCGCTGATCAACGCATTGTTCAGCGAGGTCAATCCCATCCCCGTCAAGGCGGCAATGAGCGCCATGGGCTTCTGTGAGAACTACCTGCGCTTGCCCCTCACTCCCATGGAGGATGCACACCGCGCCGTATTGCTGGATTGTATGAGAAGCCACGGCCTGATCGGAGAGAACGTAAGATGAGAATTATTGTAAACGGTGCTTGCGGGCGCATGGGTAAAGAGGTCGTTGCCGCAGCGCAAAACGGTTATCAGAACGCTGAGCTTGCTGCTGCCTGCGACGTAATTCGCCCTGAGCTGAATTGCCCGTGCTATACCAATTTGTCCGATATTATCGAGGATTGCGACGTGTTGATCGACTTCTCGCATCACGGCGCGACCAAAACCGTTTTGGATTTTGCGTTGCTTCACGGTATCCCTGCCGTCGTTGCAACGACGGGACAGACGGAAGATGAAAAGCAGCTGATCGAACAAGCCGCAAAGCAAATTCCCGTATTTTATGCAGGGAATATGTCCATCGGCATCGCACTACTCGTTTCACTGGTCAAAACCGCTGTTCAAACGTTTCCCGACGCTGACGTTGAGATTGTTGAAACGCATCATAACCAAAAGCTGGACGTTCCCAGCGGAACCGCGCTGATGATCGCACATGGCGTAGAGCAGGCAAGAGAGAATTCTACGCTTTGCATAGGAAGACACGAAAACGGCAAGCGGCCTGCAGGTGAGGTAGGCATCCATTCGATCCGCATGGGCAAGGTCGTCGGTATTCACGAGGTCCACATCAATACGGGCTCGCAGACCATCACACTCAAGCACGAGGCTCATAGCCGCGCACTATTTGCTGAGGGTGCATTGCACGCCGCCGCCTTCGTCTGTGACAAGCCCGCAGGCTTGTATTCGTTGCAAGATCTGTTCGTTTAAGAGAGGAATTTGATATGATCTGTAATAATCTTTCGGTCAACGAGGTCGGGCATCTTTGCTTTGCCGGCCGTGACGTCACGGAGCTGGCACAAAAATACGCCACGCCGTTGTATCTTCTGGACGAGGACAAAATTCGCGAAAAATGTCGCATTTATACAAAGGCCATGAAGACCTCGTTTGGTGAAGAAGCATTACCTCTGTATGCGGGAAAAGCTTTGTGCATCAAGGATATTTACCGTATTATGCGCGAGGAGGGAATGGGCATTGACGTCGTTTCCTCGGGCGAGATCTTCACGGCAAGCCAAGGCGGCTTTCCTATGGAACGCGCCTATTTCCACGGAAATAACAAGACGGACGCCGACGTAGCCTATGCAATGGATGCAGGTGTCGGTTATTTCGTGTGCGACAATGAGGAAGAGCTGTTCGCCATTGAACAGGCTGCTAAAGCGCGCGGTATGATTCAGAAAATTCTGATCCGCGTCGCGCCCGGAATTGATCCTCACACGCACAAGGCCATTTCTACGGGTAGCATCGACTCCAAATTCGGTGCCGCAATCGAGACCGGACAAGCCGGGGAATTGACTGCGCTTGCACTGCAACAACCCCACGTTTCGCTTGAAGGCTATCATTGCCACATCGGCTCTCAGATCTTTGAGACTGAGCCATTTGTGGATGCGGCCGCAATTATGATCCAGTTCATCGCAACCGTTCGCGAATATCTCGGATACACCGCAAAGGAATTGAATCTTGGCGGTGGCATGGCCGTTCGCTACTTAGAAGACCATCCCAACATTGATTACGCAAATAACATCGCGGTGATTGCGGATAAAATGAAACACATTTGCGCGCATTACGATCTTCCCATGCCGCGTGTTCGCATGGAGCCCGGTCGCAGCATCGTTGCCGACGCAGGTATGACGCTTTATACCGTTGGAACGCTTAAAACCATACCGAATTTCCGCAGTTACGTATCGATCGACGGCGGTATGCCCGATAATCCTCGCTACGCGCTGTACGAATCTCCGTACACGGTCGTTACGGCCAATCGCATGAACGATGACAAAGACACCGTTTGTACGATCGCAGGGCGTTGCTGTGAGAGCGGAGACCTGATTCAAGAAGGTGTAAAGCTGCCCAAGCCGCAGCGCGGAGATATCCTCGCAGTGCTGACAACAGGCGCGTACAATTATTCCATGGCATCGAATTATAACCGAATTCCCAGACCCGCCATGGTCCGTCTTTGCGGTGGAGAAGATCAGCTGATCCTGCGCCGCGAAACCTTTGAGGACTTGATCAAAAATGAAATTTAACAAAAAAGAACCCGATGATCGGGTTCTTTTTTGTATTTAAGCTTGTTCATCAACGGGAATTCCGTCGCCGTCATCCAAGTCATCCTCGATATCGTCATCCTCCGTGCGGGGTTTGCGATACGGAGCAATCATATAGCGATCGATAACGGGATAGACCGCGTATGCGGTAATAAAGCCGATGGCAGCAAAAATATAAACGATGGGCAGAATAACCGTAATAATAACCTCGGGCAACAGCAAAATCATGAGCAGTACGTGCAATGCCAAAAGCAAAAGAATGCCCAAGCCCGCCATCAGATTTCTCTTGATGCCGAGAGCAGAGAAGATGAGCGCGTTTTTGAACATTTTGCGTAGTTTCATGTCAAACGTGATCATCATCATATAAATGTATGGGCGCATGATGGCATACAGAATGGCGATTGCGGCAAGAATCCAGAAAAGCACGTCCATCCAGAACGCCCCCACGGTGCCCCAATAGTACATAATATCAAAGAAGAGGACAATAATAAACAGCGAATCAATCAGACCAAAAATAAATCCTTGTTTAAGATTGCGCTTGATACCGTAGAAGAAATCGCTGAAAACAAACACCGCCTCACCGCGTACCAAGCCGCGCAAAACGTAGAAGGAGCCTACAGACAACCAACCGTTAAACAACAGCAAAAGCAACGCGCAAGCCGCGATGATCCAATAGGATGCGGGGTTATAAACGGGAATACCAAACGGTATCGCGTCCAGTATCATAATCAGCGTAGAGGTGCCGTTGGGCTCGATCAATGACGCGCCGTAAAGCGGAGCGAACAGTGCCGAAGATTGCGAGGGGGTTTTTTGAATAAAAAGATACGCCAAAACTGCCACAATGATAGGCAGAACCTGCATAAGCATGAGTAAATTCAAGCTGAGCAGATGAGAAAACTTACGTGCAAAAAACTTAAAAAAGTTTTTGAGGGTCGGACGCGTGTCTTCGTTTTTACTAACGCCTTTGCCGTCACGATCGCGATATTTAAAAATAGGAATAAAAAACCGACGCAATGTTTAGATCTCCTTTGTCTTATTAAAAATCTATGAAACCATGATATAAAGTCCGTAAAATAATATTTGCAGTATCAAAATACCGCCCCAGCCTTGAAATATGGCAGTCAAATATGATCGAGGGCGCATCCCGCAACGCGAAGAACCCATCGTAACGCCAGCCGTCGCGATGAAATGTATACGTATCATCAGGCGGTATAAACAAAATAGCCAGCATGCGATCAAAAACAGAAACAGCCAACCGGATTGTAGGCTCAAGCGAACTGCCAGAATGTATTTCCATACATCCACTCCGTGCCAAAACCAAAACAAAAAGGCAACGACGCGCGAAGTGTAATAGTAGGTCGTGCGATGCAAGCCGGCCAAAAACAGCAACGGTACGAATATCGTTTGCGACAGCAAAAGACCGATGCAATCAAATATTGTTTGCTCCGCGCCCGGCAATTCAAACCAACGCAAAACGCGGCAGGGAAGCCACAAGCGATATTCCGCAAGGGCTGCGAGCGTGCCGATCATCAAGGCAAGCGTAAACCATACCACCGTTTCAGCCGCAAAACTATTTCGCGCCCGTTTGGCGGATATGCATCGCTCCCGTAGCCATTCCATCGCATCTTCACCTCCGTTTCAAAGGTATGAAACAGTGTATGAAAAGGAGCAACAGAATTATGTTCAAAACTAACGTTTATGGTAACATATTCAGTTCAAAAAAGCAATAGATGGAACAAAATATTTACAACTGAAGCAAAAAGTTAACAAATCAGCGTTTATTTGCTTGAATTCTGGCGTAAAACCTCAAATCCAAGAACGGTAGCCGCTGAGGCTGCAGAGAGCGATCCGCGGAAGTCCCGACCGTAGTCGATGCGAACGACCTGATCTGCCTGATCAAGAACCATACGTGAAATGCCACGTTTTTCACCGCCAACGACCAGCAGTAGCGGTCGTTTCATGTTCGCTTCATACAAACCAACCGAATCGCGAATACCGGCACAAAGGACGCGATATTGACGCTCATGGAACATTTTGACCGCGTTATCAGGCTCACAAACCGCCATGGGAAGGCGCTCCGAAGCGCCCGCAGACGCGCGCGCCACAACGCCCGCCGCGCCCATCCAGTTGCGTGGCGATAAAATAACACCGTCAACGCCCGCCGCGTACAAGGAACGCAACGCGTATCCAAAGTTGTACGGGTCTTCAATGCCTTCCAGCATAACGAAAAATCCATCGGAGCACGCAAAAGTTCCATTCTTCAAAAATGCAGCCTCAAGCGAGGGAAGGGGACGCTCACCGCAATGCGCGACGATACCACCGTGGGTCGATCCAATGGTCATGCGATCAATCGCATCGGCATCCGTCAGCTCGATCTCAAAGCCAAACTCCGTCGAAACTGCACGCAAAAAGCCAAGCTCTTTGCCTTTGGAATGCATTTTTTCTCGATCAAAATAAATTTTTTCAATCGTACGGCAATTGATCCCATCACGAATACCGTTGATCAACGCGGAAATCGAGGTCATACCCTCAAGCAACGTATGATTGTTAAATTTTTCACATTCCTTGGAAACAGGGAAATCGGAACGATCCGAAGGGGTGTGATCAATCTGATCGTTTCGAGAGTTATGATTAACGAATGCATCGCTCATGATGAGTCCTCCTGATCTCCGATGAATCAAAAATATGGGCATAACGGCATCATATAATACATATATTATACCAGTAAACGCCCGGAAAATCAATACAAAATCGGCAACAAAAGGAGTCATAGTTGAAAATATGATGTATATTTCATGCTGCAAAGAGCGCTGCGTTATGCTGGGAACGTATTTGGTGGAGAATCGTACGACTGTACGTGCCACGGCGCAACAATTTAATATCAGTAAGAGCACCGTACATAAAGACGTCACGAAGGTGTTGCGACGCGTAAATCCTGCATTGTATGAACAAGTACAACGCGTACTGGAACAAAATAAAGACGAACGGCATCTGCGCGGCGGCGAAGCAACCAAAAAGAAGTATTTATACCAAAATATCAAAAACAACGGCTGATCGAGCGCTCATACGCCGATCAGCCTAAAAAATGGCTATTTTGCTTCCCTAAATTATACAAAATTTGCATTTTGTATAATTTTCCATATAATTCAATAGGGAGAGGGATAGGGCTTCTCTTTCGACTCCTCTTGCTTCCTTCGCCGTCTTACGGGCTGCCCTCTTGTCTGCAAACGCACTGCGCGAAAGGATCTCCTCACGTAACCGCTCGGCCATCGCCTCCTGCGTCTCGCAGTCACGCACGGTACCCAGTCGCGCCATGTTCAAGCGCAATTCGTTTGGCCACGCGCTTGATAAACGCCTTGCCCTTCCTTGCGCCCTCGTCCATAGCCAGGTTCTCGGCCTTGACGTAAAGCTCCGCAAGATCCTCCCGGATCTCAGCCGCATCACCCTCGATCCCCGCCGAGCGCATCAGCTCGTCAATATCATCCGACGTCTGCTGATTTGCGTCGTCCTTGAGGGATAGCTGGACACTCACACCATCCTCCGAAACTTTTTTCGCTGTTTCTGTTGACTTTTCGGGATTTTGTGCTATACTATTATCAAGAAAGAGTTCTCCATTGGCGCCCTTCCGGGTGCTCACGTCGGCATGTAAAGTCCGCCGGGTGGAGGGCTCTTTCTCTGCGTTGAAGCTGTATACAAAGTCTCCGTTGTCTTTTTCCTTCACATTGATTGTTACAGTATACGGCATATACTCGCTTTCGCCATATTCGGCGAAATAAATATCATTTACGAAATAATGCCACATGTTCACACCTTGGTGCGGCCCTGATTCTTTTTCTGTTTCTTCCTTTGAATAGTTATATTTAGCTATACTATATTTGACCGAGTTAAGGGGACTTTCGGACTCTGTTAAATCAGGGCTGGTGTCGCTATGACCTCGGTCTTCTTTTTCGTCATTCCGCTATATTTTACCTGCCTAAAATAGACAAATGAAACAAAAAACAAAAGATATGGCAAAACCTCTTTCTTTTTCGGAATATTTATGATACAATGGTATCAATAAATACGTGGAGGATGCTCACATGGCAATCAAAATGCGCGTTTTGCACGCGACCAACAAGAAAAAGATCATTAACATCGCTAATTTTATCAAGCGGAAATACGAGCTGAGCCTGAACGCAGTCGACTGTGTTCCCCCTGCTTACTCCTGCGACAAAGAGCGTATCGTTGTTTTAGCTGTCGCCGGCAAGGGTGACGTGGAGGACGCTCTGCGCCGCTTCTGCATCGAGCTGACCAAGGAACGCACGGCTAACGTTGCGTTGTTGGTAGATGGTACGGAAACCTACGCCAATAACGTCAAAGCTATTTTGAAGAGCGCTGGCACCAACGTGATTGAGGACGTGCTATACGTCAAGTGCGGCCTTCCCTTCTTCGCATCTCTCAAGCCCGAGGATGAGGCCGCCGTTATCGATTGGCTGGACAACAAGGTCATCAACAATCTGAAATAATGAATGAATAGAAACAAGCCCGTTACGGTCAAACGTAGCGGGCTTATTTCTGTTATCTTAACCCTGCTTTTTGTCAGTCAGGTTAGCCTTATGCTTATCCAGCAGCGTATGGATACGCTTGACAGGGTCAAGCAGGTTGCTGATGGTGCGGTCGTGGTTGAGCGTGTCGATCAGATAGGCAACGTACTTGCACATATTGACCTCGCAGTACCAGGGCTTTTCAGCCAGCTCGGGACGGCGGTAAACCAGGTTAGTCGTGAAGATCTTATCGATCAGACCGTCTGCGTAAGCCTTGTCGAACTTATCAAAGCCGTCGGTGAACAGACCGAAGGTTGCAAAGTTAAAGATTCTCTTAGCGCCCTTTTCCTTGAGCTGAAGCGCAACGTCGATGAGGGATTCACCCGAGGCGATCATATCGTCAACGATAATGACGTCCTTCCCCTTGACGCTTCTACCGAGGTATTCGTGTGCTTCAATGGGGTTACGGCCGTTGATAACGATAGAATAGTTGCGGCGCTTATAGAACATACCGATGTCAAGTCCGAGGACGGACGAATAGTACATCGAGCGCTGCATTGCACCCTCGTCGGGCGAGATCATCATCAGATGCTCCTTTTCAACCTCAATATCGGGATAGTTGCGAACCAGCGCCTTGATCATCTGATAGGTGGGCTGGATATTATCAAAGCCGTTGAGCGGAACGGCGTTACAGATACGGGCGTCGTGTGCGTCGAACGTCAGGATATCGGTCACACCCATGTGGACCAATTCCTGCAGCATGATTGCACAGTCAAGGGATTCACGAGAAGAACGCTTGTGCTGGCGACCTTCGTACAGCATCGGCATGATAACCGTAATGCGTCTTGCTTTACCGCCAATTGCCGCGATGATACGCTTGAGGTCTGCGTAATGATCGTCGGGACTCATGGGAACCGTCATACCGTACATTTTGTAGGTAACGCTGTAATTGAAAATGTCGCAAATGATGTAAACGTCGTGACCACGCATGGAAGAATACAGCATACCCTTCGCCTCACCAGTACCGAAACGCGGGCAATCTACGCGGGCAATGTACGTTTCCTCACCGTCGTGTCTGCGCCATTCTTTAAGGTAGTAATCTACCTGCTCGGCGAACGCCTCACAACCTTTCATACAAATGACGCTAAGTTCTGCAAATCCGTCTTCTCTCATGTCAATACCCCTTCCCTATCTGTCGTTTTTAATTGTCAGAGCATAACTCCGTATTTATTATATCATACATTAGAAAAAAAGTAAAGGTCTTACTAGCAAATCACACGTACGCGGAATGACAGAATTCTACACACTTTTTTTGTTGATTTTGATAAAAACGGACAAAAATCAGCTGCAAAGGTCTTCCAACACCTCTAAAATCGTACACGGCGTCACCCTCCCTTGCACGATTTTGGAATATATCGCTTGTGCATGGTCGATATCTTGCGCGTTGATCGAACACGTTACGTCTTCGTTACGAAATGTGCACTGTATCTGATAGCTGTCGCGTCCTTTTTCGTCGCTGATGCGATATAATCGGTAACGAATGGCGTCGTTTTCTCGATACTTTTTTCTTAATGATTGAAATTCTGTAATCAGGGCTTGCTTCATGGTCTTCTCCTTTGTATTGTGGTGGCGGAATCGGTCGGGGGGACTCGATTTTTTTCGCTAAAAGTATTATATCACACTTTTTATGTGGCCTGATTTGCCAAAAGTCCTATCGATTTTTTATATAATTACCAACGATTCTCGCATTTACACCAAAAAACGTTCGCCCTCATTTATTCATCTCTCTTAATTCTATTGCTTACATTTTAATCTTTTCTTGCAAAATGTTAATCTATCTACACTTTCGCAACAAATTATTTACAACTTCTCATCAACATTTTTTAGCAACAGTAGGATGCATTTCCAGCAATTTTCCCTTTACTAACAAAGGAAAACGTGATATAATTATATTGAAAAAAGTGCTTTTTCGACACGCACTGAAAACTGACGAAAGGAGTCGTCAAGATGTCCAAAAAGAATGTTTTTTTGAGGCATATTCGCAATATGCACGAAGTACCGTATCAGATCCTGAAGCTTGGTTTAGCGCTGATTTCACTCTATACCGCTATCATATATATCGTCGTTGATATTACCATGCCTGACATCGTCTACGCTTATCACATATTTCTAACCGCTTCTGAATACATCACGATTTCATTCATTTTATTAGTCATAGGAAGCACCTGGCTTTACCGACTTTTTGGACCACAAAAAGAGAAATCCGACCATTGATTTTGCTCAATGATCGGATTTTCCGCTTTATGTATAGTCAGATTATTTGCGGATAAACAGAACGCCCAGCGTATTTCTGCCGCAATGGGCGGAAACGGTACAGCCTGCACGGGTAACCAGCACCTCATCAAATACGCCCATATCGGTAACCTGCTTTACGCACTGATCAACGATGGCCTCGTCGCAGCCTGCGTGCGTGACGAAGATGCGCTTGGTATCAATGTCCGAAGCATCGCCAATGCGATCCGCTATGTACTTTTCCAACGTCATAGCAAATTTGCCGCGATATTTCTTGCCAACGATCATCTTGCCGTCGCGGACCATGACACAAGGCTTGAGCTGCAACAAGTTAGCGCCAAACGCTGCAATTGCCGAGCAACGGCCGCCCTTATGGAGAAATTCGAGGTTGTCGATGACAAAGGATGCATCTACGCGCTCTCTGAGTGCACTGCACGCCTCTGCGATCTCCTTGGCAGACTTCCCTTCAGCCGCCATTTCTGCTGCTGCCAAAACCAACAGGCCGCCGCCGGTAGAAAGATTCATCGTATTGACAGGATAAACACCCTCGTATTCCTGCGAAGCAAGTCTTGCGTTGTTAAAGGTAGAAGACATATCCGAGCTGATGGTAAACAGAACGAGTTCATTGCCATCCGCTGTTTCTTTAGCAAAATACTCATCAAATTCAGAAATGTTAAGCGCTGCTGTTTTGGGTAACTGTCCCGTTTGCTCGTAGTTTTCGTAAATCATGTCAGGGTTGATATCAACGCCATCGTGGTACTGTTTGTCTCCAAGGCTGACTTCCAAAGGGAGAATTTTGATCTGATAACGCTCGATCAATTCCTGACTAAGATCACACGTGCTGTCGCTGGCGATAATAACCTGCTTACTCATAATCGTTTTTTCCTTCTCTTTCTTTAGATAAAATTTAAATGAAATATAAAATAATTAACCTGGATTATTATGTGAACGCTTCCCTTTCCCATTCCAATACTCGTGCTGTCACCTCGTCCGCGCGGAGGCGGTCGATGGCATATGCACGTCGGAGGAGCTCGGGCGGGATGCACTCATCATACTTTTCAAATACGGGAATCTCACCATGCTCCATCAAAGCATCACAATCAATTCCCTGCGTTCTGACTTTGTCGGCCAATCGGGACAACCACTCGTTACCGTCTTGGGTATCCAGCTTAAAGGTCATATAGTTGCATCCTTCAAACTCGATGGATGATACTCCCAGCTCGCCCGCGTACTTTTTCAGATATTTACGGCAGGTGCGGAACGAGCGCGTTCCAAGCCACGGGAACAGACACCAGTTGAATCCGCCAAGGTGAACTAAAGAATGCTGCAGCATTCCCGTATTGCGAGCCACGTGACGGGCATTTTGAAGCCTCTGGACGGCGTTTTCCTTTAGATAAGGGTAAATGGTATCCTCCTGCAAAACGCGGCGCATACGCTCTTGTATCTTGGTGTGGATCTCACCGAAGTCTCCCGGCCAGGAGACCTCCATCTTGCCGAGAACGCTCTTGACGTAGATGAGCTTTCGGGCTATATCCAGCTCCTCAACCTCCCAGACGCGTCCTGCCAACGCAAATCGATCGCCGACCGGTGGCGGTGTGGTGATCGTGCCGATCTCGTCTGAACCACAACGCACGGTATAGTCCTCGCTGTCCTTGAATACGGCGTAGAATTTGAAACTCTTGATCAACCGTTCACCTTTCATGCCGACGATCAGACCCTTTTCCTCGGTCATCTCAAGATATTCCTGCTGGACCATGGAAATGATCAGCGTGCGGTAATCCTCGCGGCTGACCGCGTGGAACGGCGGTAAGGACAAGACGCGCTCCGCCAGCATTTTGGGCGATAACTCACCCGAAGCGGCCAGGATACTGAGCGTTTGATGGAATAATAAGCTCATCGGCATGCGACGGATATTCGGCGGCTCAATAAAGCGTTCCTCAATATACAACTGTACAATTGCGATCGCGCGTAGCAGCTCCCAGGGCATCAGCTGTGGCAGCGGTGTATTGGGTAGCGGATCCTCCTCGCGGAACACCATCATCATTTCAGGCGGCTGTCCGCGACGTCCAGAGCGTCCAAGACGCTGTAAGAACGACGACACAGAATGAGGTGATTCACTTTGCATAACCCGCTCAAGACGGCCGATATCGATACCAAGCTCCATGGTTACCGTGGCGCAGGTAACGACCATGCTGTCCTCGTCTTTCATTTTGGTTTCCGCTTCTTCACGGATAGCAGCGGAAAGATTACCGTGGTGAATGAGAAAAACATCCTGATCCCCACGCTGTGCCGCGATCTGACGCAAGGTAGCGGTCAGGTATTCGGTTTCCTCGCGCGAATTGGAAAACACCAGTGATTTACGATCCTTGACGCAATCGTACATATATTCATATCCTGCGTCAAGCGTTGCCGTAACAGATTCCTGCCCCTCGGCGGGCGGCTGTTTTCTTGCTTTTTCCGTTTGATCTTCTTTCAGATTTTGAATATAGAAATGCTCCATTCCCAAGCGCCAGCGATTTTTGCCCTCGGGAAAAACAGGAACGTCAACGGCAATGGCTGAGCTACCTGCAAGCCAGGTAGCAGCAAGACCTGCGTCGCCAACGGTAGCCGACAGGCCAATACGACGCGGCTCGTGACCAATCAGACGTGAGAGTCTTGTCAGCTGGCAAATGATCTGATTGCCTCGATCCGAGCCAGTCAGCGTGTGGATCTCGTCCACGACGATATAGCGAAGATCGGCAAACAGGCGTACGATGTCGTTGGATCGATTCATCAGCATGGATTCAAGTGATTCGGGCGTGATCTGCAAAATACCGCGCGGTTTCTCTAACAGCTTTCGCTTATGCGAGGCCGCGACGTCGCCGTGCCAGTGGGTAACGGCAATGCCCGATTCATCCAGTAGCTCTTCCATACGGCCGAACTGATCGTTGATCAGACTTTTGAGGGGTGCGATATAAAGCGCGCCGATGCTGTTGGGCGGATCCTGCCACAGATCTGCTAAAATTGGAAAGAAGACGGCCTCGGTCTTACCGCTTGCTGTAGAGGACGTCAACAGTAAATGGTGATCACTCTCAAACAGTGTTTTCGCCGCCGCGATCTGTACGCCGCGCAACGATTCCCATGAATGACGATAGATAAATTCACGTATGAAGTCGGGAAAACGTTCAAAAATCAGCTCGGCGTCCCTCTCGGCTCCGTTTTGTTGCATACGTTCAGAAGCCTCCTTCCGTTAAAAATCAATATCCTCCGGCTTGAAATTGACCGCAGACGGCTCGCGGCTGGTACTCGCGGCGATCTGCTCCTCCGCCTCCTCTGCGGCCCGGCGGTCGGTCTTGAGCGTGACGGCACTGCCGAGAACGCTCTCAAAGGTCGCGTCAGGATTTTGCATCAAAATGTGCAGCACGGTCATATAGTCGCGCAGCATTTCACGCGGCGTGATCATACTGTCCGCTCCCGCACGCGAAAGACAAAGCTGCAAAAATTGCTGCATCTGGTCCATCGTGATACGAGGCTCCCAATTGTAATTCTGGGCGTGCAGATTGGTGATACGAACGATCAGCGCGAGCAGTTCGTCATCGCTCAAGCGGCGCAGACGAATGACGGGGCCGATCAGATTCTTATAGCCTTCTGCAGAGAATCGGCTGTCGCAAAGACGGCTGCGAAGCGCCTCGTAGCTGAAAAGTCCTCTGCGGGTATCCTCCAAAAACTGAGGTGTGCCGCCAAGGATCAACTCAAGCCCTGGGGCTCTTCCCTGCAGCGTGTCGTTGAACATGGAGAGGATCTTCTCATAGTTATTCTCACGGCTGATACGATGAACGATCTTATACAGGTTGACGCATTCATCAATGAAAACGACCATGCCGCGATAGCCCATCAGGCGGACAAGCGCCGCCCAGAGCTTGAGAAAATCGTACCAGTTGTCGTCGTCGATGATGATGGATACGTGAAATCCAAGAGCAGCGCGGGCTTCGGTCTTGTTGGAAAATTCACCGCGGAGCCAGCGCAAGCAAGCACTTTTCTTTTGCTCGGCCGCCAGCTCGTCACTCTCGTTCCAAGCGTCAAAATATGCGGTGATCACCTTGGAGAAATCAAATCCGCCTACGAAGAACTCGACTTCACGCAGCTTTTCAAACACCAGCGCGCGCAGCTTTTCGGAAAACTCGGGCATATCGGGCGAAAAACCGCGTTCCATCACCTCGGCCTGCAACGTGGTCAGCCAACGTGCCAGAATTTTGGGCAACGCCGCACCGTCGGGCGACGCCTTGGATGCAAGATTTTTCATCAGCTCGCGATAGGTCGCAACGCCGCTGCCACCGCTACCGTATAAACGGCGCTCGGGCGAAAGATCTACGTCGGCGGTCACGAAATCGCGCTCTAGCGCGTAACCGCGGACGAGCTGGATCAAAAAGCTCTTACCGCTACCGTAGCGACCGACCAAAAAGCGCATACCTCCGCCGTCCTCGCTGACAAGCTCAAGGTCGGACAAGAACGCGTTGATCTCATCCGTGCGGCCAATGGCCATATAGGGAGCACCCGCGCGCGGCACGACACCCGCCGAAACGGATGCAAGCAACGAAGTCAAAATACGCTTGGGTACCTGTTGTTTACGCTCGGTTATAGACATAGCCAAGCCTCCTTTACTTTAATCATGTTACTGCTTCAGCAACGATGCAATATCATCTCTGTAGTCCTCGATCATAGCGTAGCCACCGTGCTCGTTTTCTTCGATCAGAATATCTCCGAATACGTCCGATGCCAGCGTGTTGATCTCTTCGACCAGCGCATCAGGCAATTTGCCAAGCTGCCGCGCAATTTCTTTTACCTGCGTCATATCCTGACGGTCAATGGCGCAAAGCAACGCCGCATACGGCTTTAGTGCGACGGCGAGGTCAGTATCATCTTGAGCAACGATTTCTGCCTCCTGTGGCGGTTCTTCCGCGACGGCGGTCGGCTCCGACTGTGGCTCTTCAAAGGCTTCCACAAGCTGTCGCGTCACGTCCCAGGAGGACTGCTCGATCTCCTCCGCGTGGCTGAGGGAAAGCTCGGTCGTGGGCAGATCGTACAGCGTCTCGTATGCAGGGCGCTCTTCCATGATGGGCTTTCTTTTGGATGGAAAGACTTGCGCGAAATATTCGTCTAAAATGGCTTTCACCTGATCGGGCAAAGCGTAAACGCTGAGCTTCGATTTCATGCCAAAGAGACCGCGCAATTTGTTTTCGGTATATTTGATAATATCCGTGATTAAAAATCTTAACTCGTGCGAACGGTTAAAAGAGCAGTAATCCACTTCGATACGTCGCTTCATGCGTCCCGAGCAAAGCGCGCCGATGAAGCTGTCTCGACTCAAGGTCGCCTTTTGCATTTTTGTCGCGGCAAAGGATGTGTTTTGTTCTTCCAGTGCCTTTACGGCAACTGAAATGGCCGCGGGAATATGCTCGTTCATCGCGTTTTTCTGTGCAGAGCCTGCAAGATAAAGCTTGCTTTTTCGATAATTGTAATTGGTACAAAACGTCAGATAGATCTGCGCATCCTGCGTCGTATCGTCGCCCGTGGGACAAGCGTAAAACTCCTTGAAGGAGCTGTTATCCGCGATAATGGGCAACACGTCCGCCAATACCTGCGCGGGTGGCGCGAGACGATGGATCAAGCTGTAATCGCAGATCCAATCGGCCAGATACCGATTGAGAAGCGGATAGGTCTGACGATAGCGCTTCCATATCTCGCACATCATGCGCTGTCCGTCGGCGGGGGCAATACGATCGGTCAGATTGATGATTTCAAATAAATACAAGAAAATATAGCTGTAATCGGTCTCGGGATACTCTCCCCCGCGGATGCAATCGCGCCAGTGCAAATACCAATCAAGCTGTGCGCGATTCATCTGATCGTACTGGGGCATGTACGAGAAAAACGGAACGGGATCACAAGGTGCGCCGTGTCGATCGTAAAGCGCGTTCGCCATAGCGCAAAACCGCTCGTAAAAGCCGAAATTACTGCGCCAGGGATAGATCCTCACCTCGCTGATGAGCGGATGGCGCGGTTGATAGCGCAGCTGCGGCTCGGGTGGCGTCGGCTTCTTGATCGAGGCGCTCGGCTGAGTAAGCGATCCTGACGAAGGGATCTTTCCCTCGGTAGGAACGCTAGCACTCTCTTGCTTTTTAGGTGGTTCAAACTCGATTTCCGTCGCCTCGGTATTGGCGCGTGAAGGGGCGGAGGTGGGTCTTACCGTCTTTTTTTGAGGAAGCAGGCTCTCAATATCCCAAAAATCATCCAGCGCATTCGCTGACTTTTTCGAATTTTGATCGTTGTTCATAGCCGTTCCTCCTTCCCCGTTTGTATCTATAAATTATATCACAGAAATATAATGTTGTCAATTCTTTTTCGACTTTATTCCATTCATTTGAAGTTCAAAAAAGAGTCATTGAAAAAAATTACGCTTTTCCCTTGCAATTCGTAACAATTTCGTCTATAATATACTCATATGGGAAATGAGGTGGTATTTTGATCAACCAAAACAACGAAAACATCAACCTTGAAAAGGAGCACACCGTCGGCGCCGAGCAGGTGTTGAGCGAGATTTACGATGCTCTTAAGGAAAAGGGTTATAATCCCGTCATGCAGATCGTCGGCTATTTGCTGACCGAGGACCCTACCTATATCACCAATTATAATCACGCACGCGCCTTGATCTGCAAGGTAGACCGCGACGAGCTGCTGGGCGAGATCGTTCGCTTTTACTTCGAAGAAAAGCACAAAAACGACGATACATCGGAGGATTGATGCGTGCCGTCCGTTTGTTTGATTGACTTAAAAAGCGGCCTTCCCGCTGCTTTTCCTGCACCGTGTGATTTTGTCTTGGCTCTTGGAAATTTTGACGGTGTCCATCTTGCCCATCGGGCTTTGCTGACCGCTACGGTGAAAAAAGCGGCAAGCTTGGATGGATGTCACAGTGCCGTCTTTTGCTTTGATCCGCCGTCCTCGGACTATCTTTTCAGAAACGGTGGCGAGCATTTATCCACGCTACGAGAAAAGCTCGATATGTTTTTCGCGTGCGGCATCGAATATGCGTTTTTGGCTGATTTCCCCTCTTTGCGCGATATGACAGCCGAGCAATTCATTGAACAAATATTACGAAAAATGTGCCGGGCAAAGGCTGTTGTCTGCGGTTTTAATTTCCGATTTGGACAAGGTGGAAAAGGTGATGCCGCCATGCTTGCGGAAACATTGGGAGAACTGTATACCGAGATCATCGCCCCCTATTCAGTTCAACTGCCCAACCAAACGGAGCAAACTGTTGTCAGCTCCACCCAAATTCACGCAGCGCTACGCCAAGGCGACGTTGATGCGGCGAAACTCATGCTGGGACAGCCCTATGCCCTTACCGCTCCTGTCGTCCGTGGCAAGCAGCTTGGACGCAAGCTTGGTATTCCCACCATCAATCAATACGCCCCCGAAGGCAAGCTGTTGCCTGCCGCAGGTATATACATCACCCGCGCGAAGATTGGCGAGAATTGGATCGGCGGTGTGTCTAACGTCGGCGTTCATCCCACGGTGGATAAGCAAGCCGCGCTCAACTGCGAAACGCATCTGCTCGACTTTGACGACAACGTTTACGACCGCGTCGTAACGATTGAATTCATCAAGCGCCTGCGAGATGAAAAACGCTTTGAAACGGTAGAAGAATTGCGCAAGACCATTGCGGGTGACATACAAAAAGCGACGGAATATTTCAATCAATAAAACCAAAAGGAACGATTTGATTCGTTCCTTTTTTCTTTGTCTCCATTCAAAAGCACACCGCATATACTGGCATAAATCATATCAGGAGGATGACGTATGAACGAAACAAATCAACCGCCCATGAGCGGCACGGGCTATCTCATCGTTCGGGTAAGCACCGCTCTTGGGGCCATTCCCGTTGAGGGAGCGACGGTCACGGTACGAAGCCACCTTGCTTCTGTCGCACCCGGCACGGAGCGCGGTTCGATCATTCAAGTATTTATTAGCAACCGCGACGGAAATACACCTCGCATCGCGCTGACAGCCCCCGGACGCTCCAATAGTACCTCACCGGGTAACGGAATTCCCTATGCCACGTACAACATCGACGTCGAGGCCGACGGCTTTTACAGCCAGTATTTCAGCAACGTCCCCGTATATGACGGCATAACCTCGATCCAACCGGCAACGCTGGCACCTATCTCCCAAAATCCTAACCTCGACCGCATCACGGACGGGGATCGATATTTTGATGAAAACGTCAACCCCGAGCTGCGCCCACGAGCAGGACAGCCCTGATTGACAGAAAGGACGACATATGCCCGCAGATCTTCCGTTTATTCCCGATTTTATCACGGTGCATCTGGGTGCACCGAACGATGACACAGCGCCTAACGTAACGCTTCCATTTATTGACTATATCAAAAACGTAGCGTCCAGCGAGATCTATCCGACCTGGCCTGAAAATGCCCTCCGCGCCAACATTTACGCCCAAATATCCTTCGCCCTCAACCGCGTTTATACCGAATACTACCGCTCGCGCGGCTATCCCTTCGATATCACTTCTTCCACAGCATACGATCAATATTTTGTCAACGGACGCGATATTTTCGAGAATATCGACCGCATCGTATCCGAAATATTCAATTCCTACTTACGTCGCCCCGGCAGCGTTGAGCCATTGTTTGCCCAATATTGCGACGGGATCAACGTCACCTGCCCGGGCGGTCTTTCTCAATGGGGGAGCGTCACGCTGGCCAATCAAAATCTTACCCCTTATGAGATCCTCCAAAATTACTACGGAGAAAATCTGGAGATCGTTACCGACGTTCCCGTCGGGAGCGTGGAAGCGTCAGTTCCGCCCGTTTTGCTCCGCCTGGGCAGCTCAAGCGATGACGTCCGTACCGTTCAGATCCGCCTCAATCGCATCTCCAATAACTTCCCTTCCATCCCAAAGATCGTAGAAACCGACGGCATCTTTCTTGAAGATACGCAAAGCGCCGTGCGACGGTTTCAAGAGATCTTCAATCTCACACCCGATGGGGTCGTGGGACGGGCTACGTGGTACGCGATCGAGCGTATCTACAGCAGCGTCAAACGTCTCAATGAGCTCAACTCCGAGGGGATTTCGCTGCAAGAGGTCACCAAACAATATCCCGAAGTTCTCCGCTTGGGATCGACAGGCATCGGCGTGAGCAATCTGCAGTATTTTATCGATTATCTTTCCGCCTTCTACGACAGCATCCCCCCGCTGACCATTGACGGTAGCTTCGGCCCCTCGACCGAGCAAGCAGTCAAGGACGCGCAACGCACCTTCGGGCTGGAGGCAGACGGCGTGGTGGGCGAATTGACGTGGGATGCCATTTATAACGCGTATCTGGGCATCGTAGAGGGGATTCCCATTCGTTACACAGAGGGAAACGTTATTCCCTATCCAGGGTTCCTTTTGCGTCTTGGCGCGGAGTCTGAGATTGTTCGAGTATTGCAGGAATATCTGAACTACGTTTCAATCTCATTCCCCGAAATCCCCGGTGTTAATCCCACGGGATACTTTGGTAATCGTACGCAGGAGGCCGTGATCGCCTTTCAAACGCTGATCGGACTGCCCGCCAACGGCGTCGTAGGTGCGCTGACGTGGAACGCATTGACCGACCTGTACAGCGATCTTTATAACGGCAGCCGTGTCAACGAGGGACAATACCCCGGCTACGAGCTGGGAGCCACATAAGGGAGGAGGAGGATCATGCCACAAGAAAACAATGAGCGCGAATACATTTTGAATCTTCAGCGTTACCTGCGTCAGCTTTCCGTTACCGAGCCGTTGCTCAAGACACCGCCGCCGGACGGGATCTACGACACGGCAACGCAGGACGCCGTACGTACCTATCAACAGCTACGAGGTCTTTCTCCAACGGGACGGGTGGATTTTGAAACGTGGACGCGTCTATACGAGGATTATTTGGCGTCGCTGAATCGGCAAGCTCGATCCGAGGGATTTTATCTTTTCCCTGATGGCCCTAATAATTTCGCCATCTATCCCGACGACGAGGACTTTCTCGTCACGATCGTCCAGTATATTCTAAACGAACTGCGCGTCGCCTACCACGACATTCCGCAAAACAGCCAATCCGGCATCTATGATGCGGAGACACGGCAAGGTGTTTTGACGTTTCAGCGCCGTTTAGGACTGGCGGAAAATGATCGCGTCGATCGCGCAACGTGGAACGCGCTTGTGAGAGAGCACGATCGATTATTGAATGAAAATGAGCAGTGATATCTCTTCTTTGGCATAAGCGTGCGTTGCTTTGTCTAAAATAGATACGGAACAAACGGACGCACGTCCGAAACATGAAGAGGTGTACGCACATGATCAACCATCTGACACCCAAAGCAGAAGCGGTACTCAATCTTTCCCTTGAGGTAGCAAGAGATTTGGGGCATACGTATATCGGCTCGGAGCACCTGCTGATCGCCCTTTGCGAGATCGAAGACTCGATCGCAGGCAAAATATTGGAGTCACGCAACGTTCAAGCACAAGCACTACGTTCGGCCGTCGTTGAAGCGACGGGCGTCGGAGCTCGTACCAATCTCACGCCAGCCGACATGACGCCACGCGTAAGAAAGATCATCGAAGGGGCGGCAGTTGAAGCTATGAAAGCAGGACAAACGCGCATTGGAAGTGAGCATCTGCTCTTGTCGTTGCTGAACGAACGCTCCTCGGTGGCGGTTCATTTTCTTGAGGGCATACAGATTCCAATTGGCGAATTAAAGGCAGATATACAGAGCTTTTTGAGCCTTTCCGGTAAAGCACAAAGCGTCGCGCTGACTGCCCAGGACGGCAAACTTCCTGATGCCAAACGATCCAAAGCCCCTACCCTTCATTCCTACGGCAAGGATCTGACGGAGCTTGCTGAAAAAGGCAAGCTGGACCCCATGATCGGACGCGAAGAGGAGATTGAGCGTTTAATTCAGATCCTGTCTCGCCGACAAAAAAACAATCCCTGCCTGATCGGTGAACCGGGAGTCGGTAAGACGGCTGTCGTAGAGGGATTGGCCAACATGATCGCCTCTGGGCAAGTGCCCTCGCATCTGAAATCCAAGCGATTGATCTCACTCGACATGGCGGGTATGCTCGCAGGCGCGAAATATCGGGGCGAATTCGAGGAACGATTCAAAAATATCCTGAGCGAGATCGCACAACATCCCGACAACATTTTGTTTATTGATGAAATCCACACCATCGTCGGCGCGGGCGCAGCAGAGGGTGCGATTGACGCGGCCAATATCATCAAGCCGGCCCTTGCGCGCGGAGAGATGCAGGTCATCGGCGCGACGACCATTGCCGAGTACCGTCGGTATATAGAAAAGGATGCTGCACTGGAACGCCGCTTTCAGCCCATCATGGTGGGACAGCCTTCAAAGACGGAAAGCATTTTGATTTTGATGGGGTTGCGTGACAAATACGAGGCTCATCACCGCATCAAGATCAGCGATGAAGCTATACGCAGTGCCGTTGAGCTTTCGGTTCGTTATCTCCCCGATCGGTTTCTCCCCGACAAAGCACTCGATCTTTTGGATGAGGCCGCCTCACGCTTGCGTATCACCGTCGAACAAAAGCCAGAAGATTGGCTGTTGCTTGAGCAAAAGATGAAGGACGTGTGTGAGCAAAAGGAGCAAGCGATCATCGCGCAGGATTTTGAGCAAGCCGCGGCGTTGCGTGACGTCTATCACAAGTATGAATCGCAGCTCGAAGCGCTAAAGCAAGACCTACAAAACAACGCCAACGATACGCATAGAATCTTAAATGCGACGGACATTGCCGACGTCGTCACCCAATGGACGGGAATTCCCGTATCCGAGCTGATGAGCGAGGAGGGCGAAAAATTACTCTCTCTTGAGGCTCAGCTTTCCAAGCGCGTCGTCGGTCAAGAGGAGGCAATTCGCACTCTTTGTCAGGCCATTCGGAGGAGCCGCACGGGGCTTAAAGATCCCAACCGCCCAATCGGAAGCTTTTTGTTTCTCGGCTCGAGCGGTGTAGGTAAAACAGAGCTGTCGTTGGCGTTATCAGAAGCACTCTTTGGCACAGAAAACGCATTGATCCGCTTGGATATGTCCGAATATATGGAAAAGCACAGCGTTTCCCGCATGATCGGTTCCCCGCCCGGCTACGTCGGTTTTGAAGAAGGCGGACAGTTGACCGAGAAGATCCGCCGTCGCCCATATTCGGTCGTCTTATTCGATGAAATAGAAAAAGCACATCCCGATATTTACAATCTCTTATTGCAAATATTGGAGGATGGCTGTCTGACCGATTCGCAAGGACGGCGCGTAGATTTCCGCAACACGGTGCTGATCCTGACCTCTAACGTTGGTTCTTCCGCGGATGGCAAAGCTCGCGCGCTTGGCTTTTCACCGCTCACCGATGCCCAATCCAAGCAAGCCGCGGAAGAAGAACGACGGCAGTCGGAGCTGAGAAAAACCTTCCGTCCCGAATTTTTGAACCGCATGGATGCGATCTTGACATTTTCTCCGCTTGGTGCGGAGGAATTGTATGGCATCACGCGGCGCTTGCTGGAAAAATGTCGTGAGCGTCTTCTTGATATGGGGATTTTGCTGGCGTACGAGGAAAGCGTGGTCGAGCATCTTTCTTCAGCCGCAAACGATCCTGCCCTAGGCGCACGTCCGTTACGCCGTGAAGTGACGCAACAGATCGAAAACATGCTGGCCACGGAAATTCTCAAAAGCAACCTGCATGCAGGAGATCACGTAACGCTCGTATGGCAGGACGGCCAATATCGATGCAACGTCGACAAAAAGAAAGAAAGCCTTGAATAATCAAGGCTTTTTTCTTATTTTTTGTTGTTGGGCTTGGCATCAAAGAATTTGATGAATCTCATATCCTTCAGACCGAAATAGTAACCAAGCGAGGACATCAAAATAGCAGGTGTCGTAATCAGGAAATACATATACCACAGGCGGTGCAAGCGCATCAAGCCCTCTGCTCCCATCTCCACCTCCAAGGCCAGCACGCCGGAATACATGCCCTGAATGAACATAGCAATGGTTCCGCACAGCGTACCAAAGGAGACCATGGCGTCAGAGCCCTGGAACCAGGAGCCGAGCGAAAAGCCAAGCGCCAGCAAAAAGTTCAGGCTGTTGGCAAGAAGGCCGATATAAAGCCCTGTCAACGGCTGGTTGGGCTTGTGTCCGTACTGAACGGGGATATGATCCTTACTACCAATATCCCAGGCGGACGTGTAGATCAGGAACATATAAAACAAAATGGCAAAAATACTGCAAGCCAACTGCAAGGCGTCGTTTTTCGCCAGTTCGCAAGCCAGCGACAAAACGAGTCCAAAAATTGAAATAGCGACCTGCGTCACCAAAAATTTCACCGCTTCATAGGAGCGATTCTTAAAGAAATTAACCATACTCTATATACCTCTAAACCGCCAAACAGGCGCGTATAATTCTCAATACAAATATTATATATAAAAATGCTTTCCTTTGCAACCATGTTAGCAAATTGTTTACATTTTATCCACTAAAATATCAAGAACTCTTGCCATTACAACGGAATTATGTTATAATGAATGCAGAATCAACGTCGAAAAGAGGTGATACCTTTGGCAAATGAAATCTCTGTTGCGGAGTTCTCGGATATCGTACAGGAGTTCGCGTCTTACAAGCTCGGGATTCAAGGCTGCTCCTCCAAAACGGTGGACGAATATCTGTTGGACCTTCGTACCTTTTTCCGCTTTCTTCTGGCTAAGGAGCGCGGTATCGATTATGAATCGGATGAATTCCTTGAAATCGACGTGCGTGTCATGGACCTCAAGCGCATTTCCGCTATCACGACGGCACAGATCTACGATTTTTTGATGTACACGGGTAACATTCGCGGCAATCAATCCTCTGCCAAGGCGCGTAAGCTCTCCTCCATCAAAGGGCTGTATAAATATCTGGTCAATAAACGCAACTACCTTGACGTCAATCCCGCGCAAAACATCGAGACGCCAAAATCCAAAAAAGCACTTCCCAAGTTTTTGACGTTGGAAGAAAGCATTGCTCTTCTTGATTGCGTGCAAAACGACGTTGAGTCCAAAAACCGCGTACGCGACTACGCGATGCTGACCCTGTTTTTGAATTGCGGTATGCGTGTGTCCGAACTTGTCGGCATCAAGCTGACCGACATGGACCCCGAGCTACGCTCCCTGCGTGTAATCGGTAAAGGCAACAAAGAGCGTATCATCTATTTGAACCAAGCCTGCCGTACCGCGCTGGCTCAGTTAATCGAGGAACGGCGCAGCCCAAAATTCGCAAGCGTAAAGAGCAAGGCTCTGTTTCTCAGCAACCGCGAGCAACGCATCAGCGTCAAAACGGTACAGCATATCGTTTACAAATATCTGGCTATGGCAGGGCTGGAGGCCAAACACTATTCCGTCCACAAGCTGCGCCACACGGCCGCCACACTGATGTATCAATCGGGTCAGGTAGACGTGCGCGTACTGAAAGATATTCTCGGCCACGAGCAGCTCAACACTACTCAGATCTACACCCACGTCAGCGACGCTCATATGCAAGAGGCCATGGAAATGAATCCTTTGGCTACGGTATCCAAGCCTATGCCAAAGGCTCCAAAAAAGAAAAAAACGCAACAAGGCGAGGATGCCGACAACAGCAATGACAACAGCGACGCAGAATAGTGCCCTGAATTGTCAAATGTTCTGTACAATACCAAAACCGGATGATCAGGCCAAGGCTTGAGCATCCGGTTTTTATTTGATCAATTAAATCTCGAAACGGAAATAACGCGCGGCGTTATTGAAGCAGATATTTTCGATGAGAGTCTGAAGCATTTCTTCGTCGTTCGGGACCAGTCCCTCTTCCACCCACGAGCCGACAAGAAGGCAAAGAATGCGGCGGAAGTACTCGTGACGGGGATAGGACATGAAGCTGCGCGAATCGGTCAGCATACCCAGGAAATTACCCAGGCCCGCAAGATTTGCGTAGGAGCGCATCTGCGCGTCCATACCGTCGATATGGTCGTTGAACCACCAAGCGCTTCCCTGCACGACGGTAGGCAAACCGTCGCTGTTCTTGCAGAAGCTACCGCAAAGTGCGCCGATAGCCTCGTTGTCGCAAGGATTGATAGAATACAGAACCGTGCGCGGCAGACCGTCGCAACCGTTGAGATAATTGAGCAGTCCTGCC
>SVRN01000001.1 GCA_015064805.1 Oscillospiraceae bacterium
TCTGGTCCGGCACGGAAGTGGATCCTGCCACGATTACCGATGTAAAGCAGTATAACAATGAAAATGCGCGTATGTGGAAGCTGTATTCGCTTTGGTACGTCGCGGCAGGCATTGCCGCCATATGGAACTCCATCGTTGCGGTCGTGTTCCTCGTTTTAGGTTGCACGGTGGGGATGGTCATTTTGGTGGCTACCTACAACAAGATACATGAAAAGTATAGGGTGAAGTGAAGTTCAACTTGCCTATGAAAAGAAAAGCCCTGCGTGCAGGGCTTTTGCTTTGTGGCCGAACACATTTGCCCCTGCAGGGCGCGAGCGAAAAAGAGCGGAGTCAATCTAACTTCGTGGAGCGGATGGGGCAGGGGCCCCGCCGCTTGCGGAAGCTATTATGTCGAACAGCGTACGTGCTTTCCCGCTTTGCTCTGATATTTACCTTTAAGTTCTTGAAGGGGTGTGGGGGAACTTCTCGAAAGAAGTTCCCCCACGTCCGTCTCTTATTTACTTTCCACTTTCTTCACAATATTCTCATACGTCAAGCCGTATCTGTTTGCAATGTCGCGGGCGTAGCTCTTGCCGTCGGGCTTGGCGCGAATGATCTTGAAGGATCGCTTGCCCTCGCCCTCGATGCCTGCCACCAGCGTATCGATGGGCGCACCGTGCGTCCGCGCGGCAATGTTGTCAAGCTCGGCCGCCAGCTCGTGCAGGTGAGTCGAGAACAGACAACGACAGCCGACCAGAGAAAGTCCTGCCAGTACCTCGGCGGCGATGTAGGACGCCTCGTACGAGCCGGTCGAGGACAGCGACTCGTCCAGCAGCACCAGCGAGTGCGCCGTTACCTGATCGAAGATCTCGCCCAGACGCGCACATTCCTCGCCCAAGCGCCCCTTGTCGATGGTATCCTCGGCGCCCGAGGGGAAGTGGGTGAAGATCGCGTCAGCGGGGCTGAGCGTCGCGCTCTCGGCGGGTACGAACATACCAAGCTGCATCATGACGAGCGCTAAGCCTATGGCGCAGGTGATAACGGATTTGCCGCCACGGTTGGGGCCGGTCAGCACGTAGATCATGGCCTTGTCGTCAAAGATCACGTCGTTGGGAACGATGTCGTCCTGAATGCGAAGGGCTACCTCGGGGTTGTACAGCTCCTTGGCCACGAAGGCGCGCTCGTCCATGGGACGGATGTCGGGCGTGCAAAGCGGACAGCCCTTGGCCTCCAGGGCGTGGAGCATCTCGGTGCCCTTGGTCAAAAATTCAAACTCGGGCAGAAGGCCCAGAAGGAAGTCGGTGTTTTCCAGTACGTAGGCCTGCACGATGCGCTTCCAGGAGCGAAGCGAGGACTTGTAGACCTCGTTGATGGCCGAATTGAAGGCCAGCGAGAGGGCCATTTTCTGGTTCTCGGACTGCTTTTTGCCAAAGGGAACCAGCTCGGCGATGCAGGTGTATTCGTCGTCCTTGAAATTCAGTCGCAGGATCTTTTCCAGTACGTCGCCCGAATGGAAGGGCTCGGGATTGATGGACAGCACGCCCGCGTGGGTGGGGCGGAGCTGGGGGTCGAGGTTGACGCCGATGGTCACGCTGCGGATCTCGCGGACGCGGTCGGTCAGCTCGCTCAGCTTCTGGTTCAGATCGCGATAATAGTCGCTCTCGGCCAGCTCGGTGATGCGCTCTGCCAGCGTCAGAAATGCCTGTCCTTTGAGGTTGGCACTCACCTGCGACAGCCCCTCGTGCAAGATCTCAATGCTCGAAATATACAGCTCGATCTCGGTCAGACTCGACAGATAATCGCTCGTGTTGCCGCTGTCGGCCTCAAGTCGACGCAGCTCCATGATGTCGGTCAGCACGGGAATGAGCTTGTTGAACATACGCGCGATGGCGGGGTTGTTCATCATGTCACGGAAGGTGTCCTGACGGTAGGAAATAACGGCGGGGTCCATGGTGAAAAAGTCGGACAGATCGCAGTTGCGCAGATCAAAGATCTGGGTCAGCCCCAGCTCGTCCAGCACGAGCATGGGAATATTGGGGGCGTCCTTGCCCGCAAAGTGCGCCTGCTGTGCCGCCTCGGTGGGGTAGAGCAGGCTGAAATTTTTCAGATTCATTGGGAAAACCTCCCGTAATAATATGGTGTGTTCTCTAACGTTTAAGTATACCACGTTACGCGGCGTTTGTCAACTCCGCCCGCGCGATACGTCAATATCCCAGCGCCTCGTTGACCAGAATGACCTCAAATTGGCAGGCGCGGGGGCGCTCCCAGAAGACTGAAAGCGCGCGGCAGATGCGCTCGGGGCTGTTGCAGTTGTAGCAGCGGTCGGCCTCCTTGGCGCAGGGGGTGTTTTTACCCAGACGCTTGGCGTTTTTGGGGGCGGCAATGTTGCGCGCGCGCCAAAGAGCCGCGTCGTAGTCGGGGGCGATCTTGTTGGAGCCGACGATCAAATAGACCTTCTCGTGCCCGAAGCACATGGCGCTGATGCGGTTGCAGTTGCCGTCAATGTTGACGATCTCGCCCGTCTCGGCGATGCCGTTGACAGAGGAAAGATACACCTGCGCGCGAGCGGCAAGGGGGAAGATATCCGCGGCGGTCTGCCCGGGGGCGAGTCTTGCGTGGGAATAGACCTGATTGTGCGTGGCAAGGCGGTCGCAGATGCCAAGCTCCTGCAGCGTGACCGAGCCGCCCATGCCGACGGTCTTGCCGTCGATGGCCCCGTCGAGATAATCGGCGGCCTCGCGAGCCGTTTCAAAGCAGCTGACGCTATAGCCGTGCGCGAGCAGATTGTTTTTGATGGTATCGAAGTTCATGTAGCGTACCTCCGCAGGATTCATTGCTATCATTTTAACACATTTGCGCCGCTTTCGCAAGATACATTTGCGTAAAATGCAAGTTTATGCTATAATTGAGGTGGAAATTTTTCGATCCCCCAATAAAAAATGAGCGAAAATGTTTAGTATATGGGTGAGGAGGTGAGTCGCATGATACAGGACGACTATATTATCGAGCTGTTTTTCGCGCGATCGGACAAGGCCATCGAGGCCTTGGCGACCAAATACGGCGAAGCCATGCGCTCGGTCAGCTACAATATTCTGCAAAACGAGCAGGATGCCGAGGAGTGCGTCAATGACGCCTATCTGAGCGTCTGGAACGTCATTCCGCCCACCCGTCCGAATCCGCTTGGCGCCTTTGTTTGCCGCGTCTGCCGTAACGTGTCGCTGACGCGCTATAAGTACAACAAGGCCCAAAAGCGGGACGGACGGTACAACGTCAGCTTGGAGGAGATTGCCGAGATCGTGCCGAGTGAACGAACGGTTCAGCGCGAGATCGAGGACGAAGCGCTGACGATGGTGCTCAACGATTGGCTGGGCGGGCTGAACAAGCTCAATCTGTACGTATTTATGCGGCGATACTGGTTCTGCGAGGCGGTGGCGGACATCGCGCGCGCAACCAAGCTGTCCGAGGCGGCCGTCTATCTGCGCCTTGACCGTATGAAAAAAAGCCTTGCCAAGCATCTGATGGAAAGGGGGATTTTGGTATGAACGACAACGAAAAGCTCAATCGAGCCTTTGAAAACGTGGACGACAAATTCGTCATGGCCGCGATGACGCCGCCGCGCCGCGCCCGCCGTGTCTGGCAACGCATTGGTGTCGTCGCCGCAAGCCTGGCGATCTTGATCGGTGCGTATTTCCCGATCCGCAATGCCGTGATCACGGGGCGCTACCGAGACGGTGAGGTATTTGCCGACACCGAGCAAAAGGGCTCGCCCGTGATCATCGGTGCACAAAGCCCGAGCGCTCCGCCGCTTCCTTGGGCGGACACGCTGTATCTTAAGGGCGAGGTGAAAACGCGAAGCTACGAGCCCGGCGAGGAGATCACGCTTCTTTTTGAGATCGCGATGAAGAACGACTATCTCGGTGCGGGAGATTTGAGGCTGACGCTGAAAGCGTCGGACTTTGACGTGCGCTTCGAGGGTGTCACGGGCGAGGGCAATGAGATTTTGCTCGAGGATGCCGCGCCCGACAAATACAGCACCGCGCAGCCGCTCAAATTCAAGGCTATATTGACGCCCAAGTACACCGAGGCGTTTGCTATGGGAACGATCTCGCTTTTGGTCAGATTTGAGCCTGACGACGAGCAAGCGCTGTTGGATAAGATCGCGGAATCCGATCTGCCAAACTACAACGACAACTGGCAGAACGCCTTTTTTGAGCAGAGCAACACACTCCGTCTGAGCTTGCTCCTTGGAAGCACGGGGCTGGACTACGCGGCTGACATGGTCGAGCTGCGTCTGGATTCTTCCGTGCGTGGGGCGGTCGACAAGTGGGAGATCATGATTGCAGATCACTATAAGATGCGCAAGATCAGCGGCGAGGAGCTTTCGGACATGTACTGTGCGTGGGCGTATCGCGATCGCATCTATGCCTCGGTCGAGTCCTATATGACCGTGGAGCACACCGTTCGCTTTTCCTATATGAGCAAAAACATCCGCTACCGCAGCAACGAATACGTCGACGCGCCCGAGGTGTGGGAGCTGTACGAAAAGGTGCGTGCCTTTGAGATGGGCGACTGGAGGGACTACGACAGCGCCGAGGCCAATGCCGCACGCCGAGAGCTGGCCGAGTACATTCTGCTTTATATGAAGGAGCAGGGCATCATCACGGAGCAGGAATACGAGGCCGAGGCGGCATGGATGGCACAGGTAAGAGAGGTTGGCAACTTTGGCATGGGCTTTGACCAGAATATCGCCCGTTACTCCGACGTGATCCAAAAGTATATGTACACCCATTGAATATTCGCCCCCGATAGTTCGGGGGCATCTTTTTGTAAATTTTTGCTCAAATGCGTTGCAAAGCGGTGGGATATATGGTAAAATAAAGCATCGAAAGTCCAGGACAAGGAGAAAGATATGAGACGAAATTCATGGTTTATACGCCTGCTCATTTTGACTCTGGCGCTTACGCTTTGCCTTTGCGGCACCGTTGCCTGCCGCGACAATCCGCCCGACGATCCGATCGATGGTCCAATCGACGATCCGATTGATGATCCGACCGACGGTCCAAGCGACGGCGAGACCGTCACCATCACCAACCCGGCAGAATATACCGTGGTGCGCGGTGAAACCGCGGAGAGCGATGTGCGTGTGGAAGCCAGTGCGCTGTATAGCGCAATGAGCGAAAAGTTCAAGGGCATCAAGATCGGCACGGACTATACCAAGGACCCGACGCCCATTACCAATACCGCGTATGAAATTTTAGTCGGTGAGACCAACCGCGTCGAGAGCATCGAGGCGATGGCGGCGGCTGCCGAGGCGACAGGCGGTGCGGAGCACTGGTATCACGTCGGCGTTCACGGTAACAAGATCGTCATCGTCGGCTCGGACGATGCCAACACGCTGGTCGCGATCCGCTACTTTTTGGCTCGCTATCTGGCAAAGGATCAATCTACTCTGGAGGTGCCCTTGAATATGAGTCGTTCGTATGAGAAAAACAAACTGACCGTCATTTCGGCGGATGCAAATGACGTCTTCGTTGCCTCGGCAGATCTGTCGGGCGAGCCTTATTTTATCGATCGTACGGGCACGCGCGATATGACCGCCGTCATTCAGGAGGCGATCAACGACGTGGCCAAGCTGGGCGGCGGTGTGGTCTATCTCCCGATGGGAACCTACCGTATCTCCAAGCAGATCGAGATTCCCTCCTACGTCACGCTGCGCGGTGATTACGTCGATCCCGATAGCAACGACTACAGCCGTGCAACGCTGCTTTTGCTGGATCAGAAGGGTTCGTTTAAATCGACCAGTGCCGTTCTGGTGCAATCCAGCGCCGCCGTGCAGGGCTTGACCTTCTACTACGAAAAGCAATCGGTCACAAATCCCATCGAATACATGCCTACCGTCGAAACCAAGGGTGACGTTTGTACCGTAAAGGATTGTAATTTTATCAATAGCTATTATGCCATTTTCACCGGCACGAACGCCAAGGGAATGCTGACGGTGGACAACGTCAAGGGAACGGCGCTCTGGCGCGGTCTGGACAACAACAACAGCGCCGATATTTGCGTCACGATGAACGCCAAATTTTCGCCTTGCTACTGGGCAGAGGCGGGAGAGAAGTTCAACGCGCCTGCCGAGGCGGATATCCGCGCGCTGATGAAATCAAACGGCTCGATCGGTATGACGCTGGGTGACTGTGACCGCGACACCTATGAAAACGTGGTGCTCGACGGCTTTTTCACGGGTATTTACAACCGTGAGCCCACCCGTGCCGGTCTTTGCGGCAGCTACGCTTACGTTCATATTCTCGACGCCAAGATCGGTCTGGACCTGTACGGACTGAACGGCGCGTACGGTCTGCTTCTGACCAACTGCACCATTGAAGCCTCCGACATTGCCGTCCGCAACGTGGTGACGACGGCAAAGGAAACGCCCAACGTCTACCTGCTCAACTGCGAGGTGACGGGCTCGCTGAGCGACAACGTCGTTCCGATGTCCATTTCTTCCTCCGTCAGCGAGGACACGGATTACAAGATGATCGCCAACCGTCCCGCCGTACTGGCGACCAAGCTGTTCAATCTCGCCGATTACGGTGCTGACGCTACGGGTAAGACGGATATTTCGGCTGCCTTGCAAAAGGCGCTTGACGAGGCGGCTGCCGCAGGCGGCGGTATCGTATATATGCCCGCAGGCATTTACCGTCTGACTGCTCCCGTCACGGTGGGCGAAAAGACGGTCATTATGGGCGCACAGCAGAACCCGCAAAGGGGAAGTGACGCCTTCCGCGGTACGGTCATGCTGGTGACCTACGGCGAAAAGGGGAAGGAGAGCGACACTGCGGCTATTACCGTGAACGGAAGTAACAGCGGTATCACGGGCATGACGGTCTACTATCCCAACAACGGCGTCAGCTCTGCCAATACGCTGACCGAATCTCCCGTTGAGTATTCCTATTTCGTCCGCTGCAAGGGTGGCAACACCTTTGCGACCAATCTGTGTCTGATTGCGGCATCGCGCGGCGTTTGCTTTGACGGCGCGGACGGCTTTATCGCGGATCGAATCCTGATGACGGTGTTTGACAACGGTATCGGCGTGAACAACGCCAAGAACGGCGTGATCACCCGTATCCATACCAATGGAACCTACCACAACGTTGGCATCAAGGCGCAGACGGTTCTGCATCCTGACTGGATGACGGACGCCAGTCGCGTGTACGAGCTGATCGACACCCATCTGAGTCCCCGCATGACCCTGGTTAAGGTGAACGGCAGCGAAAAGATCCAGCTCCGACACGTGTTCCACTATGGCGCGAACACCTTCTTGTGGGTGGCAAAGAGCGACGTTGAGCTGATCAACTGCGAGTCGGGACATATCGCCCGAGGCAAGAGCTTTGTTCTGGGCGGCGAGGTTGAGCTTTGGGGTGTGAATTTCATTCGCGAAAATCCGTATGAGGCGACGGAAGAGCTTCAGCGTGACAACGTGATGTTGATTTACCAGTTCAAGGCGGCACATCGCGCGTCGGTCATTTACGTGAAATAATCATATTAGCGGAGGGCTTTTCGGAGCCCTCCGTTTGGTTTGGATGGTGACGCAGCTACTTCTTCTATCGCCTCGCACAGCTGACGCGCACGCCACGGAGTTTGTGTTTCTAAGGGAAAAATTTTGCTTACAAAATTCTTCGTGAGCGGGTAACTGAACACCCCACAAGCGCTGAATCAGATGCCCGCGTTGTGAGCGTCAAAAGAAGAAACCGTTTGACCATAAACAATTTTTTTACATTGCCTACAAAAAAATATCCTAACCCTATTGCAATATGACGAAAAATATGCTATAATCTACTCGTCTGAAAAATCAATAGAATTCTGATCTTATCAAGAGTGGTGGAGGGACTGGCCCTGTGAAGCCCGGCAACCCGTCAATGCGACGAAGGTGCTAAATCCCGAGAGATGAGACCAAGTTGAAAAAACTTGCTCAAAACCTCGGCCACGAGGTTTTTTCTTTTGTCCGGAGCAGAATTCAAAAGGAAAGGAAAGTTCAAACAATGGCAAACAAAATGCTTTTTACCAGTGAATCCGTCACCGAGGGGCATCCCGATAAGATCTGCGACAAGATCTCGGACGCCATCCTCGACGCCCTGCTTGAGCAGGACCCCATGTCCCGCGTCGCTTGCGAAACTGCCTGCACGACGGGGCTCGTTATGGTCATGGGTGAGATCACCACCTCGGCCTACGTCGACATTCCCACCATCGTTCGTGAAACGGTGCGCGAGATCGGCTACACCCGCGCAAAGTTCGGCTTTGACTGCGACAGCTGTGCCGTCATCAACTCCATTCACGCACAGTCGCCCGATATCGCTATGGGTGTTGACAAATCCCTGGAAGCGAAAAACGGCGAAACCGACGCCTTTGATACCGGCGCAGGTGATCAGGGTCTGATGTTTGGCTACGCGTGCGACGAAACGCCCGAGCTGATGCCTTTGCCCATTTCTTTGGCTCACGCGTTGGCCAAGAAGCTGACCGAGGTACGCAAGAGCGGCCTGCTCGATTATCTGCGTCCCGACGGTAAGTCGCAGGTGACGGTCGAGTACGAGGATGGCAAGCCCGTTCGTGTGGACACGGTCGTTATTTCCTCCCAGCACAGCGACGCGATCGAGAGCGCACAGATCCGCGAGGATATCATCCGCGAGGTCATTCGGCCCGTCGTCCCCGCCGAGCTGATGGACGAGAATACCAAGTTCTATATCAATCCCACCGGTCGTTTCGTGATCGGCGGTCCTGCCGGTGACTCGGGTCTGACCGGCCGTAAGATCATCGTTGACACCTACGGCGGCTACTCCCGCCACGGCGGCGGCGCATTTTCGGGTAAGGACCCGACCAAGGTTGACCGCTCTGCTTGCTATGCGGCACGCTATCTGGCCAAGAACATCGTCAAGGCCGGCCTTGCCTCCAAGTGCGAGGTTCAGGTCGCCTACGCCATCGGTGTTGCCCGTCCCGTGTCCGTTCTGATCGACACGTTCGGAACGGCCAAGGTGGACGAGGCGCTCATCTCCGAGGCGGCTCTCCGCCACGTGGATCTGCGTCCTGCCGCTATCATTGAAAAGTTCGGTCTGCGCAGACCCATCTACTGTCAGGTCGCCGCATACGGACACATGGGCCGTGAGGACGTCGGTGCTCCTTGGGAGGCAACCGATCTGGCCGACACGCTGCGGGCAGAGCTGCTCAACGCCTGAAGAGAATGACAAAAAACAACTCCGCTGACCGCGTCCGTTCCCTTGGCATACACTGTAGGGGGAGGTGGTTGCTATGGAGTTGTTTTTTGAAATTTTTCTTGCGGCATTTGCCGTTTTTGGCCTTTGGTGCGCCTTTTGTCTGGCGGCACAGTCACTGTTTGCATCCCGATGTGTCGGGACTGTGATCGAGGTGCTTGACCGCGAGACGGCGGCCAATTTGCCGATGCTGCTTGAGGAGGTGCGTCACGCGCCCTTCGCCCGTCGGCGTGCGCCTCTGATCGTGCTTTACAGCGCGGAGCTGTGCCTTACGTACGGTGAACCGAGCGAGGCAGAGAGGGAATGGATCGAGTCCTGCGGCGGACGGTGGTTCGTCGTGCAGATAAAAAATAATTGAATTTTGATAAAAATACGCCGCGGATGAGCGGCAGAAAGGATGGCACAAATCTATGGAAGATTTTCGCGCGGCGGCAGAGGACGCACGCTTACAGCAGCTTTCGGGCAGCATTGAGCGAGTGATCTACGCCAACGAGGAAAACGGATACGCGGTATGCGATCTCGGCACGGACGACAACGATCTTGTGACCATCCAGGGAACGCTACCCTACATTGCCGAGGGGGACGGCGTGACCGTCTACGGCCGTTGGGTGCACAATCCCAAATACGGCAGACAGTTTTCCGTCGAGCGCTACGAGCGCGTTCTGCCCGCCGACGTCAACGCCATTTTGCGCTATCTGTCCTCCCGCGTCATCAAGGGCATCGGCCCCAAGACCGCCCAGAAGATCGTTGAGGAGTTTAGCGAGGATACCTTTGACGTCATGGAAAACCATCCCGATTGGCTGGCGCAGATCCCCGGGATCTCGCGCAAAAAGGCCGAGGAGATCTCGGAGGATTTCAAGCAGAAGTCGGGCATTCGCTCGGCCATGATGTTCTTCCGCGACTTTTTCGGTGCGGCGCTGACCATGCGTATCTACAAGCGCTTTGGCTCGTCCGCCGTCGATCGCGCCAAGCAGAATCCCTATATTCTGTGCGACGAGGTCGAGGGCATCGGCTTTGAAAAGGCCGACCGCATGGCGCACGATCTGGGGCTTTCGACCGACAGCCCGGCAAGACTTTCCAGCGGCATCGTTTACGTTTTGCACGCCAATGCGTTGCAGAACGGACACGTTTGCCTGCCCGAGGACAAGCTGCTCGCCGCGTCGGGTACCTTGCTTGGCGGTACGTCCGAGCAGCTGCGCGAGGCGCTGGATCTTTTGCTGTTTTCGGGGCGGCTGAAAAAGTACGTTTTGGACGGCACGACCTATATTTACGAAAAATACGCGTACGAAAACGAGCAGTTTATCGCAACCAAGCTGCGTCTGCTCGATCGCCTTTGCGTCGCTGTGGACGCACCCGACGTGCATAGCTTCATCGATCGCGAGGAGCGCAAAAACGGCATCGCCTACGCGTCGCTTCAGCGCAAGGCTATCTTTGACGCACTGCAGTGTGGCGTCATGATCCTGACGGGTGGCCCCGGTACGGGTAAAACCACCGTCGTTCGCGCCTTGCTCAACATTTTCAACAGCATGGATCTGCGTGTGGCGCTGACCGCCCCCACGGGACGAGCCGCCAAGCGCTTGTCCGAGTCGACCTCGAGCGAGGCCAAGACCATTCACCGTTTGCTTGAGATGGAATACGGCGACGCGGAGGACGAGCGTGGAGCGCATTTTCGCCGCGACGAGACCAACCTGCTGGAGGAGGACGTCATTATCATCGACGAGGCCTCTATGGTGGGCAACGGATTGATGTGCAGTCTGCTCAAGGCCATCAAGCCGGGTGCGCGCATCATCATCATTGGCGACGCCGACCAGCTGCCCAGCGTCGAGGCGGGCAACGTCTTGCGCGATCTGATCGACAGCAAACGCTTTTCCACCGTCTGCCTGACCGAGATCTTCCGTCAGGCACAGGAGAGCCTGATCGTCACCAATGCACACGCCATCAACCGTGGCGAGATGCCGCGCTTGGACGTCAAAAACAACGACTTTTTCTTTCTGCATCGCGACAACGACCGCGATATCGTGCTGACGGTAGCAGATCTTTATAAAAACCGACTGCCGCGCACCTACGGTGAAATGGCACGAACGGGCATCCAAGTCATCTCTCCTTCGCGCAAGGGCGAGGGCGGCACGGAAAATCTCAACGTGCTGCTGCAGGAGGGGCTTAATCCTGCTGGCGGCGGTAAAGCCCAGTATCGCTTCCGCGATAAGGTCTTTCGCGAGGGCGACCGCGTCATGCAGATCCGCAATAATTACGATATTGCCTGGGAGAAGGCCGACGGCAGCACGGGTATGGGCGTCTTCAACGGCGATATTGGCGAGATCGAGGCGATCAACCACGCCGCCGAATGCATGGAGATCTGCTTTGACGATCGCCACGTCGTATATGATTTTACTCTTTTGGAGGAATTGGAGCACGCGTATGCCATTACGGTACATAAGAGTCAGGGAAGTGAATACCCCATCGTCATCATCCCTCTCTATCACGCGCCCTATATGCTCCTGACACGACACCTGTTCTATACCGCCGTGACGCGGGCACAGAACATGGTCATTCTGGTGGGGAGAGAGGACGTAGCGCGCACGATGGTTGAAAACCACCGTCAGTCCATGCGATATACGGGGCTGGCGCACCGCTTGCGCGACGGGGGATGAGTATGGGCTTGTTCAGGTGGCTTGGCAGACTGCTGTTCCCGCCCGTTTGCCGTATGTGCAACGAGCGGCAAAGTATATTTGCGCCCCGATTACCCGGCGTGCTGTGCCCGGATTGTATGAATCGCTGGTGCGCGGAGTTGGCAGAAACGTGCCCGACGTGCGGTGAGATCCATTCGCAATGCCGTTGCGTTCCGATGGCCTTGCGCCAGAGCGGCTGTGACGCGTTTTTGCATTTGGCGGCCTATCGCCCACAAAGGAAAACGGCGGCGGGAGCACTGATCCTGCGTTGTAAGGATAATAATGACCGCGACGTTTTTCGCTTTCTGGCCAAGGAATTGTCCGATCCGATCATGGCGCAGGGCTACGCTTTGGAGATCGACGTCGTCACCTTCGTGCCCAGACGCCGCGCGGCGGTGCAGGCAACGGGGCACGACCATGCCAAGCAGCTGGCAATCGCTTTGGCGCACGAGCTGAAGCGCCCATTGCAAAGTGCGATCAGGCGAAGGATTCTTACGCATCAGCAAAAGCAGTTGAGCGCGGCGGAGCGGGAAAAGAATGCGGCGAACAGCTTTGAGCTCTCGCCTTCGGCTGACGTCAAGGGAAAAACGGTGTTGCTGGTCGATGACGTTTGCACGACGGGATCGTCGCTCGCGGCTTGCGCGGCTATATTGAAGGATGCAGGCGCGGCGCGCGTGATCTGTGCAGTCGTTGCGAAAACGGAGCATAAGTGAAAAAATAACGGTGACGAGAGATCGTCACCGTTATTTTTTAGCACCGTAACGGCTTTTGCTGTTTTTTGCCTGCCGCGCGTGGTGTCTGCCTTGAAGCACCGCATGAAAATTTGATACGTCTATCTCTTGTTTTGTTTTGTAGCGCGGCAATGCCAAGGGAGTTCCAAGAGGGAACGTCTTGGCGCGTTTCTTGGCCACTTCTTGGGGCGCACCAAGAAGTGGCAATCAAAGCGGTACACCGAACGCGCACGAAGTGCAGTGTGAGGCCCACGGAGAAGTTGCCGAAAATGAAGAGATCCTCAAAATCCATCCATTCTCTTCAACATTTTTCCTTTCACGTATTGATTTTTGATTTATTTTCCGCTATAATATAATTATCTATATATATTAAAATGGATAAGTATGTCAACAACACCCATAAGGAGATGTGTATGGCTAACGTGAATGGGGCAAAAGGTTTCTTTGCCCGCATAAAAGAATGGATCAGCAAACTCAATCTGCGCCGCAACGTCGGTATCGACTTGGGCACGGTCAACGTGCTGGTCTACGTAGAGGGCAAGGGCGTGGTTCTCAAGGAGCCAAGCGTCGTTGCCATTGATAAAACCACCGACCAGATCGTCGCGGTCGGTAACGAAGCGCAGGCGCTCATCGGCAGAACCCCTGCAAATCTTGAGACCATCCGTCCTCTGCGCGACGGCGTCATCAGTCAGTATGACGTGACGTTGCGCATGCTGCAGTATTGCATCCGCAACGCCTGCGGTCATATGCTGTTGCCTCCCCGCGTGATGATCTGCGTTCCCTCGGGCGTGACCGAGGTGGAAGAGCGAGCCGTGGTCGATGCGGCGCGCGAGGCAGGCGCGGGCAAGGTCTATCTGATGGAGGAGCCCGTAGCGGCGGCGCTCGGTGCAGGCGTGGATATTGAGGCGCCCGTCGGTCGCATGGTCATCGACATTGGCGGTGGCACGACCGATATTGCCGTGATCTCGATGGGCGGTGTGGTCGTTTCCGAATCCGTCCGCATCGCAGGCGAAAAGCTGGACGACGCCATCGCGCGCTACGTCAAGCGCGAGCACGGTGTGCTCATCGGTATTCAAACCGCAGAGCTGATCAAGCAGCGCATCGGTGCGCTGTTTACCCATAAGCAGGTTCGCAGCGTCGAGGTGCGCGGACGCAGCGCACAAACGGGCTTGCCCCAGACGGTGACGCTGTCCTCCAAGGAAATGCTGGAGGCCATGGCGGAGCCCGTCAGCGCCATTCTGGACGTGGTCTGCTCGGTGATCGAGCGCACCCCGCCCGAGCTGCTTGGCGATATTTTGAAATACGGTATCATCATGACGGGCGGCGGCAGTATGGTACACGGCTTTGATAAGCTGGTATGCAAGGTGACGGGCGTCCCCGTCCGTGTGGCGGACGATCCCGTTTCTTGCGTAGCCAAGGGCACTGGCATCGCGCTTCGCAACTACAAGCAACTGCCCGAGGGCACCATCAATCTGGCGCGTGCACGCCGTGACCGCCTGTGATCAACATAGCGAAAGGATGAAAGTAATGAGTGAACGATTGATCCGCGGCTTTGAGCCCGCGAGAATATTTGCTTTTTTTGAAGATATCAGTGCCATCCCCCGCGGCTCGGGCAACGAGGTGGGCGTGGCGGCGTATCTGTGCCGCTTTGCCAAGGAGCGCGGCTTGGAATACGTTTGTGATGACAACCACAACGTGCTGATCAAAAAGGCGGCAACCGAGGGTAGAGAACACCACGCGCCGCTGCTGTTCCAGGGACACACCGACATGGTGTGTGAAAAGAACAACGATACGGTGCACGACTTTGAGCGCGATCCTATCCATCTTGTGCTTGACGGCAACCGCCTGAGCGCCGACGGTACGACGCTGGGTGCCGACAACGGCATTGCCGTGGCCATGATGCTGGCGTTGCTGGATGGTGAGCTTGACAATCATCCAGCTATTGAATGCTTGTTTACCACCGAAGAAGAAACGGGTATGGGCGGTGCAATCGCATTTGACTATTCGCTTCTGTCTGCCAAGCATATGATCAACCTCGACAGTGAGGAGGAGAACACGGTGACGGTCGGGTGCGCGGGCGGTATTCGCAGCGATCTGACCATCCCCGTCGTGCGTGAGAGCTGTGGTGAGCGCGAGCTTTGCCGCGTTTCGCTGAGTGGCCTTTGCGGCGGTCACAGCGGCGCGGATATCCATACGGGACGCGCCAGTGCCAATTTGTTGCTTGGCCGACTGCTCGCGGCTCTTTCCGACGTACGCCTGGTCAGCATCGAGGGCGGCTCCAAGGACAACGCCATCACTCGTGAGGCGGCGGCTATCATCGCCGTGCCGAGTGTGGCCATGACAAGCATGACGCTGCTCGGTCTCGCCGACGACGTGGCGGGCGAGCTGGTCAAAGAAGATCAGAACTGCCGCATCGTATGTGAGCGTCTGACGGCCGAGGAGGCGGCAGGCGTGACGGGCATGATGGACGAAACATCCACCGCCCGTGTGCTGGGGCTTTTGGCCAACGCTCCTTGCGGCGTGCTCGCCATGAACCCCGAGGTGGAGGGGCTGGTCGAATACTCCCGCAACCTCGGTATTCTGAGAACGACGGACGAAGCCGTCCGCATCACCTTTACCTCGCGCGCCTCGCGTGAGAGCCGTCTGGACGGCACGATCACCTCGCTTGACACGCTGGCCGCCGCGCTGGGTGCGACGGTCAATCACCACAGCCGCTATCCCGGTTGGGAATACGCCCCCATCTCGGCGGTACGCGATGCTTACACGGCGGCGTATGATGCCGTGATCGGCGGCGAGATGCAGGTCGTGGCCATCCACGCAGGGCTGGAATGCGGATATATCAAAAAGCAACTGCCCGATATGGATATCATTTCGATCGGCCCCGATATGCAGGGCATTCATTCGCCCGACGAGGTGCTGTTCCTTGACTCTGTTGAGCGCGTCTGGCGCGCGCTTAGCCGTATGATCGCCGACTGGAGCGTTGTCTGAATGAGAAAGTGAAGGTACGATATGGAAAAAGACAGAAGAAATAAATCGCAGGGCGGCAAGCCCCGTCGCGACCGTAACGATCGCCGCGACAGCCGTCCGAGCCGCGACTATCGCGGCGCATCCAAATACGATCACGTCGACCGCGCCGCACAGGCAAAGGAAAACGCGGGTGCAATGACGGACGATCAGGAGAGCTGCGGCATCGTCATCGGACGCAACGCCGTTCGTGAGCTGTTGCACAGCGAGCGTACCATTGACAAGCTGCTCGTTCAGCGCGGTGAGCGCGAGGGCTCGATCGTCGTTCTGGTCGCGCAGGCACTGGAAAAGAAGATTCCCGTGGTCGAGGTCGACCGTGCCAAGCTGGACGCCATCGCGGGCTTTGCTCCTCATCAGGGCATCATCGCCATGGCGGCAGAAAAAGAATACGTTGACGTTGAGGATATTCTCGCCATTGCTCGCGAGCGGGGTGAGGATCCCATCATCGCCATTGCGGACGGAATCACCGATCCCTACAATCTCGGTGCCCTCATTCGCTGTGCCGAGGGGCTTGGCGCGCACGGCTTGATCTTGCCCAAGCGCCGCGCGGTCGGCCTGACGCCGCTGGTATCCAAGGCCAGCGCAGGTGCGATCGAGCATCTGGCCGTTGCTAAGGTCGCAAATCTTGCCCAGACGGTGCAGGAGCTTCAGAAGCAGGGTGTATGGGTGTATGCCGCCGAGGCGGGCGGTCAGTCCTACGACAAGACCGATCTGACGGGGCCTTGCGCCTTGATTTTCGGTAGCGAGGGCAACGGCGTGTCTGCATTGCTCAAGCAAAAGTGTGACGCCATCATTTCCATTCCCATGCGTGGGCAGGTCAACTCGCTCAACGTGTCGACCGCGGCCTCCATTCTTTTAGCTGAGGCAGCAAGACAGCACGCAGTGGCCAGAGAAAAAAAGGCGGCTGTACAGACCGACTGACGATACGCGCCCTTCAATAACGTGAAAGGAGACGTTTTGGGTATGAATCGGTTATCCAAAGACTCGACCGACGAGCTGGTGCAGGCATTGCGTGCCTCGCTGGACGAGGGTGGCTCGCCCGACGACGTATTCGCCGATGATTCTTCTTCCGCGCGCTCGCGGCAGGAGGACGAGGAGATCGCGGCATTTGATTCTTATATGGCCGCATTACTCGGTGAGGTCGTTCCCGAGTATGAGCCTGCCCCCCAAGAAAGTAAGAAAAAACATACAAAATCCAAACGAAAGAAGGCCTCTGCCAAAAAAGAAGAAAAGAGCGAGCAACCGGCTGTTGCCGAGGGTGACGCCGTTGTCTTCTCTGACGTTGATGCGCCGGAGGAGCAGCTGGTAACGGACAGCGAAACGGTGCCGGAGACCGATACGGACGCAGAAGCTGATGATGAAACGGTGATCGAGGAAGAATTGCCTCATCCCGATACGCAGGTGGAGCTTCCTGATGAGGTAATCGGCGAGAAGCAACCGCAGTTTGGCGAGGTTCACGTCACCGAGGATATTGCGACTGAAGGATTTGCTCCTCAGGCGCCGCTGGAGATTGCGGAGCAGCTCCGTATTCCAACGGATTCGTTTGTGGCGGCTGCAGATACCGCGAGCGACGACGAATCGCAGACAGAACCCGAAGATTTGAGCGTAACCGCGCAAGGAGAGCAGGGGACGATCGGCGCTTTTGCCGAGGAGGACGGATATCTGCCCGTAGAGGGCTTCGCGTCCGAGGTAACGTTTGATGAGCAATCTCCCTCAGATCTCCCATCCGAGGAAGAGCAGGAGACTGCTTTGCATGAAGGCGATATCGTGATGGATGCGGATGAGGAATTGCCGCAAGATATGGAGCATGCGCCCAAGGCGGTGGATGAAGAGGGCGAACAGGACAAAAAGGCGGGAGACAAATCAACGGTCACTCCCGTAGCCTCTCCGCTGGATGCGGTCCGGATCGCCAACGAGCGTGCCGCGCAGACGGACACGCCGCGCCCCAAGCAATCACCTTTGGATGCCATTGCCGCCGAGCGTAGCGGTGCGAAGGGTAACGTGACCTTCACAGAGAACACGCCCGGCTTTGGCCGCGAGCGCCGTGGGCGCACGCTGAGTGACGAGGACGTGGAGCTCTTGCTCGATCTCGGATACGAAAATAATTTGACTGTCAAGCTTGGCACACAACGCGTTGAAACGCTCAAAAGCCGAACAACGGATGATCGTAAGCAGAGAAAGCAGTTGAGCCGTGTATACGGCTGTGACGGTGAAGAATATACCGGCCACGCACAGGATCAGGCAATTACGAATGCCTACCGTAAGCAGGCAGGACGCGCATCGGTGCGCCTGACCTTTTCGGTGCTGCTGACGCTCTTGGTCGCGTTGGTTGATTTTCTTCCCTTGTTCCGTGACCGTCTGCCCGATGCGTTTTCCATTCTGCCCACCTCGGGAATGTACGGTGTGATCGGACTTTCGTTGCTCTGCTTGACGGCACTGTTGTCCTTGCCTCAGCTCAAGCGAGGCGCTTGGGATTTGTTCCGTTTCTCGCCTTCGCCTGCGACTTTGCCGGCAATTCTTTTGACTTTTACGATACTTTACGATATTCCCGGCTTGTTGGAGCCCACTGTTGGTCTGATGCTCCATCTGCCGACGGCACTGATGCTGACGATGCTGGCCATCGCGGAGAGGATCAAGATCAAGAGCGAGAAAAAAACGTTTTCCGTTGTCAGCGCGCGCTCGCGTAAGATCGCGCTGTCCGATATGGAAGCCAAAAAGAAAAAGGTCATTCGCGACGGACATATCGTCAAGATCATCAACGACGACGCGGATCTGAGTCTGCGCCGTGTCCGCCGTACCGAACAGACCGGTGGATATTTCCGCCGTACGGGCGAGGCGAGCCAACGCTACCGTGCGCTTTCGCCTGTTTTGATGGTTTCTTTGCTGATCTCCGTTGTCATTGGTGTTGCTACCTTGTTGTTGAAGCATGATTTAAGAGTGGCCTCGGCCGTCTTTTTGCTGTCGCTGCAGCTGATGATGCCCGCTTCGGCCTTGATCGCCTACGGCTACCCCAAGCTGTTGGCTACGGAGAGCCTTGCTAAGCAGGGCTGTGCCATTATCGGTGATAGCGCGGTGGATCAGTATGCGACGGACGGTATTTTGCTGTTTGACGATACGGAGATGTTTCGCTCCAAAAGCTCGACCGAGATCACCATCAAGGGTGGCGGCGATACGAGAAAATATATCCGCTATGCTAAGAGATTGTTCCGCACGCTGGGAGGCACGCTGCGTAACGTGACGACGTCCGATCTGTCTGAGGAAACGTACGAGGATCGCGTGGAGATCCTGCGTGTGATGGACGAGGGGGTCGAGGCTCGCATCGACGGCAAGGTGCACGTGCTGGCCGGAACCTCTGCTTTTATGATCAAAAACGGCATTCGCGTGCCGAGCGAAACGGCGGAGCTGCTGGTTCGCAGACACGTGGAAAGCTGTATTTTGTATCTGGCCTTTGACGGCAAGCTGCGTCTGGGCTATGAGATCGATTACCGCATTTCGGGACGCTTTGAGCATATGGTGGCTGATTTGGCAAACGATCGCACGCTTGTAGCGATCGAGAGCTGTGACCCCTGTATTCACGCCGAGTTTTTGGCGCGCAGTCGTGACCCGGGTATGACGCCCGTTCGCGTGATCAAGCCCGTCCACTTTGAAAAGACGGTGGAATCGAGCGTGGTCGACAGCGGCGTGATCGCCACGCGCAGCGCAAGAGACATTGCCAGAGCCGTGACGGCTTGCCATCGACTTGCGGACAATGACCGCCGCGTCAAGAGCGTTTACTACGTAGGTCTTTTGATTGGTGCACTTTTGAGCGCGGGACTCATGTTCTTCGATATGATCGATCCTCAAGCCGTATTGCTGACGGCTTTGCTCCAATGCGTATGGTGCATTCCGTGCGTACTGCTGTCCCGCAAAAATATGATAAACGAACAGGATAAAAAGAGTGAAAATGACATCAGAAACTGAACATCATAACGGCGACGCGCGCTATAGCAGCACGCTGCTCAAATCCATTTCCAAGCCCGGTCGTTATGCGGGCGGCGAGTATGGACAGATCGTTAAGGATAAATCGACGGTCAAGGCGAGATTTGCCTTTGCCTTTCCCGACAGCTACGAGATCGGCATGTCCAATCTCGGCATGCGCATCCTTTACGGTGCACTGAACGATCACGAGGATATCTGGTGTGAGCGCGTGTTCGCCCCGTGGGTGGACATGCAGGAGCAGATGGATCGTCAAAATCTGCCGCTGTGCGCGCTGGAAAGCGGAGACGCGGTGCGCGAATTTGATTTCCTCGGCTTTACGCTGCAATACGAAATGTGCTACACGACGGTACTCAATATGCTGTCGCTCTCCCGTATTCCGCTTCGTGCCGAGGAGAGAGGGGAAGAGCATCCCCTCGTCATCGGTGGCGGTCCTTGCGCCTATAATCCCGAGCCCGTGGCAGATTTTTTTGATCTGTTCAACATCGGCGAGGGCGAGGAGATGCTGCCCGAGATCGTCCGTCTGTACATCCGCATGAAGGACGAGGGCCGATACAACCGTGCCGACTTTTTGCACGAGGCGGCCCGCACCATCCCCGGTGTGTACGTGCCCTCGCTCTATCGCGTGAGCTACCACGAGGACGGCACGATCAAGGCCTACACGCCTATTTACGACGATATTCCCACCAAGATTGAAAAGCGCATCGTAAAGGATCTCGATCGCGCGTATTTCCCCCAAAACGTGGTCGTGCCCTACATCGAAACGGTGCAGGATCGTATCACGGTTGAGGTCGGTCGCGGCTGTATCCGCGGCTGTCGCTTCTGCCAGGCGGGCATGGTCTACCGTCCCGTCCGTGAAAAAACGCCTGACGTTATCAACTGTCAGGCGCGTGAGATCTTCGATCATACGGGATACGAGGAGATGTCGCTGTCCTCGCTTTCCATCAGCGATTACACCCGCGTGGACGAGCTGACGGATAAGCTGCTGGAATGGACCAATCCCAATATGGTCAATCTCTCCTTGCCCTCGCTTCGCGCCGATTCCTTTACCAAGGAGCTGATGGATAAGGTGACCTCCATTCGCGCCTCGTCCATTACCTTTGCCCCCGAGGCAGGCTCGCAAAGACTGCGCGACGTCATCAACAAAAACCTCTACGAGGAGGATCTGATGCGGGCGGTCAGCGTGGCCTTTGAGGCGGGCAAGAATCAGGTCAAGCTGTATTTCATGCAGGGACATCCCACCGAAACGGACGCAGACCTTGCCGAGATCCCCGCGCTTGCCCACCGTGTGATCGATCAGTATTACAGAACGCCCAACCGCAAGGGCGGCCGTCCGCCCCAGGTGACCATCAGCGTCTCGCCCTTCATCCCCAAGCCCTTCACTCCCTTCCAATGGGAGGCGCAGGACTCGCTGGAGGAGATGCGTCGCAAGCAGGAATACGTCGGTAGCTGTGTGACCGATCGCAAGATCAAGTACAACCACCACGACGCCCCCACCTGCCGTATCGAGGCAGTGCTGGCCCGCGGTGACCGTCGCCTTGGCAAGGTGCTGGAGGAGGCCTGCAAGCGCGGCTTTAAGTTTGACGCTTGGTCGGAATTTTTCAACTATGACGCATGGACTTCAGTGTTCGAGGACACGGGCATCGATCCCGCCTTCTACGCCAACCGCGCCTTTGGCCTTGACGAGATTCTGCCGTGGGATATCATCGACTGCGGCGTGACCAAGGCGTTCCTTAAGAGAGAACGCGAGCGCGCCTACGAGGCCGCAACTACGCCCAACTGCCGCGAAAAGTGCAGCGGTTGCGGTGCCAATCGACTGGGAGGTGAACGCGCATGCTGTCCGAAAAGCAAATCGTAAATCGCATCCCGAAGGAGGCCTATCCCAAGCTGGAGCAGCCTCGTACCGTGCGCGTCAAATTCCGCAAGATCGGTAATCTGCAGTATATTTCTCACCTCGACCTTCAGCGCACCATCAGCCGCGTGCTGGTCCGCGCGGGCATTCCCATGTGGTACACGCAAGGCTTCAACCCCCATGCCAAGATGACGTTTGGTCTGCCGCTGAGCGTGGGCGCCGAGAGCCTTTGCGAATATCTGGATCTCCGTATCGATCGCGACATGAGCTGTGAGGAGATCAAGAACCGTCTGAACGGCGCGCTGACCGACGAGCTGTGCGTGCTGGACGCGTATATCGTGCCCGAAAAATCGGTATTTGCCGATATCATCTGGGCAAGATACGATATTCGCATTCGCACGAGCGGCTTGACCGCCGCGCTTGCCGAGGAGGTCAAGAGCTATCTGACGACCTCGCCTTTGATGATGGACAAAAAGTCCAAGTCGGGCATCCGTCAGGTGGATATTACTACCCTCATCCGCTCGCTTGACGCGTGTGTGGAGGAGGGCGAACTTCGTATCGATACCGTGTTGTGCGTGTCGGGCTCCGATTATCTCAACCCCGAGTATCTCATTCGCGCGCTGCGTGAGCGCTTCTCGCTCATTCCCGAGGGAGACGTGGCAAGCGAATATTCCATTCTCCGCACGCACGTGTATCTGAAGGACGGCGTGAGCGAATTTCATTAATAACAAGGAGTAAGTACCATGCTTCATCTTTTCAATGCCAATGAACTCAAGCCTACGGGCTGGCTGCACCGTCAGCTCCGTATTCAGGCCGACGGCCTGTCGGGTAATCTCGATAAGATCTGGCCCGACATCCGCGACAGCGCCTGGATCGGTGGCAATAAAGACGGCTGGGAGCGCGTTCCGTATTGGCTGGACGGCTTTATTCCGCTTTCCTGGCTACTTGATGACGAGGACATGAAGGCAAGAGCCAAGCGTTACGTTGACGGTATTCTTGACCGTCAGTGTGCCGACGGCTGGATCTGCCCCTGCTCCGAGGAGGAGCGCAAGAATTACGACGTGTGGGCGTACGCGCTGATCTGCAAGGTGCTGGCGTTGTACTGCGATTTCACGGCAGACGAGCGTGCTTACGACGGCCTTTGCCGTGCGTTGCGTTGCTTGTACGACGTCATGAAAAACGGCACGGTCAAGCTCAAGGATTGGGGCAAGTTCCGCTGGTTCGAGGCACTCATTCCCATTGCCTACGTCTATGAGCGCACGGGTGAGGAGTATCTGCTCTCACTTGCCAAGCTGTTGCGCGAGCAGGGAACGGACTACACCGCCCTGACCGAGCGCTGGGTGCGCCCCCTCAATATCTGGACGCTCGAAACCCACGTGGTCAATCTGAACATGATGATCAAATACGGTGCGCTGGTCAAGCAGCTTCTCGGCGATGAGGCTGTGACGGAACAGGACGATCCTGCGTATCTCTGGGGCATCCTGGAAAAATACAACGGCACGGCCGTCGGCACCATCACGGGCGACGAATGTCTGGCGGGCATTGGCAACACGCACGGCTTTGAGCTTTGCTCCATTGCCGAGCTGATGTACTCCTGCGAAACGCTGTACACCGCTACGGGCGACGCCGCATGGGCCGATCGCGTAGAAAAGGCGGCCTTCAACGCCCTGCCCGCCGCCATCAGCGACGATATGTGGACGCATCAGTACGACCAGCTGGTCAATCAGATCGCCTGTGAACAATATCCCAATAAGCCCATCTTCCGTACCAACAACGGCGAGTCGGGGCTGTTTGGTCTTGAGCCCGGCTTTGGTTGCTGTACCGCTAACTTCAATCAGGCTTGGCCCAAATTCGCCATGAACGCTTATCAGCACGACGACGGCGCGATCGTCTGCGCTCATCTCGTTCCCTGTAAGCTGACTACGACCGTCAACGGCATCGCAGTGACGGTGGAAAACGTGGCCGAGTATCCCTTCCGTTTGAACGCCGCGATTCACGTGAGCGTTCAGGGCAAGGTAGCGTTTGCCTTGAAGATCCGCGTACCCGCATGGGCCAAGAGCGCCACGGCAACGGTGGAGGGCCGCAAAGCCCGTCGCGTAGGAGACTATCTTGTGATCGACCGCGCATGGAGCGGCGAGAGCGTGATTGAGGTCGTGCTCAACGATACGCCGCATCTGGTCAAGCGCCCGAACGGTGTGTACGTTGCGGCCTACGGACCGCTGGTGTTCGCTTTGCCCATCGAGGCGGAGTATCATAGGAAGGAATACACCCGCGACGGTGTGGAGCGCAAGTTCCCCTATTGCGATTACGAGCTGACGCCTAAGAGCGAGTGGAGATACGGCTTTGCAAGCAAGTCCTTTGAGCTGTGCTTCTCCGCGGGCAACGAGTATCCCTTCTCGGCTGCGTGCCCTCGCGTTGCGCTCAAAGCGCGCATGGCGCGCGTGGACTGGGACTATGCCGACGGCTACGATAACGTCAGCGCAGAAAAGGCAAGCTCGTCCAAGCCCCTCGGCGAGGAAAAGGAAATGCTTCTCGTTCCGTACGGTGCGGCAAAATTGCGCGTGACCGAGATGATCATGACGAAAAAATAAATGGAACAAAAGAAAACTGCCCGTGGATGACACGGGCAGTTTTTACGTTACAGTAATTTTTGCAATCGGGGCAACACTCTGCTTGCCAAAGGGCAAAACAGCATGGTCGCCGTGACGATACCAAAGGAGGCCTGCAGAGCGTCGCTGGGGATGCTGACGGCCGCAGCCAATCCGCCGCCGCGGATGACGGCGCTGAAGAAAAAATAGCCAAGCACCATAAAGATCTCACCGACAAAGCCGCTGACAAGGCAGGGAAACAGCGTCTTTTTGAAGGTTGGCACACCACGGTACAGACGGCGGAACAGCCATCCTGCGACAAGGGCAACGATCGCTTTGATGATAAACGAAGGAAGCGCATAGGCAGCGTAGCCGCTGAGCAGATCGGCCAGCATGGTACCGATGGCCGAGGCGGCGATGCCGTAAGGAAGAGGAAGCATCCACGCGGCCAGCAGGCATAGGCAGTCTCCGGGATGAATATAGCCGCCCGTTGCCGGAATGGGAATTTGAAAAAATCGAGTGGAAACGAAGATCATCGCGGCGAATAATGCCGCCATGACCAGATTTCGCAGATAGATGGAATACTTTTTCATACTAAAACCTCGCGAAGAATGTATCTATATTATAAACTTGCGGCAAGACTTTGGCAAGAGAATTTGCAGATTTTTTGCTTGATGCATTGTACAAAAAATGGAGGATTTGTTCGTCGTTTTTGCCAAAAATGACGGGAGTAACTTGACAGCATCGCACTTTTCTGTTAGACTATCCATAGTATGATGCCGATCTGTACGCAGAACGGCAGAAAGAGGTGCAAATGAGCAAAGCAGGACGCTTTTTTATATTGACCTTGTGCTTGGTCATGATGTGCGTTGGTGGGATTCCCGTCAGCGCCGCAGAAGCAAAGAGCAATCAGGCACTTTTGATCAACAGCTGCGAAACGACGGATGGCTGGACGGCAGACGGTGAGATCGCGCTTGACACCGAGGATATGACGCAGGGCGAGGGCTGTATTTCGGCTGCGCTGGATGCGCCGAAGGATGGCAATTCCATTCTTTCCGTGCGCGCGACCTTTGACGACGTCAATATCAGCGGCTTTGCCATGATTACGTTTGATTTTTACATTTCCGATCCTGCGCTGTTGACCTCCTCGCGTATCATCGCGCTGGATTTTGGCTCCGCCAAGACGCCTGATAGCGAGCTGATCACCTGGTATGAGACTGCCTTTGCCGGCATCGATAAGGCCGGCTGGTATCGCATCTGTCTGCCCGCAGCAGACGCCGTCAGCCGCGGCTTTAAGGAAACGTCGGCGAATTACTTCGGTCTGCAGTTTTTTCAGGTCAATCCCACGGAGGATCTGAACGACGTTGTGATCAAGATCGATAATATCAGCGCGACCGTTGCTGAATACAAAAAGCTGCGCACGATCGATGCCTGTGATACCGCAGACGGCTGGACGGGTTTGGGCGAACATGGCTTTGACGCACCGCCCGTTGCCGATACGGCCAACAAGAAGCAGGGTACGGCCAGCATTCAGTACCAGGTAAGCCTTCCCGAGGAAGTGCATCTGGTTTCTCAAAAGGTATACGAGCCCATGAATGCCAAGGAAGCGACTCACGTGGAAATGGACGTGTTCGTGTCGGACCTGCTTGCGTTCAGACATTCCCAATATGCCATTCAGTTCGAGATCACCTCGTCCGGAACGTGTGACCATCAGGAATATTCCTGGTCGCTGGATGAATACGTGCTTCAAGAGGGCTGGAATCATATCCGCCTGCCGATCTCGGCTGCAAAAACCTGCGATGGTGCTCCCAACATGACGGCTGTTAACTATCTTCGTTTCCATACCCTGAATATTGCGCAGGCCAAAAATAACGTTTGGACCTTCCGCGTGGATAACATTTATTTTTCCACCCCTAAGGCAATTGAGAATATGGCGCTGGGAGCTACCTTCATTCGTGGCGATGAGCCCGAGAATCCTCCCGTAAATCCGCCGGATGACGGTGAACAAAAACCGCCCGTAACGCCACTACCCGGACCCGGAACGGAAAATGAGAACAATCAGAACAACGAAAGCGCGCTGCGCGCCCGTCAGACCCAGCAAAAGGCAAAGATCCTCTTGCTTGTGATGATTTTCGCCGTGATTGGTGTCGACGCCGTTGTCGTCGCACTCAAGCGTAAAAAGGAGCAGGATGCGGCGCTTGCCGCGGCGGGCGACGGTCAGCCCCCCACGGAGGGCTGATATGGCTAAGATACAACGCTTTACCGTCACGCTGGACGGCGTGGAGCATAAGCTCGTTTACCGCCGCAGTGCCTTTTGGCGGCACGTCGTGCTGGAGATCGATGGTGAGAAATATGAGTTGCCCCGCGGTGAGCGGCAGGAGCCCTTCATTCTGGGCGGAGAGCAGGCCGTTTTGATCATTCGCAAAAACGGAAACGCGGCCATTCAGACCCGTGAGGGTGAGGTACAAGAAGAAAGTTAATATAAAGAACCCGTAGCGATCTGCTTGATCGCTACGGGTTCTCTTTACGGATGTTGTTTTTTATCATACGCGACGGCAAGGTCGACGACGAGCCCGTAGCTGCGGGTGCCCTCGGTGCCGTTGCCCTTGAGATAGAGGTCGTTGATGGTGCCGCTGACCTCACCCGCGACGGAATCGCGGTACTTGTCAAAAAACTTGCTGTACGCGCTCATTTCATAGCGGACGGTCATGGGGAGCTGTCCACGCGCCTCAAAATAAAGCTCGGGATCGGCGCTGTAGAGCGAGGAGGCGACGTACTCGTACAGATTCAGATAGCCGCTGTAGCGAATGTAAGCGTCGTCCGAGGAGATGCAGACGAGAAAAGCGATGAAGTTGGCCTCATCCTCGCGGGCGATGCCGCGCTGATGCGCCATTTCATGTGCCGCCGTGTAGGGAATGGTATAATCGGGGAAGTTGACGTTGATGTTGGCCTCGCCCGAAAAATAGGAATACACGCCCGTGATGTGGGTGTAGGACATGGCCTCGCTGAGTATCACGGGCTTGACGCGACTGTTGAAGTGGGCGATAAAGTCATGGTCTGCGCAGAAACTGTCGTACGCGTCGAGTAGCTTTCGGTTCATTTCGCTGATTGAATAAGGCATGATGGAAAAGTCCTTTTCGGCAAACTCGACCAGCTCTGCCTCGCGCCTGACGTCCTCGATCAGATGAAGAGCGGTGGTATAAAGCTCCTCGGCGCTGACTTTTTTGCGGTCGAGATCCAGCTTGGAATCATCGCTCAACGTGACACCGTAATATCCCGCGGCGAAATTGGTGACGAACAAGATCGCAAATACGCACACCACGCTGAGTACCTTGAGCAGATACATACCGACCGAACGCCAGCTCTGCAGATGCGTTTTGATGGCGTAGACGATCAACGCGGCCAGGATCAGCGGCGAGAGCATGAGCATGATCTCAGCAAGCGAGAAGGGCAAAAACGAGGTCAGCTTGGCGAACACAAAACGAAAGGCTTGGCTGATATAGCGATTGAACCAATCGGAAAACGCGGGCGACAGCCGAAAAACGAGCGTCAAAAGGCCGCAGATGCCCGTGATGATAAAGGAGATCAGGCAGATGCGAGGCAGTCGCTCACAGCGCGGACGATCGGCTTTTGACGCGACCTCGCTGCCGTCGCTTGGCGATTGTTTTTTCTTGAAAATCATATTTCCTCCGTGGTCGCGTTTGCGACCTTTTTTAGGTGTAATCGGGCAGAAATGCGCGCAGATCCTCTCCCAAGGGCGCGATGACGGTCATGATTTGTCCCACCGTCGGATGAGGGAAGGTCAGCGAATAGGCGTGCAGGGCTTGGCGCGCAGGCGTGGGAATATCCGCGTAACACGTGCCGTACAGCGTGTCTCCCGCAATCGGGGCGCCCTCGTGAGCAAAATGAACGCGTAGCTGATGCGTGCGCCCCGTCAGCGGCCAGGCTCTGACCAGCGTGCGTGCGTGTGAGCCGAGTTGCCATGAGGCGATCACGTGGTAGCGCGTGTGCGCCGTGTGGGCACCGACGGCATCGGGAGCACAGACCTCACGGGTGATGATGCTTTCCTTGGCGCGGCGGATGGGCAGGTCAATTTCGCCCGCTTGTTGTGGCAATACGCCCTCAAGCAGGGCAAGATAGCTTTTTTGCATCCGTCCCTCGCGCATGGCGGCAGACAATCGCGCCGCGGATAATTGATTGCGGGCGAGCAATACGACGCCGCTGGTATCGCGGTCCAGACGGTTGACGGGGCGGAAAATGGAGGGTTGCCCCGTTTTATCCAGCTCATAATGAGCGACGGCGTTGGCCAGTGTGTCGTCAAAATGACCGTGCGAGGGGTGCGTCGGCATGCCGTAGGGCTTGTTGCAAACCAAAATATCGTCGTCCTCGTAAAGCACGTCGGGCCATGCGTCCGAGGGCGTGATGACACCGCGCGGCGTGTCGGAGGTATCCTCCAGCGCCAACGTCAGCTCGTCGCCTTGGCGCAGTATCGCGCGGACGGTCACGGTCTTGCCGCCAAGCTGAATGCCGCCGGGCGTTTGCTTGAGCCTTGTGAGCAGACGGTGAGAAAGACCGAGCGTGCGCGTCAGATAGTCGCGCAGCAGTATGCCGTCACTTTCTTGCTGTATGATATATCGCACGTCCTCACCTCCGCTGAACTGACTTTCTATATTATAGACGAAAAAAACGAAATATACAAGAACTTTGGCTGATTTTTCCGTGAAAAGGGCGGTGCAATCATAAAAAACGCCCCGCGCGCGTACAATGAAACAGCAAAAAAAGGGAGGCAGCTATGCACGATCACATCAAAACGCGCCCCTCGTACACTCGCGTGCTGTTCGGCGGTCTGGCGCTTTTGATGGTAGTACTGCTCGTCCGCCATTCACAGCTTACCATGGAGCATATGCGCCGCGGTATGCTGATTTGCGTGCGCACCATGATCCCCTCGCTCTTTCCGTTTATGGTCGTCTCTGAGTTAGTTGTCAAAAGCGGGGCGGGAGCGATGCTCTCGCGCTATCCTGCCGTCTTGTTCCGCCCATTGCTCGGCTTGCCGAGCGAAGGGGTATGTGCTTTGATATTGGGATGGTTGTGCGGCTTTCCCGTGGGCAGTCGGGTGGCGGCGGACTATGTTCGCGCAGGGCGATTGACCAAGCGGCAGTTCAATCTGATCGTCTGCACCTGCAACGTGCCAAGCTCGGCTTTTTTGGTCAGCGCCGTGGGACTGTCGCTCTTTGGCAATGCCGCGCTGGGGCGGTGGTTACTTGCTTTGACGCTCGTCTGCGCGCTGGCGGTTGGCGTGCTGTTTCGCTTTTTGCTGCCGCGAGCAAAGGATTGGCAATACGGCGTCTGCACACGCCTTTCACACGGCGATGAGGCGCGGGGACAGCTGTTACCTGCGGCGATCTCTTCGGCGGCGCAGGGAATGCTCAACGTGTGCGCGACGGTGCTGCTGTTCTCGGCCTTCGTCGGCACGCTGACGCACACCCTTGACGCGCTCCCCGTTGGCGCGTGGGCGCGCACGGCAGTATATGGGCTGTTTGAATTGTCCACGGGCGTTTGCTCCGCGTCCGCGCTGACCTCACCTGCCGCGGCGGCCGTGCTGTGCGCCGCCATCGTAGGGTGGGGAGGACTGTCGGTGCATTGCCAGGTGCTGTCGGTCTGCGACGGATGCCCCGTGGCGATGGGATGGTTCTGGCTGTCTCGCGCGCTTCAGGCTTTGCTTTGCGGAGGCGGCATGGCGTTGCTGATCCGTATAGGAGCGGTGCGAGTGGAGACGCTACCCGAGCCGACGGTTTTGCACGAGCTGATGGTCAGCGGAAGCGAGGCGCGCGTGGGTGGCTTTGCGCACGGCTTTGGCGTTGCCTGCAACGTAGCGCTCTTGCTTGCGCTTTTCGTTGCGGCCCGCTATGCGATCAAAAAAAGAAGGGATGGTGCGAGGTGAAGAAGCAAAGGAAAGAGCGCGGCTCGCTCTGGCGGCGGTTGCGCGAGCAGTACGACCGCGCCATGGGACGCGGTTTGCGAGGGGAGATGCAGGGCTGTCGACAGCTGATCTTGCAAGGATGCGAGGAAATACTGGAGTACGGCAAATGTCGCATTCGCCTCTCACTTCGCGATCCTGATGCGTGCCAAATCATCGTGAGCGGACGGGAATTGGTCTGCTTGAGCTACCATCCCGACGCGGTGGTCGTGCAGGGGCGGATCCAACAAATCACTTACTGCTGTGAGGGGGGAGAGGAGGACGTATGCGCATCGACCATGTGATCTTGGGATATTGCGAGTTTTTCGTGTGCAAGGAGCACGCGGCTTGCTTTTTGAATTTGTGCCACGATACCGGTTTTTTATATCAGCCGTTGCCTAAAAAAGATAACGAGGAGGCGTACTGCTACCGTTGCCGTCTTGCGACCTCTACGGAGCTGATTCGACGTTGCGAGGAGCGGGGGATTACGCTGCGGGAGCTGCGCTTTGGCGGTCTGCCTCGCTTTTTTTACCGCTATCGCCGTCGCGCGGGGCTGGCGGTGGGAGGAGTTCTTGCCGCCTTGTTGATTTGGCTTTCCTGCAGCGTCGTCTGGGACGTGCGAATCGAGGCCGAGGGTGACGTGAGCCCATCGCGTATGCGCGAACAGCTGGCTTCTTGCGGGCTTTCTGTTGGGACTTGGATCCCATCGCTTGAAACGGACGAGGTGGAGAGCCGATTGCTGACGAGCGCGCAGGGGGTAGCATGGGTCTCGGTCAATATGCGCGGAACGGTCGCTTACGTCCAGGTCCGCCCCTTGCTCACCCCCGACGCCGCGGGCTCGCAGGGGGAGACGGTCAATCTGGTGGCGAGCAGCGATGGTATCGTCGAGTCAGTCCGATTGATGGCGGGCGACGTGGTGGTACGGCCCGGGGATCTGGTAAGAAAAGGCCAACTGCTCATCTCGGGGGTGCGCGATATTGGCGAGGACGGCTATGCCTTGAGCGAGGCGCGAGGCGAGGTTATGGCTCGCACGACGCATACGCTCACCCTTGAAATTCCGCTTTCGTATGAGCAAAAAGTCTACACGGGCGAAAAAAAGGTGGAAAAAACGCTGTTTTTTTTCGGAAAAACAATAAAAGTTACAAAAAGTACTGGAATTATAGGGGGGAATTGTGATACAATAAGGAAGATGGAAATTTATAGCCTGTTTGGCGACGTGGCGCTGCCCGTTTCCATGCAAACGGTTGAGATGCGACCGTATGAAATGCAGACGGTCACGCTGACCCCCGACGAGGCAAAGCGGCGAGCATACGAGCAGCTCGGGCGAGAGCTGACCATGGCCACGCGCGAGGCGATGCTGCTGTCGCGGCAGGTTGATTGCGTGATCACCGACGGAGCGTGCGTGCTGAAGTGCACCTACACCTGCCTTGAAAATATCGCCGTGCCGCTCCCGTTTGCGTCAGAGCCGAGCGAACGCGTTTCCTGATGAAAGTATATCTGTTGCCGGAGGCAAAGCTATGAGTCAATACAAAAAATCGATAACGTTACCTAACGCCGAGATCACGGCGCGTATGTTCGGTCCGTTTGACGCCAACGTCACGCTGATCGAGCGCGCCTTCGCCGTCGTCGTGCGCAATCGCCAGGGCGGGGCGCAGGGCGAGGACGCCATCAGCGTCGAGGGCAACGATGCCCACGGCGTCGAGCAGGCGGCACAGGTGCTGGAGACCATCCGCACCGTCGCCAAGCAGGGCGATGCCGTGCCCGAACAATCGGTGCGCTATATCATCGATATGGTCAGGGCAGGCGAGCAGAGCTCGCTGTCCGACATGAGCGACGATTGTATCTGCGTCACCACGCGAGGCAAGCCCATCAAGGCCAAGACGGTAGGGCAGAAAAGATACGTGGATGCCATCCGTAAGAACACCATCATTTTCGGTGTCGGTCCTGCGGGTACGGGTAAGACCTTTCTGGCCGTCGCAATGGCGGTCAAGGCGCTGAGGGACAAGCAGGTCAGCCGCATTATTCTGACCCGCCCTGCCATTGAGGCGGGCGAGCGGCTGGGCTTTTTGCCGGGAGATCTGCAGAGCAAGATCGATCCCTATCTGCGCCCGCTGTACGACGCGCTGTTTGAGATGATGGGGGCTGAAAACTACCAGCATTGCGTCGAAAAGCAGACCATCGAGGTCGCGCCGCTTGCCTATATGCGCGGACGCACGCTAGACGATTCGTTTATCATTCTCGACGAGGCGCAAAACGCCACGCCCGAGCAAATGAAAATGTTCCTTACGCGTCTTGGCTTCAACTCCAAGGCGGTCATCACGGGAGATCTGACGCAGACGGATTTGCCGCACGGAACGCGCAGTGGTCTTTCGTTGGCGGTCAAAATTCTCAATGATATTGACGATATCGCCATTCACCGCTTTTCCGAGCGCGACGTGGTGCGCCACCATCTGGTACAGAAGATCATTCAGGCTTACGATAAATTTGAAAACGAGCACAGAGCGGAAGCTCCGACGGCCAAAAAATTCAAGAAAAACTAATTCAATCAACAAAGGACGGTAAAAAATCATGAACTTGACGGTATATTACGAAAACGAACAGAACGCCATTCCCGTAACCTATAAGCTGAAGATGCTCATTCGCCGCGCGATTGCCGAGACGCTGGCCTTTGAGCAGTACAACAATGATGTTGAGGTCAGTGTTACGTTGACCGACAGCGAAAAAATTCAGAGTCTCAACCTCCGCTTCCGTGGCATCGACGCACCGACGGACGTGCTGTCCTTCCCGCTGTTTGATTTTGAGGGTGAGACGGACGAGCCGCCCGTGGACGAGATCCAGAACATGCTGGGCGACGTCGTGCTCAATCTTGAGCGCACTCGTGCACAGGCTGAGGAATACGGTCACAGCTTTGAGCGCGAGGCGGCATTTTTGACGGTGCACTCCATGCTTCACCTGCTGGGCTACGATCATGAGACGAGTGAAGAGGATGAAGCTGATATGAGAGCGCGTCAAAGAGCGATCATGAAGCGCATGGGATTGGTGATTGAAGGTTAAAAACGCAAGCTGTGTTAGTAGCTGAAAGGAGTCTATATGCCATATCCGGGAATTAAAAATAAAAGGGACAACGAAGATATTCAGCCCGATCCGATCCGAAGAGAAGCAAAGCCGGCACAGGTTGATACAATCGGGCAGACCGAAAACTTTTTTACGCGCAACGTCAAGCTGTTGACCTTTATCGCCTGTATGCTGGTTATCGTGGCCATCATGGCAGGGTTTGGTATCTATCGTGCCATGCACTACGGAGATCTGGTCGAGGAGCCCGAGGATCTGATGACGGTCGAGCAGATGCAGACGCTTGTGGCCAAGGGCGGAAAGATGACCTGGAAGGATCTTCACGGCTATGGTCACGAGGTCGTCAGCGACGGCTTCGTTTACGTCTGCCGCTATGACGTGCAGGGTGGAGATTACTACCTGATGGTGACCTCCGACGCGGAAGGATCGTCGATTATTTCGGTCATCCTCGTCGACCTGAATACATACGAACAGACTGAGATATTTGCTCCCGAAAGTGTAGAATAAAGAAAAGGACAATAATAACATGGATCAGACAAGAACCGCATATATCGCTATCGTCGGTCGCCCCAACGTGGGCAAATCGACGTTGCTCAATACGTTGCTTGGCGAGAAGATCGCCATCGTTTCCAACAAGCCCCAGACGACGCGCAACCGCATTCTCGGTATCCTGACCGAGGGGCGCGACCAGTACGTATTTCTGGACACCCCCGGCGTTTTCACACCTCGCAACGCGCTGGGTGAGTTTATGGTGCGCACGGCCGACGCCTCGGTCGGTGACTCGGACGCCGTGATTTTGATGGTTGACGCGACGAGCAAGATCAGCTCGGTTGAGGAAAAGATCATTGATAATATCAAAAGAACGGGAATTCCGTCTATTCTTGCCGTCAACAAGACCGACCTTGCCACCCCCGAGCAGATCGCCGTATGTCTGCAGAGCTACTCGGAGCGTCATTCGTTTGACGCTTACGTGCCGCTGTGCGCCAAGAACGGCAAGAACGCAAAGGCATTGTTGTCCGAATGCGAAAAGTTCCTCGTGGACTCTGAATGGCTGTTCCCCGAGGACATGATGACGGACCAGCCCATGCGTCAGGTCACGGCCGAGATCATCCGCGAGAAGATCCTGCGCACGCTGGATAAGGAGATCCCCCACGGCGTTGCCGTCGTGATCGAGGAATTCAAGGAAGAGGACACGCTCGTCAGCATCCGTGCCGAGATCTTCTGCGAGAAGGAATCGCACAAGGGTATCATCGTCGGCAAGGGCGGTGAGGGTCTTAAGCGCATCGGCTCGTATGCCCGCGCGGATCTGGAAAAAATGCTGGAGAAAAAGGTTTATCTCAATCTTTGGGTCAAGGTCAAGGAAAACTGGCGCGACAGCGCCCGCGCCGTCGGTAACTTCGGTTATCAGGAGGACTGACGCATAACGATATCTGCGAAAGGGGAGTGAGGGTATGTCGGAGCAGTGCCACACCATGGGGCTGGTCATTCGAGCCAAGCGTGAGAAGGACGTCATCCTCACGCTGCTGACGCCCGAGATGGGCAAGCTCACGGTCATTGCCAAGGGCGCGAAATCCCTCAAGGGCCCCCAGATGGCCCTGAGCCAGCCGTTTTGCTACGGTGATTTCGAGCTGTATAAAAAGGGAGATCTTTACTGGCTTCGCACGGGTGAGCTCAAGGAAAACTTCTACGGCGTGACCTCGCGTCTGGACGCTCTCAATCTGGCGGCCTACTTCTGCGACGTTGCGATAGCCGTCAGCGAGCCGGGCGAGCCCTGCGAGGAGCTACTTCGTCTGCTGCTCAACTCGCTGTATTTTCTTGCCAACAAAACCTATCCCGACGAGCTGATCAAGGGCGTGTTCGAGTGGAGGATCCTTGCCATGCAGGGGCTGTCTCCCGCCGTCAATCGCTGCTGTGGATGCGGCAAGACGCAGGACGGTGGCTTTGCGCTGGACATTGCGCAGGGCGACCTGTTTTGCGGCGAGTGCCGTGCCAATCGAGAGGTGTTTGGCGACGCCGTGCGCACGGATGACGACGCGCCTCGCCACGAATGGGTGCTGCTCACCCAGGGGGCGCTGGAGGCGATCCGATTTGCCATTTCCACGCCGCTTGGCAAGATGATGTCCTTCCGTCTGGACGATGAGACCGACCGATATGATTTTTCCCGCGCGGGAGAAAAGTTCGTGCGGTATCATCTGGACGTGGACAGCGCGGCCTTGAGAATGTATGAGCAGATGAGGGGAAAATAGCGTGTAAGAATGTAAGAACGCTATATCCCGATTACCAATATTTCCGATTCAAAGGATATATCAATCTACTATGAAAATCACAGAAAAAACCATGACAACGCTGGAGTTTGACCGCGTGCTTGCCATGCTTGCCGACTGTGCCCCCACCGAGGGCAGCCGCGCGATGGCGATCCGCCTCTCTCCATCGGATGATATTCACGTCGTATTGCGCCGATTGCGCCACACGACCGACGCCCGCCGTATGTGCGACGCCAAGGGTATGCCGTCCTTTGGTATGGTCAAGGACGTGGCAGGCGCTTGCGAGCGAGCAGAGAAGGGCGCGGTGCTCTCACCGCGTGAGCTGCTCGATATTGCGGGCGTGCTTCGCACGGCGCGGACACTGCGCGATTACGGCACCACCAATATGACGTTTGAGACCTCGCTGGATGAAATGTTCGAGCGCTTGATGCCCAACCGCCATCTGGAGCTTCAGATCGAACGCGCCATTCCCGCCGAGGATATGATCGCGGACGAGGCCAGCCCTGCGCTTGCCACCATCCGCCGCAATATGCGTGCCGCCAATATCCGTATCAAGGATATTCTTCATAAATATATTTCGGGCGGAACGCACGCCAAATATTTGCAGGAAAATCTGGTTACCACGCGTGACGGCCGTTACGTCGTCCCCGTGCGTGCCGAGTGCCGCGGTGACGTTCCCGGCCTTTTGCACGATACCTCTGCCTCGGGCGCGACGCTGTTCATCGAGCCGATGGCCGTCGTCGAGGCAAATAACGAGCTGCGCCTGCTGCACGCCAAGGAGGAGCGCGAGATCGAGCGCATTCTGGCCGAGCTGTCGTCCGCCGTCAGCGACGCGGGCAGCGTGATCGACCTCAACTATCGCAACATCACCGAGCTGGCCTTCATTTTCGCCTGCGGTGAGCTGTCCTCCCGTATGCGTGGCATCGCGCCTGTCCTGACGGGTGAGCGAACGGTCAAGCTGTCCCGCGCTCGTCATCCCCTGATCGATAAAAACGTCGTCGTCCCTATTAACGTCGCGCTTGGCGCGGGATGCGGAGACAACGGCGGCTACGATACGCTGATCATCACCGGTCCCAACACGGGCGGTAAGACGGTTACCTTGAAAACGCTGGGTCTGTTTGCCCTGATGGTGCAATCGGGCTTGCATATTCCCGCCGACGAGCCCTCTACCATGTGCCTGTTCGACCGCATTCTGGTCGATCTTGGCGACGAGCAGAGCATCGAGCAATCGCTGTCCACCTTCTCGTCACACATGGTCAATATCGTTTCCATTCTGAACGAGCTGACCAATCGCTCCCTCGTGCTGTTCGACGAGCTGGGCGGTGGCACCGACCCCGTTGAGGGCGCGGCACTGGCCGTGGCCATCATCGAAGCGGTGCGCGAGGCAGGCGCTATGTGCGGTGCGACCACCCACTACGCCGAGCTGAAGGCGTACGCGTTGTCAACGCCCGGCGTTTGCAACGCTTCGTGCGAGTTTGACGTGGAAACGCTCAAGCCGACCTACAAGCTGATCGTCGGCACACCGGGTAAATCCAACGCGTTTGCCATTTCGACCAAGCTGGGCATTCCCCCCGCCATCGTGGCGCGTGCGCAAGAATATATCAGTGCCGATAACAAGCAGTTTGAGGACGTCATCGAGCAGCTCGAGCGCAGTCGCATCGCGATGGAAAAGGAACGCGCCGAGGCAGAGCGCTTGCGCAAGGAATACGAGGCTTATAAGGCTGCCTCCGAGCGAAAGATCCAAAAGCAGTTGGCCGAGTCCGAGGCTACGCTGGAGAAGGCAAGGGAGAAGGCCAATTCCATTCTGACGAGCGCCAAGGTGTCCAGCGACTATATTCTGGAGCAGGCGGACAAGGTCCGTCGTGCCCAGGAGACCGACAGACTGGCCTCTCAGCTGGAGGAAACGCGCCGCAACGTCCGCGCTTATCTGCGTGAGAACGAGGCGTTGATCGATCCCGTCGACGAGCGCAAGGACGAGGACTACGTACTGCCTCGCCCGCTTCGTAAGGGCGACGAGGTCTATCTGATGGACATCGGCAAGCAGGCCGTCGTCGTGTCCGAGCCCGACCGCAGCGGCAACGTTATGGTCAAAGCGGGCATCATCACGACTAAGACGAAGATCAAAAATTTGAAGCTGATTGAAAACACGCCTCAACTGCTGACCAAAGACAAGCAGAGCAAAAAGGCGTCCGACTACCGTGCACAAGTCAGCCACGATTTCAAGCCTGAGATTGATTTGCGCGGCATGACGGGCGAGGAGGCTTGGAGCGTCGTTGATAAGTATCTCGACGAAGCACAGCTTCACGGCATCAAAACCGTCTCGCTGATCCACGGAAAGGGAACCGGTGCGCTGAAGGCGGCGCTGTGGCGCTTTTTGAAGGGCGACAAGCGACTGTCCTCCTTCCGCCTCGGTCAATACGGGGAAGGCGACGGCGGCGTAACGATCGTCGAATTGAAATAATACCTTTGTAACATTTGCATAACCGACCGCTAAGCTGTCTATCCTTTGGATGGCGCGCGGTCGGTTTTGCTATGGATGTGAGATAAAAAAGTTATGAAAAAGTGCAAAAAAAATAAAAGAAAAGACGCAAAACAAGGGGTACGGGTGTTGACAATTTGCGAATTTTATGGTATAATAAGCCATAAAATTGATAATATTCAGGATAATTTTGTTGTGCAATTCGCCATATAGAACGACGAATCGAATGCAAAAATCCATGTATTTATACCAAAGAGAGGATGACATGAATGGAAATCGCAATTATCGCCCATGATACGAAAAAAGAATTGATGGCTCAATTCTGTATTGCATATTGCGGCATCTTGAGCAAGCATAATCTTTGCGCTACCAGCATTACCGCAAAGTATATTTCGGATGCTACGGGCCTGAATATCGAACGTCTTCTGACGGGAGAGCAGGGCGGCGAGCAGCAGATCGCGTCGCGCATTGCTTACAACGAAATTGACGTTCTGTTGGATTTCCGTGACACCCGTCCGTCTGATTTCGTTGACCCCGTGGAGCACGAGCTGTTCCGTATGTGTGACCTGTATAACATCCCCGTTGCCACCAACATCGCAACGGCAGAGGTCATCATCACCGCGCTGGATCGTGGCGATCTTGACTGGCGCGAGATCTATAATCCTCGCTCCGCCTATAACCAGCGCCGTAAAAAATAATTGAAAAATCTCTTGACAAACGCCTGTCCGTGCGGTAAAATAATGCATGGCGACGACGTTTGCCGCGATCGGACACGTAAAGGGAGCACTTTACAATCAGAGAGAGAACCCGAGCATAGCTCGTGCTGAAAGGTTCTTATGCAAAGCCCCGATATACCACCGTATCGTACATTTGAATACCAATGAAGCAAAAGCACGGGTGGAACCGTGCGGATACGATCCGCACCCCGACAAAGATTCTTTGTCGGGGTGCGCTTTTATTTTGAACAATATATCAATGGAGGAAAATATCATGTTTTCAGTCAAATTTGCAGAAAAAGAAATGAGCTTTGACGCACCGCTGTCCGTTTTTGACGCGGCTCGTGCGGCAGAGGTTGGTACGCGCGCACATCTGGCGGCCCGCGTGAACGGTCAGGTGGTCGATATGACGCACGTCCTCGACGCTGACGCCGACGTTCAGCTGCTCACCTTTGAGGACAAGGACGGTCGTCACGTCTTCAATCACACGGCGGCTCACGTATTGGCACAGGCCGTCAAGAGACTGTTCCCCGACGCCAAGCTGACCATCGGTCCTGCCATCGAGAGCGGCTTCTATTACGATTTCGACAGCGAAACGCCCTTCTCGGCCGACGTGCTCAAAAAGCTCGAGGACGAGATGAAGAAGATCGTCAAGGAAAATCTGCTCATTGAGAGATTCACGTTGCCTCGCGAGGAGGCCATCGCCTTTATGACCGAGAGAGAGGAGCCCTACAAGGTTCAGCTCATCAAGGAGCTGCCCGAGGGTGAGATCATCAGCTTCTACCGTCAGGGCGAGTACGTTGACCTTTGCGCAGGTCCTCACCTGTACGCTACGGGCGCGGTCAAGGCGTTCAAGCTGACCCAGTGCACGGGCGCGTATTGGAAGGGCGACCAGAGCAATAAGATGCTGCAGCGCGTCTACGGCGTAGCGTTCCCCAACAAGGAAGGCCTCAACGCTCACTTGACGCAGCTCGAGGAAGCCAAAAAGCGCGACCACAACAAGCTCGGCCGCGATCTGGAATATTTCACGACGGTCGACGTCATCGGCCAGGGTCTGCCCATCATCATGCCCAAGGGTTCGCGCGTCATTCAGACGCTGCAGCGCTGGGTTGAGGACGAGGAGCAGAAGAGAGGCTACCTCTTGACCAAAACGCCGCTGATGGCCAAGCGCGATCTGTATCGCATCTCTGGTCACTGGGATCACTACCGCGACGGTATGTTCATTCTGGGCGACGCGGACGACGAGACCAAGGAGTGCTTCGCGCTGCGTCCCATGACCTGCCCCTTCCAGTATCAGGTATTCCTGAATAAGAAGCGTTCCTACCGCGATCTGCCCATGCGTCTGGGTGAAACGTCCACGCTGTTCCGTAACGAGGACAGCGGCGAGATGCACGGTCTGATCCGCGTTCGTCAGTTCACCATTTCCGAGGGTCACCTGGTGCTCCGTCCCGAGCAGCTCGAGGAAGAATTCCGCGGCTGTCTGGAGTTGGCTAAATATTGCCTGGATACCGTCGGCATGCTGGAGGACTGCACCTTCCGTTTCTCGCAGTGGGATCCTGCCCGCGCAGGCATCAAGTACGAGGGTACGCCCGAGCAGTGGGAAGAAGCACAGCGCGTGATGGGTAATATCCTTGATAACCTCGGAGTCAAGTACGACATCGGTATTGACGAGGCTGCCTTCTACGGTCCCAAGCTGGACATCCAGTACAAGAACGTATTTGGCAAGGAGGATACCATCGTTACCATCCAGATCGACATGCTGCTGGCCGAAAAGTTCGGCATGGAGTACGTTGACAGCGACGGTCAGCTCAAAAAGCCTTATATCATCCACCGCACCTCGCTGGGTTGCTACGAGAGAACGCTTGCCTACCTGATCGAAAAGTACGCAGGCGCATTGCCTACCTGGATGGCACCCGTACAGGCCAAGTTCCTGCCTATGGGTGACGGTGAGGTCGAGTACTGCCAGAAGATCGCGGATCGCATGACCGCCATGGGTATGCGCGTTGAGATCGACAAGAGCAACAACACCATCGGCTACAAGATCCGTGCCGCACAGCAGGAGAAGGTGCCTTATATGCTCATCGTCGGTGCCAAGGAAGTGGAGAACGGTACCGTTTCCGTCCGCTCCCGCAAGGAAGGCGAGAAGGGCGCAATGCCCGCGTCCGACTTCCTTTCCTTGATCATCGACGAGATCGCGGAGAAGAGAAGATAATCAGAATAAAAAGAAAACGCCAAGTCCCGCGGGACTTGGCGTTTTTTTGCGTTATTCATACTTATAATTCGTCAGAATGGCGTTGCTTTCGATCACGATGCGATCTCCTGACGCTTTGCCCGAAATGACGAAATCCGGGGAGGAGCTCGAGGTGATGATGGTGTTGCCCGTGATGGAGGCCGCGCCCTTGAAGGAGGGCGTGATTTCGATGGCCGCCGTGCCGTTGGCGCAAATGGTATTGCCGGACAGGGTAACGCCCGAGCCGCCCTTGATGCTGACGGGAACGGCTGAGTGATCGGACTGTGTGCGGGAGATGTTACAGCCCGTGACGGTGATCATTTGTCCGCCGGACACGTTGACCGCATGGGCGCCGTTGGTTTTAAGCTCGCATCCCGTCATGGTGACGCGGGTCAAGGGGCTTGTTTGACTTGTGACGTCCAGACCGAAGAAATGATTCCAGTAAGTACCGCCAACAACCGTCAGCGCGTGCTGACCCTTGTCGACCTTAAGACCCGTTTCACACAGGTCGGTCGAGCAGTTGGTAAAGCTACCCCAGCAGCCCTCGTACACACCGCCGCCAACGTCGGACTCCTCAAAAAGGAAGCCGATTTTGGCGTTGAAGGTGAACAAGTTGACCGCGCGCAGATCGTCGTTCTTGCCAAACTTGAAGGCGACCTCGCAGGAGTTCTTGTTTGCGCCGCCCGTGTGGGGGCACCATACCTCAATGTTGCAAAGCGTGGCAACGTCCCAGGTAGAGTGAACGTTGACGCCGATCTTATACGCATTGACGATGAAAATGTTTTCGATGAAGCAGCGTCCGGGGTTGGCACCGCCGTCATAGAAGGTCGAAATGCCGATGTAGGGATTATAGATCTTCAGATTGCTGACGCGTGCGCCTGCATTGGAAAGACGAACGGTTTCGGCAGTTGTGACGTCCATCTCCTTGCTTGCGCCCTTGACGTCGATCAGCAGACCCGAAAGAGAACCAGCAACAACGTCGAATACGGGAGACTCAAGATTGGTCTGCACGATGACGGGCAGATCGCTGTCGTCCGCCGTCCAAGCGCCCGAATGGTAGCCGTACAGCGTGACCTGATTCAGCTCGATCGTGTCCGAGATGATATACGTTCCGGCAGGAACGTATATGGGAAGGCCGTCCGCTTCAGCCGCGGCAACCGCCGCGCGGAAGGACTCGGTCTCGTCGCGTACGCCGTCGCCCTCGGCACCGTAGTCAATGACGTTGTGGTAGTTGTAATTGGGAACCTCGTAACCGAAATAAACGGCAAGAAATTCATACACGGCACGGCGGACGCTGTATTCGTCCAGACCGACCAGACAGATCTTTCCGTTGATCTGCGTTACCGTGTAGGGGTTGCTGTCCGAGAGCAACTTCATGGCTTCGGCAGACTCGGGGCGATTGGTTTCGCCAACGAGGATCTCATGATCGGACTTCATATCCTCGACCCAGTCCTCAGCGACCTCAATTTCGGCCTCGGTTGCCTCCTTGATGGTCGTGCGCGCCAGAATGACGGCGTTTTTGACCAGCTTGGTGGCCTTTTCCGAGCGGATCATGATATAATCCGCAACGGTGTTTTTGATGTTACCCAGGGTATAGTTGTTTTCGCTGTTCTGGCTGTGATCCGTGTCGGCGGTTTCGTTGTCTTCGTTCTCGGGCGGCGTCGGTGTTTTGTCACAGCCCGCAGTCAATAAGCAAGTTGTCAGAAGAACTGTGGCTATAAGCAGGCAAAGCAGCTTTTTCGTCTTCATGCAAGTTATTCTCCTGTTCAAAAATGGGGACTCAAGCGTTGTAGGTGCCTTCCGTGTCGGCCAAAACGGCGGACACGTTTTCCTTGCGGCGGGAGGTCTTGACTCTCTTCATCAGCTCGGACTTGAACAGAGCGTCGTCCATGGGGATATCGACGGGCTTGCCCAACCAAGCGGACAGATGCATGGCGTTGGAGATGGTCAGACCGTTGACACCCTCGCGACCGTCGGCAATCAGCGGCTCGCCGCGCAGGATCGCGCCTGCGAATGCGTTGAGCACGCCAACGTGCTGGGAGTTGTCGCCACAGCCGGTGCAATCGACCTTGATGGTCTCGCACTTGGGCTGACCGAAGGGAACGGTGTTGGTGCGAGAGAATTCAGGCTCGGGGATCTCGAGCTTGCGCATCGTCAGCGAGCCACCGTCGCAGATGAGCATACCGCCGTCGCAGACGACCTCCAGACGGTTGGAGCCGGGGGCGTCGCCCGTGGAGGTGATGAACATACCGGTAGCGCCGTTGGGATACTCTACGTATGCGGTTACGTCGTCCTCAACCTCGATGTCGTGCCACTTACCAAAGTGCAGCTTAGCATCGATCTTGGAGGGCATGCCGCAGATCCACTGCCACAGGTCCAGGTTGTGGGGGCACTGGTTGAGCAGAACGCCGCCGCCTTCGCCCGACCAGGTTGCGCGCCATGCACCGGAGTTGTAGTACGCCTGAGGGCGATACCAGCCCGTGACGATCCAGGTAGAGCGACGAATCTGACCGAGCTCACCGCTCTGGATGATATCACGCATCTTGCGATACAAGGGATTGGTTCTCTGGTTAAACATGAGCGCATAGATGAGATCGGGATGCTTGTCAGCCTCCTCCATCAGCTCGCGCACCTGCTCGGCGTAAACGCCTGCGGGCTTTTCGCTCATGACGTGCAGGCCTGCCTGCAGACCTGCGATGCAGTAACGAGGGTGATCGTAGTGGGGAACGGCGACGATAATGGCGTCAACCTGACCCGAGGAGATCATCTCCATCGCGTCGGTGAAGGTAGCGATCTCGGGGATCTCGGGATGCTCAGCGCGTGCCTTTTCCACCATGTTGCAGGCGTGATCCAGGCGAGCGGTGTCAATATCGGCAACGGCCGTGACCTCGATCTCGGGGCACTTGCGAGCGAGAATGTTGGAGAGGTGTCCGGAGCCCATGTTACCGACACCGATAATACCAAGTCTTACTTTTTCCATGATTATGTATCCTTTCAAATAGTAGAATTAAAATCAGCTTAAGCCGCGAGAGCGGAAGAAGTCGTAGCTGCGCTTCATGCAGGCAAACGGATCCTCGCCGTTGCAGTTGTCCTGCTCGATGTAGCCGAACTTGACGCCCGTGTCGACGCAGGCCTTGATGATGGCGTCGTAGTCCATGATGCCGTCACCGTTGGGAACCATGATGATGTCTCCATTGGCATTGTGAGACATATCCTTGAAGTGGACGCAATCGGTGCGGCCCTCCAGCGCGTACAGCCACTTGACGGGATTTTCGCCCGTGTACTGTGCCCACCAAACGTCAAAGGTGATGCCGTATTCGTTGGCAGGGAATTCCTCGAGCATGCGCGTCAGAACGTTCTTGCCGTCTACCATAGCAAACTCGAAGTGGTGCGTGTGATACATGAACTTACTGCCGTTTTCTGCAAAATACTTGGCAGCAGGGCGGACGCGGTCGAAGAACGCGTTCAGCTTCTCGACGGTGAAGGGACGCATGTAGTCGGCGGGCATGCAGCCGATGCCGATGTAGGGGCAGTTCATGGTCTGGTGGAACTTGAGCGTGCCCTCGGGATCGCCCGCGATGCGGTTGATGTCAAAGTGGGTGATGTCAGCCGTCAGACCGTATTCTTTGAGTCTTTCGGCCATCCATGCGGGATCGTAAGCGCAAACGCCCGAGAGCTGCACGGTCTTGATGCCCATGTCAGCAACCTTCTTTAAGGTCTCGTCCAGATCCTGCGTGGTCTTGCAAAAATCGCGCAGAGTAAAGAGTTGTGCACCGATAATCATAATAGATATCCTCCTTATGCCAGCTTGGCAATGATATTCTTGATGGAATTGGTGGCGTAGTCAAAGGCTTCGCGGCCCGATGCGAATTTGCAACCGCCGACGGCGCTCTTGTCGCCCTCCTCCTCGAGGTCGGAAAGGCCGACGAACTCGGCCAGATGGGGCTCCAGCGTCAAAATGCCGCCGCCTGCCTTGGCGTAGCGGGAGAGCAGGGTAGGAATCTGTCCCACGCCCTCACCGGGGGGGACGACCCGACCGTCGGATGCACAATCCTTGATGTGCATATAGTAGATATAGGGAGCAAGCGCGTCCCATGCCTTCAAGGTGTCCTCGCCGCACTGAAGGAAGTTGGCAGGGTCGTAGACGGCCTTGAGCTCGGGCAGCGCCTTCAGCAGCTTGACACAGCGCTCGGCCGTGTCGCCGTAGATGCCCTTTTCGTTTTCGTGGCAGAGCACGACGTCGTGTCCCTTGGCCATCTCGATAAAGCGGGACAGGCGCGCACAGATCTCGTCGAAATACTCGTCAGAGCCGTCCGTACCGTAAAAGCTGAACAGACGAATGCACTTGGCACCCGTCATATCGGCGATGTGGAGCAGACGCGCAAAACGCTTCTCCTCAAAGGAGAAATCGTCCGTGATCTTGGTCTTGCCTGCGGGAGAGCCGAGCGACCAGACCTTAAGGCCGGCCGCGCTCAGGCGATCCACGGCACTCTTGACCTCATCGTCGGTCAGATCTGCTACGTTCTTGCCATCCACACCGCGCATTTCAAGATAGGGAATGCCGTTGGAAAGCATCATATCGATCTGCGCGTCGAGCTTGGGATCTGCCTCGTCGGCAAAGGCGCAGAGCTTGAGTAACTGATTCATGAGAAGCCTCCGTTATACACCCGAGTAAGCGGAGAAGCCACCGTCAACGGGGAGGATAACGCCCGTGACGAAGCCCGACTTGGCGGGGTCGGTCAAAAAGTCCAGAGCACCAAGCAGCTCGTCAGCCTCGCCGAAGCGCTTCATGGGCGTTGCGGCCAGGATCTTACCCGTGCGTGCGGTGGGCGTGCCGTCCTCGTTGAACAGCAGGGCTCTGTTCTGATTGGTAGCAAAGAAGCCGGGGGCGATGGCGTTGACGCGGATGCCCGCGCCTGCAAAGTGAACGGCCAGCCACTGAGTGAAGTTGGACACGCCCGCCTTGGCGGAGCTGTAGGCGGGGATCTTGGTCAGAGGCGTGTAGGCGTTCATCGAGGAGATGTTCAGAATGGAGCAGCCCTCACCGCCGATCATGTCGCGAGCGAATACCTGCGTGGGGAGCAGAACGCCCTTGATGTTCAGGTCAAAGACGAAATCAAAGCCGCCCTTGTCGAGATTGAAGAAGGTGGTGATGTCATCGCGGTCGATGTCACCCTCCTCGTAATACTCGTGCGTGGTGGTTGCGCGGGGATTGTTGCCGCCCGCACCGTTGATGAGGATCTGGCACTTGCCAAGGTCGGCAAGGATCTGCGCGTGAACGTTCTCCAGCACCTCGCGGTCCAGTACGTTGGTCTTATACGCCTTGGCAACGCCGCCCTCGGCGACGATCTGCTCAGCTACGGCTGCGGCGGCCGTCTCGTTGATATCAAGCAGAGCCACAGCGTAGCCCTTCTTTGCCATTTCCTTGGCGAATGCGGCGCAAAGCACACCGCCCGCACCGGTAACAACACAAACGTTATTCATAGTTATACCTTCCTTTATTGGCAATTACGCCTTGTTTTCTTTGTCGATAGCTTCCCAAAGACCGGACAGATACATAGCGCCCAACGCGCGGTCGTAAAGGCCGTAGCCGTATCTGCCTCTCTCGCCCCAGATCATTCTGCCGTGGTCGGGACGCATATAGCCGTCAAAGCCGCCCTTGTGCAGTGCCTTGACGATGCCGTAGATATCCAGCGAGCCGCAGTCGGTGGGATGCGCGACCTCGTGGAACTTGCGCTCGCCCGTGTGCAGAATGTTGCGCACGTGAGCAAAGTGGATGCGACCGGCGTACTTTTCTGCCATCTTGACAAGGTCGTTTTCGGGATTTGCACCCAGCGAGCCCGTGCAGAAGGTCAGACCGTTTTCGGGCATGTCCACAAGGGAGAGGAAGCGGTCAAGGTTCTTCTCGCAGGTGATGATGCGGGGAAGACCGAAGATGCCCCAAGGCGGATCGTCCGGGTGGATGGCCATGTTGACGCCTGCCTCGTGTGCCACGGGAATGACGGCTTCAAGGAAGGTCTGCAGGTTCTTCCACAGCTGTTCCTCGCCAACGCTCTCGTAGCGGGCCAACAGACCGCGGAGCTGATCCTTGGTATAGCTTTCGTCCCAGCCGGGCAGGGAAAGCTCACCCGTCAGCGGGTTCATGGCAAGAACGGTCTGTTCGTCGTATGCCAGAGAGTTGGAGCCGTCAGGCGAGATGTGCTCCATCTCACTGCGTAACCAGTCGAACACGGGCATGAAGTTGTAGCAAATGCACTTGACACCTGCCGCGCCCAAGCGGCGGACGTTTTCACAATAGTTGTCGATCAGCTTGGCAGCCTCTGGTGCGCCCAGCTTGATCTCTTCGGGAACGGGGACGCTCTCAACGACCTCAAACGCGAGGTTGTGTGCAGCAGCGGCGGATTTGACCGCGTTGATGCTTTCATAGCTCCAGACGCCGCCTGCGGGGACGTCGTAAACGGCGGAAACGATAGAGCGAACCACAGGGATCTGCGAGATCTGCTCCAGCGTTACGGGATCGCCGGGGCCGTAATGACGGAATGTCATTTTCATGAGAATTTCTCCTTATCTTCATTCGTTTTTGGAAATTGGGCCATCGATCGCCCACACTTTCCCATTGTCTTCATTATAGCATAAACGGACAAAATTGTAAAGACTTTTTCTATAAATGAACTTGTTTTTTCTTTTTGTTTTTTGGTATTTTTTTAACAAAAAAACCTCACTTTTGCGGTTGACAGACAAGGGTGCATTAAGGTATAATACAAATAGGAAGATTTTATATTTCTCATAAGGAGGATGTTATCAATGGAAAAGAAAATCAGAGTTACGATATGGAATGAGTTCCGTCACGAGAAATCGGAGCCGCATATCCGCGCGATTTATCCTGACGGCCTGCACGCCGTTATCGGTGCGGCGCTGTCGCAGGATGCCGCTCTTGAGGTGCGTCTTGCCGCACTCGACGATCCCGATCAAGGCCTGCCCGAGGACGTGCTGAACAACACCGACGTTCTTCTTTGGTGGGGTCATATGGCGCATCACGAGGTCAACGACGCACTGGTTGAGGCCATCAAGCAAAGAGTATATCTGGGCAAAATGGGTCTGGTCGTTTTGCACTCGGGCCACCACTCCAAGGTGTTCCGCGGCGTGATCGGCTCATCCGGCAACTTGTCCTGGGGACGCAACCAAAAGGAGATCGTCTGGACGCTCAATCCCACTCACCCTATCGCGGCCGGTATTCCCGATCACTTCTGCCTTTCGCAGGAGGAGCTGTACGCTGAGCCCTTCTACATTGGCGAGCCTGATGAAACCGTGTTCGCTTCTTGGTTTGAGGACGGTTTCGTGATGCGCTCCGGCATGGTGTTCAAGAGAAGCGCAGGCAAGATCTTTTACTTCCAGCCCGGTCACGAGGAATGCCCCTCCTACTATAACGAATGGGTACAGAAGATCATTCGTAACGCCGTCTATTACGTGATGCCCACCGAGGGTGCGAAGGCCGTGCCCGATGGCGCACCTGCTCTGCCTTATCGCGCCGTGGATGAATTCGACGCTTAAGGAGATATGACTTGATTAAGGTTTTATATTCCAAATGTAAAGAGGCGATGATCTCGGTTTTGCCCGTGACGCTCATCGTGCTCATTCTGCATTTGACGCCGCTGATCGCGCTGTCAAACAGCGAATTGATTATTTTTCTGATCTCGGCGCTGTTTTTGGTGCTGGGAATCGGACTCTTTAACCTTGGAGCCGACCTTGCGATGACCCCCATGGGCGAGCACGTCGGCGCTGGTCTTGCCAAATCGCGCAAGCTGTGGCTTCTTTTGTCCGTTTGCTTTGCGATGGGCGTGCTGATCACGGTCGCGGAGCCTGATCTCTCCGTGCTGGCCGCACAGGTGGCAAAGGTCATCAACGGCACGCTGCTCATCGTAACGGTTGGCGTTGGCGTTGGCTTGTTCCTTTTGCTGGCGGTACTTAAAATCGTCTTTCATAAGAGTCTGTCCTCGCTACTTATGTTCTTTTACATGCTGCTGTTTGCGCTGTCGTCACTTTTAATCGTTACGGGCAACGAAGCGCTGCTGCCTATGGCGTTTGACTCGGGCGGCGTAACGACGGGACCGATCACCGTGCCCTTTATCATGGCGCTTGGTGTCGGTATTGCGGCAACGCTGGGCGGTAAGGACGCAGGCGAGAACAGCTTTGGTCTCGTGGCGCTTTGCTCAGTCGGCCCGATTCTGGCCGTCACCGCGCTTGGTCTGAGTGTCCGCGGCGATCTGAGCTATACCTTGCCCGACTATTCGATCGACGCGCATCTGGGTAGCGCATTTCTGCCTACCGTGCTGTCTGTCGTGGAGGAAGTGGCGATCGCCCTGGGATTGATCGTCGTTTTCTTCCTGATTTTGCAGGTGACTTTCTTGCATTTGCCTCGCAAAAAACTGATCCAGATCGCCATTGGTATTCTCTATACCTTTGTGGGATTGGTGATTTTCCTGTCGGCCGTTACGGTCGGCTTCATGCCCGTCGGTTACGCACTGGGTACTATGCTGGCCAAATTGCCGGCGCCTTGGCTGATCGGCTTTGCCTTTGTGCTGGGCCTTGTCGTCGTACTGGCAGAGCCTGCGGTTCACGTGCTGAACAAGCAGGTCGAGTCCATCACCGACGGCACCGTCAGCAAAAAGTCCATGATGATCGCGCTGTCCTTGGGCGTCGGTATTTCCATCGGTCTGTCCGTTTTGCGTATCTATCTGGATTTCAGCGTGCTGTATTATCTCATTCCCGGTTATTTCATCTCGCTGGGGCTGTCCTTCTTCGTTCCCGGCATTTACACCGCCATCGCGTTTGACTCGGGCGGCGTTGCCAGCGGTCCGTTGACCTCCAGCTTCATATTGCCCTTTGCCATCGGCATTTGTGCGGAGCTTCAGGGTGTGGATAGCATTTTGAGCTGTGCTTTTGGCGTGGTCGCTATGGTCGCTATGACGCCTTTGATCACCATTCAGCTGCTTGGCTTCCGTGCCGTCGTCTCCCGCAAGGTCAGACAGAGAATCGTTATGCGCCGTATTCTGGATGCAGAAGACGAGCAAATCATCGACTTTATGTGAAAGGAGGAGATTTTATGGCAAATCAAGGTATGTCCAAGCCCGTAGCCTCGGATAAGGCTCGTTTGCGCGGCAAGCGCCAAGCACCTCAACAGGCACCGCAAGGCGTCAAACTGCTGGTCACCATCGTCAGCCGAAACAAGGCAGAATTTTACATGGATCTCCTTCAATCGCTGGAGGTCAACGTACAATTGGCCCTGTCGGGCTATGGCACGGCAAGCACCGATATGCTTCAGCTTCTGGGTCTTGCCGATTCGGAAAAGTCGGTCATTTTCAGTATGGTCCGTGAGGATCGTGCCCGCGAGGCACTCTCCTTGCTGGGTAAGAAATTCAAAACGGTGCGCGGAGGTAAGGGTATTGCCTATACCATTCCGCTCAAGAGTGTCGTCGGTGTGGCAATCTACCGTTTTATGACCAACAACCGTATGCCCACCAATGGAAAAGGAGAGTAATGATATGGAATTTACACACGAGTGTATCGTTTGTATCGTCAATGCAGGCTTCAGCGAGGCTGTCATGGACGCCGCCAAGGAGTTTGGTGCGTGCGGCGGTACCGTTGTCCATGCCCGCGGCACGGCTAACCAGGAAGCTGAAAAGTTCTTTGGTATTACCGTTCAGCCCGAAAAGGAAATGGTGCTGATCCTCGTTCCAAGTGAGATTAAAGAGGATATTCTGCACGCGCTGTATCGTGCGGTCGGTTTGAAAACGCCGGGGCAGGGCATCGCATTCTCGTTGCCTGTTGACGGTGTCGTAGGTCTGACGGAAAATCCTACCAAACTTCCGAACGGAACAAAAAATACGAGCGATCAATGAATCATATCCGCGCACGAGGCTAGGCATCGTGCGCGGATGTCTTATTCGTGACGAATCAAGGCGAAACGGCGTGTCGAAAAAATATTTTTTCTTTTTTGCCAAAAAGGCTTGACAAGCGATTGCTTTTAGGGTATAATATCCAAGCGAACCGATGAGAACTCGTTAAGACGCGTACATCGGATGGATTCCACGGGAAGCTTTGCCGGCGTGGCGGAACAGGCAGACGCCCGGGACTTAAAATCCCGTGATACGAGAGTATCGTACCGGTTCGATCCCGGTCGCCGGCACCAACCGTGAGTTTCGGGACCGCCAAAATTTCATATCGCGGGGTAGAGCAGCCTGGTAGCTCGTCGGGCTCATAACCCGGAGGTCGTGAGGTTCAAATCCCACCCCCGCAACCAAAAAGGCAAGGCAGTCCAACGGACTGCCTTGCCTTTTTGGTTGTGGGTTGGCTTTGCTTTCGAAGACCTCCGGAGGAGGTCGTGGGTGAGCAAGCGAAAGGCCACGGTGCGGCGTTTTCGCGAAGCGATACCCCACCAAGCAAGGAGAAATGAAGCAAAGCTGAGCTTTGCGCACATTTCGACTATGCGACTGGGGCGGGCAATGAAAAATCCCACCCCCGCAACCAAAAAGGCAAGGCAGTCCAACGGACTGCCTTGTCTTTTTGGTTGTGGGTTGGCTTTGCTTTCGAAGACCTCCGGAGGAGGTCGTGGGTGAGCGAGCGAAAAGGCCACGGCGTGGCGTTTTCGCGAAGCGATACCCCACAAAGCAAGGAGAAATGGAGCAAAGCTGTGCTTTGCGTGCATTTCGACTATGCGACTGGGGCGGGCAATGAAAAATCCCACCCCCGCAACCAAAAAGGCAAGGCAGTCCAACGGACTGCCTTGTCTTTTTGGTTGAGGGTTGGCTTTGCTTTCGAAGACCTCCGGAGGAGGTCGTGGGTGAGCGAGCGAAAAGGCCACGGCGTGGCGTTTTCGCGAAGCGATACCCCACCAAGCAAGGAGAAATGAAGCAAAGCTGAGCTTTGCGCACATTTCGACTATGCGACTGGGGCGGGCAATGAAAAATCTCACCCCCGCAACCAAAAACGAAAGCAGTCCAATGGACTGCTTTTCGTTTTTGGAACGATGTGTTTCGCTTGCGCGGAACGTGATGCACACTTCGTGCGTGATGACGGCTTCGCCAAGTGAAGTGCCCTTTGGGCGTGTAAAGGAACACATCACATCACTATTCGCCATAGGCGCAATACATCACTGTGCGTAGCATTACATCACTTGCCCGCAAGGGCAAACATCACTATTTACAAATAGTCTTTTTTGTGATATAATTATTCCATCAAACAATCCCCCGAAAACCGAGGATAAGAAATACGCCTATGACATCATTTACAAAGACACATAAAAGAAAGGTAGTGGAGATATGAAGAAAACAATCACGCTGCATATGATTTTGGTTATTCTTTTTTGTTTTTTGACTACCTTTTTTTCATCATGTAACCGGCAAGTTGCCAAAGATCAGACGACACTTCATATTTCACCAACATTTTGCGAATTTATGTTGTACGGTATAACGCCGACTGATTTTTGCACTACTAAAGGAGCAGGGACATTTTTAGAAGGAAGGTACTTACAAGCGCACGTTGATGATGATGGCTGCTTAATTCTAACTTTAGAAAACGAAACAATATCCGAGTGGAAAAATACATTCCCCGTTTTGCAGATATTGCAATGTGTATTGGGAGAAAGTAGAGATATAGGCATCACCATAGATTATTCTAAAGATTTTTTGGACATGATGAAAGATGCTCATACATGTGGTTATGAAATATCCGAGGATTTTACTAAGGTTGTTGAATCTTCCGAAGACAGTAGCTGGTACTTCCCATTCACCACTTTAGCGTGTGCTATAATGCAGGTATTTGAAGGTAAAACCTGTACGGAAATCAAAGTTGAACATATTGAAATAGACGCTGACGGTAAGGTAATCGATACCTTTATTTTCCCTGATGATAGTGAGAGTTTTGAGAACGACGAAGAATAATGGAGCATTTCGCCTATGCGACTGGGGCGGGCAATGAAAAATCCCACCGCAATTAGCCATATATTAAAATCCCCGAACAGTACCTGAACCATTCGGGGATTTTTCTCGTTAATTATCACTCACTACGTCTTGACAGTGCTCTGCTTCGTGCCCTATTGAATCAAAGTTTCCGATCCATTGGTTGCCCGACAGCGAAACCTTTTGGCAGTAGGAAAGCCGGATCGGCGCTTTTTTCTCGGCCTCTTGCGGAGCAGAGGGGCTTTTGAAGATACGGTTTCCCGAAAAGACGAGATCTGCGCAGGAGAAGGCGTACAGCACGGGAACACCGACCGTGTCAAACACGTTGTCGGTGATGCGGATGCGTTTGTGATACGGCTTATTCTCCTCGGGACTTGCGACCATGGGGGATATGCTGATCACGCCGTCACAGAACTGGTAGATGGAGGAAAGGCAGGCGTCGGTAAATACGTTGCGTGAGATTTCGACGTCGTGACACGCGCCCGATTCGAACCAGTGATTGGCGTCGCCTGCGACGAGAATGGCAGAGCCGGAGGACTCAAAATAATTATCACAAATTCGCACGGGCTTGGGCGTGGAGACCAAAACGCCACGCGCGCGGCAGCTGCCAAATCTGTTATTGGTGCAAATAAAGGAAGCGGTGTGCGACAGATTATCCAGCGCCAGCGTATTGCCTGTAGCGGCCATCTCCAAAATTTCTTTTGGAAGCGGACGGTCAAAGGTCAAAAGAAAGGTCATACGGTCCTCAAGCGTGTAGGATACGGCACGCGCGGTGCCGATGGACTCCATAGAAGAACGCGCGATGAAGCCGATCTCATCCCCCGCTTCTGCCCAGTATAAAAAGCCGCAGGCCTGCGGATGGCGGTACTTACAGCGCAGCGTTCTGTCGTTGATTACCTCGTCCGACGTGACACAGCATCCGTGCACGTTGATGGGATCGTCCATCAGGGCGTGAAAGGTGCAATTTGTGATGGTCACGGTACCCGAATTGCAGGTGACGTGCATGCCGTCGTCGCGACCGCCTGAGACCAGTCGCCCTGCGCGCTTATCAGGCAAAAAATGCACCCCGTGATAGGTCATGTTATGGCAGAATTGCGACAGACAACCGAGCCCTCCACACGAATGGAAGGTTACGTTTTCTACCGTGATATCGGAGCATTTTTCGGTGAAGATGCCTGCGTGAATACGAGCGTTGTGGCGCATGTTCAACAGATCGCCCACGTGAATGCTTTCGTGGCACGTTACGCACATACGATACGTCGAGTCGCCCAGCGGTTGAATGCTCGTGGCAATTACGTCGCTCACGCCGCGACGCGCGCGCAGGCTGTGCGGTTCAAATACGATGATGCTTTTGTTGTATGCGAACCATTCGTCATTGCCCGTGTCAAATTCCAAATTTCCGTTGGCAAAGCGGTGGGGAAAGAGCGCGGGATCGACCCAAACGTCGATCTCCTTATCGCTTTTTGCCACGACGCGGCCCTCAGCGACCAACGGCTTTTTCCAGTTGATCGTAAAGTCTTCCAAGCGTACGTTTTTGCAGTGATCAAGGGTAAATACCTGCATATGGCCCGACAGCCAAAGGCGGGCGCCATTTCCGCGAAGTATGCAGTTTTTCATGCCTTTCAAAAAGACCGCAAGTGTGCGATGAGGGATGACGTCAGAGTTTGAAATGCGAAAGTCTTCACGCTTGGCATCTTGGGGCGAAAAATAATAGTCTGCGCTCTCAAAAACGAACTCAGTATTCTCTTTGTGCTGTTCAAGCAGCGCGAACAGGGACGACGTGATATCGGTACCCGGCAAAATGCCGTGTTCGGACAAGCGGATGATTTTCATGAACCTACTCCTTTCGTTGCGCGGCTGTCGAGGGTATGATTTATTGTAGCACATTGCCTGCGCGTAGTCAATAAGAATATCCTTTTTCCCTGCATTGAAAAGGGTAGACGCGTTCGGGGCAATTATCCCTGTGCCGCACTTTTTTACTTCGTAAAATTCTGTTATCCCTGACCGTGCATTGTGAGGAATAAAGAGAATCAACCCAACGCGAAAACGATTTGGCTGACATACTTGACAGAAAACGCAACCACATGATATAATGCAGTATATAAAAAGCGCTTGACCGCATAAAAGCCCTTGTAAATGAAAGGGAGCGGAAAAAATCACAAAATTTATGATCAAAAGGAGCAACAGAAATGGCCAATATCTGCTGGTTTGAATTGCGCGTAAGAGGAACGAAAGAGAATTGCACGGGTATGATGGACTCCGGTCTTGCTTGTGAGGAGGCATACGTGAAGGCGGCGGTAGGGAATGAGAATGACTATATGGCGACGATTGCCGGAGTCTGCCACTGGTCCGTCATGGAAAACATGGTGACTGTTGATGAAGCGGAATCGCTTTTAGGCAAAGCCAAGCGTTTTCACTTGGAGATCGAGGCCTGCGGCATGAGTGAGGATGGCACTTGCGAGCATTTCCACTATCACGGTGCGGAAGTCATCAAGGAAACCTACTGCTTGCCCGGTTTTTCGATTGCACAGCTCGACGACCTTGATCTTAGCGACGAGGAGCTGGCAAAATATGAAAAGAACGACGAGGTTGGGATGTATATTCTGAAAGAAGAATTTGAGGAAGGCTTTTATTTTGACGAGGATCTTGGCGAGCCGGTCTTCCGGTTTGATATGTCTATGGAAGGCGCGTCTGAGTCGGAAGAGCCTGAGGAGGAATCGCTTGGAGGAGCCGGAGGCCTGTTTGGCAGTTCGCAGAGCATCCTTGCGATGATGGGTATCACGGCGGATGAAAACGGTTTTGCCATCGTATCTTACGAGGATAGCCACACGGCGTCGCTTTTTGATTATTTCGGCAAAGAAAAAACGGTTATTGTTCCCGATGGCGTTACCACCCTTGAGGAGGGATGCTTTTCCGGTAATGATACCGCTGAAGAAATCGTGCTACCAAGCACGTTGAGGGTGATCCGCATTGATTGCTTCCAACACTGCTCCAAACTGAAAACGATCGTTATTCCAGCAAGCGTTACAGACTTTGAAGAGGGAGAGGACAACTGCACGTTCAGCGGAACGCCGCAGGTCATAGTCGTCACCCCTGCCGGCAGTTGCGCCGAAGCCTTTGCACAGTCCAAGGGAATTAAGACCAGGACCGAGTGAGCATACAATTCCGGCATATCACGGCAGATACGACTGTTTTATTTGGTACTCCGGATGAACAAGTATCTGCTCTCGACAAAAAAACAACACAAAAATGCACATAAAAGCAGTGAAGATGCTTGACTTTTTTTGGGGGATGTGCTACAATAAAATTACGAATTTAAAACAACAGGAGGATTCTACGATGCAAGATTATGCAAGAGCATTTTGTGCATATATGGACGCAAACGGAATTAAGTATACTGTACAGAAGGAAAATCTCATCAAGGTGCTTTACCGTGGCGATAATTTGGATTCCATCCCGGTTTTCGCAATCTTTGATGAAGACAATGACCCGTTGGTAGCATTCAAGTGCTGGGACATCGCCAACTTCAAGAACAAGGAGGCCGACGCACTGATCGTATGCAACATCCTGAACGCAGAGTATCGTTGGGTTAAGTTTTACCTCGACAAGGACAATGACATTGTTGCTTCGATTGACGCAATCATTGACCTTGACACCTGTGGCTCGGAATGCATGGCGCTGGTCAGACGTGTTGTTAACATCGTTGATGATGCATATCCCCGGATCGCAAAAGCACGCTGGGCTTAAAACGCGCAATATTATTGTGCGAGGAAATTGCAAAGGCAATTTCCTCGCACATGCTTTTGATCTTGAAAGGATCGGTTGACAGTTCAACCGGCTTTAATAACAGGCGCACGAAAAAATCCCAAGGCAAGAAAAACAAGCCTTGGGATTTTTTTACTTTTCACCATTGACCTCAACCACGGCGATGCGGTTATCCGCGCCGAGACCCGTGACGGTGCATCCCTTCTCAACGGCGTACAGAACGTGAGAAATGATCTCATCCGTTATCAGCTCGCCGGGCGCGAGAATCGGAATACCGGGAGGATAATACATAACTGATTTCGCACTGATGCGATTCCGGCTGTCAGCCAGGGGAATGTATTCCTTTTTGGCATAAAAAGCTTCTCGCGGCGTTATGAGCACGCGGGGCGCAATATACTCGTAGATAAAGTCGCGTTTGCAGGGGGTGTTTGTCGTTTGTGAAATTTCAAGAAGGGCGCTGACAAGACGGTCGTAATGACTCTCGCTGTTCCCATGAGTCGCAACCGCAAGAATATTGTTCATGTCGCCAAACTCTATCTGAATTCCATAGCCGTCTCGCAGGGACGAGTAGAGCTCTATGCCCGCCAGTCCCGTGCCGAGCGTGTATATGGAAAGCTTTGTCAGGTCAAAGTCGTAAACCGAGTCTCCATCGACGATATCTTTGCCAAACGCCCAATAAGTGCCGATCTGATTGATCTGATCTCTTGCTTTATTGGTGTGGCTGATGACGGCGTCAAGCAGCTCTTGGCCTTGAGTAGCGAGGAGGCGACGGGCGAGATCCAACGACGCAAGGAGAAGGTAGGACGCGCTTGTCGTTCTCGTGAGGTTTATGACGTTGTTGATATGCGTGGGGGGAATCGAGCCGGAGGAAAGCAGTATCGAGCTTTGCGTCAGCGATCCGCCGGTTTTGTGCATGCTGACTGCTGCCATATCTGCACCGCAATGCATGGCGGCTGTCGGTAGCTTGTCGTTGAAGTAAAAGTGCGTGCCGTGCGCTTCGTCAACCAACACCCTTACGTTGTGTTGATGAGCGATCTTCACGATGCTCTCAATATCCGAGCAAATGCCGTAGTAAGTAGGATTATTAAGGAAAATAGCGGTCGCATATTTGTTTTCAACAATGCTCTTGACTACGTCGTCAACGCGCATACCCAGAGCAATGCCGAGCGTGGGATGAACGGAGGGGTTGATATAGACCGGCGTGGCGCCTGCGAGAATTACGGCGTTGATGACGCTGTAGTGCACGTTTCTTGGTATGAGGATTTTATCCCCCGGGGCACATGCGCTCATAATCATTGCCTGAACGGAGGAGGTTGTTCCTCCTACCATAAAGAAGGCATCTGCGGCACCAAAGGCATCGGCCGCAAGCTGTTCGGCTTGCTTGATAACACCTTTCGCTTCGCACAGATAGTCAATGCTCTTGCGCGAATTAAGGTCAAGAGCGACGCACTGCTCACCGAAATATTCCTTTAATACATCCAGATTATGCTTGTGGCCGGGAACATCAAAGGGGACGACGTCCTCCCGGCTGTGCTTGAGAAGTGCTTCTGCAAGCGGGGCTGAAAATTGATCCATTGGAGTGTTCCTTCGGTATAGTTCTTTCTTTGTTATGGCAGATACCGTTCGCATTGCGTGAACGGTATCTGCCATGGATGGTATCATTTTTTGTCAGAGGACGGAGTGTAAAAATCAAGCCAGAATTCGTACATTTTCTTTGCGTATTCAAAATTCTGCTGATAGTCTGCAAGGTCGGTCCAATACTCGTCCGAGAAGCCTTCGCACTTGATAGCGCAAAGTCCTGAGAACATGTCGAAGTAGAAGGGAAATGCTTTGCACAAGGTAGGGTTGATATTATGAATGCTGCATTTGCCGTTTACAAGGGCCTTGCAGGTTCCGTCAGGCTCCAGCGCCATTTTGTAGTAGGGCTTTTGCATTTCCTCCGAGTAGCCCTCTTCAATCAGATAAGCATAGCCGTTTTCGTAGAGCTTTTGAAAGTCCTCTGGGGTCAACACGATCTCGTCAAATGGACGATTGTCAATATTGTCCAGCTCATTTGTTATGCCGGAAAAACGACCGCAGCAGCTGTGCGTGCAGTGGTGCATCTTGCAGCAAAAATTAATTTTACCGTCTTTGATTTTCATGCTGTGATTACTCATAATTCACCTTATCTTTCCGTCATTTTTTTGAAGCTGATGAGCAGTGGGTCTATCATCCAAGTGCAATCGTCACTGACTCTGCCGTAATGGGGAATACAGTAATAATCGTCGGGATTTGTCAGAGGCTTGGAGGTCAGAATATAGTTTGCCTCTCTCTTGGTGGCGTCATTCTTTGGAGAAGCGGTTTCGTAGGCGACCATGGTAATATTATCGCGTCGGATTTTCGTTTCTCTCATGGATGCGACGATGGGATAAATGCAGCGCGCCATAGATACGAGTGTATCGTCGTTGCCGCAGATATAGTCGCCCGTGGCGTCCTTATTCTTTCCGCGCTCGTTCTCGCCTCTGATATAATCGTCGATTGTCTCTTTTCTCTTCCATTTTGCATCGTCGCCAAATTTCAGGAAAGCGTAGAAATTGACAATCTGCAGCTCAAGGTCGTTGTACTCATTCTTGCAGACCTGACTCTGAACCTCTTCGGTGTGAAGAAGAAGCCTGTCAATATCTTCGGTCAATTTCTCGAATTCGGAATACTTGCGATACAGTTTGCTTTTCTGTATCACCTCGCGAATGTCTGAGGCATTTTTACTTTGCTCGCTATTGCCCACTTCGAGCTTTTCCAAGTACTCATCAATGGGAGAAGACTCGTCAAGATTCACGGGAACAATAAATTCCATGACCTTATCGTATTCATTTTGACCATATCTGCGTTTTGCCTCTTCCTCGGCCCATTTCAGCTCTTTAGCAACCGGTTTGCTGATCGCGGCATTGCGGCTCATAAAGACCACGACGCCTGCACATTGGCGGTTCTTTATTGCATTTTTTGCGCGCTGAGCCCAATCATTACCGCCGTGGAAATCCTTTTTGTCAAAGAAGACCTGATAACCCATTTCAGTCCACTTTTCGACGAACTGAGAAATGCGGTGAAGATCTTTTTCCTTGGAGGCAAGGGTGTCTTTATCATCATGCTCGTCATCCTTGTGGGCGTAACTGATGAATATGTACCTGTCGGTGAGGTAGCTGGAGGGCTTGGTTTTATGATCTTTCTTAAGTAAATCAAGAATGTCTTCGGCATAATCTTTGTAGGTGACTTTATTGCATATTGCCTTTCGTCCGAGCAGAGTCAGGATAGCGGGACAGTTTTCCGAGCGCTCTATGACCTTACCGAAGCGTTCAAACAATACACTAAGATCAAGATTTTTGATTTCGTCCTTGACTTTCCAAAGCTGGTCATAATAGAATGGCTCGTTGAACGCGTCGTTTTTATCAAGACAGCGTGCATCGGTAAGCGGCTCGTACAACTCAATCAAAAGACGCATTACCCGCTTCAGATCATCCTCAAGGGGCGTTTCGGTGCTCTTGACCATCAGGTAATAATCGTCTATCGAGTACATGACCTCTTTGTCTATGAACAAATTGTCAGATTGTATGCCGGCTGCTTTCAGAATGGTGAAGGCACGCCACTCGGCGATGATCTCTCTGCGGCGATTTTTGTATAGGTTGGAGGACTCGTAGGGGATCTTCTTTTTGAGCACCTTGATGTGAGCGCCTATTTCTTTTTCGCATTCGCTGATGCAAGGACTTGCTGCCTCCGCACTTCCCAGAAGATTGACGAGAACGCCTTTGAAAAGCGCACTTCTCCGGTTGCTTTCACTTTCATCGTCATCACGTGTGTAAAACACACTACGCACAGTTCTGAAGAAACCATGATTGATAAAAAGACCAAAGAAAATTTTGTCAATGTTTTCGAGAAGTATGATTTTATTGTTGTGCCAATGCTGGTTGCTTATGCTGCTACGGATATCTTCATCCGCGAACAGCTCGTTCAGTTCACCGCGGATGTCGGAATTTCGCTGGTTCCCGCGAAGTCCCCAAAACGGGGCAAGTGCCGCCTCAAAGGCGTTCGCCAATTTCTGCATGAAGGCGAAATCACACCAGTACTCATCGATCGACAGCCAGTCTCCCGGTATTTCGAGAGATTGGAAAATCATGCGTACGGTCTCATTTTTAGAGGCCTGCCATCTGATCTGGCACGGTTCCGGTGTCGCGTTCAGCTCGTTAAGGCGTCTGAGACTGATGAGCAGCTCACCACTGCGCTCGCCTCGGGACACCGAGGTCATAACGTAGCAATTCGGCGTATATTCCTTGACCCAATTATCCTTTTCGTTGTTTCGGAAAAACAAGAAAGGGCGACAGTCGATTTCCGCGGTTGCGTTGCTCCCGCTTTCGTCGGTGTAATTGAAGATAAACCGCATATGCTCAAAATCAACGTCTGTGTTTTTAAGCAAGGGAAGTGATTCTACATAAGAGATAAAGATTGATTCGCTTAGCCGAAGCCCTCCAAATCTCGTTTCCGTTGCTTTTTTGAGATAATTTGAGACTTTTTGAATAATAGTATCGGGACCGTCAAAGACATTTTTGCCAAGTTCCTTGGAAAGTTCAAGGAAGGAAAATACCTGCTGCTTGCTCATCGGCTGCTTGTTGGCAGGGGTTTTGCTTTCGCCATTCGGCCAAACACTTTTGATATTATTGCGTAGAATCATGGAGTATTGGGTTTGACTAAGCGTGGTGCCGTTTTTCAAGAGACACGCAAACGTAAAGGCCTGTATTAACGAGACATAAAGCAAACCGATGTTAAAAGCAAGAGCAGGGTAACTAGACTCATACTCCAGATCCCTCATACGCGCCCTATTTTGACCAAAAAAGATTTTCGCAACAGCCTCGGACATCAGGCCTTGGCTCATAAACTGATTATAGTTCATGCTTGATTCTCCTCAGCTTGATTCTCCTTGGCCGGAAGGGAAAGTTCACAGATCTTCTCTGCAAGCTTACCGTACACACGGAAGGCGCGAAGCTGATCGGCGACGCCGCCGATTTGCTCCTCGGAGAGCAGAATACGTTCTTCCCACTTGAAAAGCTCGACCTCGTTGAGCACGCTATCCTTACTGCAGAAGGTATCGTTAACAATGTTACCAAAACGGCGCGCAAGACCAGCGATCGCTTCAATTGCGGCATTGCGCTTGACGCAAAGATAATCTGAGTTGTCGTCGGGCTCGGCATACATAGGAACGGCGGTCGGGAGGAGCACGATCGGCTTGTACTTATCTCCCGCTGCTTTTCTTGTCTCTCCATTGATTTTCTTCTTTTCAAGAAAATCGCTGTGGACAGAGAGCTGGGCTTCGGTTCCGCTACGGAACTGCTTTGTAGGACGCATACAATAGACGAGCACGTCGGAGACCTCGTGAAGTGCTTCAGCACTGCTTTGTACACCGGCGCCGCTGTCAAAAACAATTGCACAGTAACCATAATCTTCACACGTGTCTATCAGGCGTCTGAAGTTCGATGTTGTGTTTTCATCTCGAACAATCTGTGCCCCCTCGTACGCTATGTCGACGCCGAGAAAACGGATGGTCCCTTTGTCCTTGCCAAAATGGCTGGAAATGTCCAGAAAGCTGGTTGCGGGGAGCCTTTTTCTGATTGCGATTTCCGTTGCTTCTGCTTTTTGATCATCGGTGAGTTCCATATTGTGATGTATGTCTAAAAGGTCGCCACCGATACGCTTCAGTGGAAGCCGGTACAGCTGCACTCGCTTTTGATCTTTTTCGGCATCGATATCGTCTTGGAAGCCGGCCGTTGTTCTTTTATAGGCTTCGCAGTATTCGGACAGAACGCTTTTTTCGGCCCGGGTAAGCCTAACACCGTTAAGCATAGCCCGTATGGTCTCGGACGTGCATGGGCTGTTGGGAAAGAAATCGCTAAACACGAATGCAAGTTCTTCGGCGAGGGTGCTGTCTATATCCGAGGTCCAATCCATAGTAAAAGCGGCACTCTTATTTTGGAATATTCTGAGTTCGGATTGATAGTTTTCCAGGTAGGTAGCCTCGGGATTGAGAATCATCCTGGTTGTATGAATGGTATCGCTAAAAAGATCCGTGAAAGGGTTTTGGTTACCGGTGTTGAAGAAATAAGTTAGACCTGCGCTCTCTAAATCAGTGTCAACAAGAAGGATGGGATGCTCGGGGCTGGCCTTAAGGACGTCGGCAAGATGACGTACGGTGTTGATCGCAGTCGTGCTTCGACCGGAGCCACCCTTGTACGAATAAAACGTAAAGCTGTTGATGTGCTCTGCCATAATTAATATTACCTCTTAATTCATTAACTAAATTACTTATTTGCTGATTCCAGAAGGATTTGATACAGCATAGCCAGCGTTTTTCCTTGGCTATTCCAGTTCCCACCTGCAACGATTTCAGAAAGAAGCTGTTTTATTTGCATGGAGACTGCCTCCATGGCCTTCTTCTCCTCGTCCGCTTTCATGCCGAGAGAAGACTTTTTATTTGCTTCGTGTACGAATTGAAGAATTTGAAGGTTTTGAAGCTGATTAAACAATTTGCCAAGAGAAATCATCAACTGAATAGCAGGGTTGGAAGCATTTGTATTGAGCAGTTGCCCATCAACATCAATGGTATTCAGCTCCGTGACATAGTCGATTACTGCCTGGATATTGATAGTGCTGTCAGCGGGAGGCGTTGCGCCCACGGTCCGAGTGATTACCTCTTTGCCTTCTTCGCTTGCGAGATACTCAGCAATTTTTTTCTCCAAGAGAACGTCGAACTCGCTCTTGGCAGGGGGAGGGTCGACGGGTGGGTCTCCGGTATATTTTGTGTGATCAAGCTCTGTCGCTTCGAATTTGTTGAGGTAATCGTAGTAGTCAACGATAGATTCGACAGAACGCTCGGTGATAAGCAGACTATATTTTTCACCATCCCACAGACCGGCTATGGTGTTCTTAAGTTCGGAATTCTGATTTGCCCGCTCATTGAGAATGTCGTTGAACAAGCGGTCAACCGACATGTCCGGCTGCTCGGAAATATAGTAGCAGAACATGGTGTTTGCGCGAAGTGCCATAGGAACGATGGAAGGGTCCTTAAACTTTTTGGAGTCGTGTACGTTACGAATCTGTTCTATTACCTCATCCTCCTCGTGCACCCATTGAATGGGGAGCTCGGCTCTGTTCCAGAACTTTGCTCCGGTTCTGGAGGCTTGCATAAATTGTGCTCTTGCCGTGTGAATGGTTTGCTCCATTGCGTTTTTCCAAAGCTCATTGATTTTCTTGCCGCTACCATCCTTGCCAAGGTAATAGTTTGCTTCATTTTTGCTGAGATGGGAACGGCACAGATCAATAAGACGTGCGCGCTCGGAGCCGTTGCACATTACGGCGAAACGCTTATCTACAGACATGGAAACCATCATATCCACGAGGAAATAGGTATAGTTAAGATTGTAGTAACGTACAAACTCTCTCAAATCCTTATCCTTGCCTTCTGGGGTGTGATCCCACATGCCCAGACGGGCTCTGAACTCCTCGTTTTCCGCGCCGTTCATATCTTCGCAGGTGGCTAGCGTGGGCATATCGAACATACAGGTCTCGATGAGCCACGTCTGGACCTTTTCTCTTGCGTTTTCTACTGCCTTGGTTACGTCGAAGCCGAGCGTGGTATCCAAATGCTTTATAAGCGTTTTATCGGTAAGCCTGATTTTCTCCTTTTCCATATCTTCGTCTGAAAGCTCCGAATACGTGTAGGCGATTTCACCGAGCACGTAGTCGAAAAAGTCAGCGAGAGACGCGCAGGCAGAGTAGGTAAAGTACAGCGAAGCGGAGGATTCGGTATCTGCGTTGAAGCCCCACATGCCGTCTTCTCTCTGCGCTTTGAGCAGACGCTCTAACGAGTCCACCATAAGCTCCAGATACTGCTTGCGGGTTTTATCGTCAAAACGGATAATGCCGCCCAAGTCGTTGTTGTCATTGGGAAGATCAACTCTGCGCGAGAGGATCGAAACCGAAAGCACCCACGTGAGGGTATCAACGTATCCGGCGTTGTTTCCACAGAAGAGAGCTACGGCGTCTGTACTGTCACAATCCACTAACGGATCTGCGGTGTAGCCGTAGTTGGTGACGCGTTCATAAATCTTGTTCAGGGACTCCTTGTGAAGATTGGCGATCTCACGGCGGTCCTCTTCGCTGATTACGTTCTCGTCTTCGTTGAAGGCAAGAAGAAGCAGAAGAAGAGAAGTAAGGCCAACGGCTTCGGATACGAGGCCTGGAGAGTCCATGCTGTCCATATCGACAAAAGCCTTGCTTTCATTCCACTTTCCAATAAGCGTTTGCTTGGTTAGCGCCGCAGCTTCACGGACTTTTTGGATTTTTGACAAAATCTTGTTGCTTTTTTCTTTGACGCTTGGCATAATCAGCCCTCCTTGAATTGAAAGATATGGTGGGAATTAAAATTATAAATTATTATAGCACATAATTTGATCATTTGCAACAAAATATTTGAAATTTATACGGTTTTATGTATAAATTTGATATATTAGCGTATAAGTGGATATTATCATAATTGCGCACCGACCGTGCCGGGTTCTCGCAGGCGCGAAAACGGTAATTCCACGGGAACTGTCAGGAGAAAGATTTATTATTGACAATTTTTGTCAATTCATGTATAATTGAAAACGCAAAGCACATCGGCCGAGTTCAATGCCGATATGAATGTGACAGAGGAGAGATTATGAAACTATTTTTGGATTATCTTTCGCAAAATCCCCTTTTGGCGATTTGTATTTGCCTGGCACTGGGCTATTGTATCGGATTTCTGAAGATCCGCACCTTTACGCTCGGCGCAACGATCGGCACTTTGCTGGTCGGTTTTGTCTTGAGCCGCTTTACTTCCTTCACCATACCCGGTATTTTAGTGACGCTGTTCTCGTTGTTCTTCTGCTTTACCCTGGGATATGAGGCCGGGCCGGCGTTCTTTAAAAGCCTGAAATCAAACGGTATAAAATTCATTATACAATCAGCCTTTTTCTGCGTTGCGGCCTTTGCTTTTCTGTACGTGCTGGATCTGACCGGCGTTCTGGATCGAGACACCATTATCGGTATGGCGGCCGGCGCCCTGACGCAGACCTCAATACTGACCGTGGCAGAGGGCTTAGGGGATATGGCCTCCATTACCTATGCGGTTACCTACATCACGGGTACGCTGTTTGCCATTCTTTTTGCCTCGGTCATCGGGCCGAAGCTGCTTCGCACCTCGCCCATTCTGGCGGCAAAGCATAAGATCGATAAGACCAAGGCTGTGAACGTTGCCACGGATGAGCTTGACGACGTAAGAATCGCCCCCGTTTTCCCCAGAGCCTTTGTGATGGAAGAGGGATCGAAATATCTTGGCAAAAGCATAGAGGAGCTCGAAGATGATTTTGAGCACTCGTTGGAGGTAGTCAAGGTGTTCCGCAAGGACAAGGAGATTGCTCCGGCGCAGGATCTTGTCGTACAGCAGGGCGACGTTCTGACGATCATCAGCCCCATTCAGCAAATGATCGCGTTTGACGATGAATTTGCTCGTGAGGTGAGTGATAAAAAATACGTATCTCTTGAACTGTCGACGAAAGAAATTATCGTGACGGAAACGATGGATCGCTCTGCGGTGGATTTCCTGAGTGCGAGCGGCGTGGTGCTTCACACCATCACATCGGCCAAGGGAAAGAAGCTGGCTGTCACCGACGAGGTTACCTTGTCCAAGGGAATGATATTTAAGGTTTCCGGTGTTGAGGCCTCAATCAAAAAGGTTGCACAGCAGATCGGTTATATCAAGGAAGTGGGAAGCGTCACGGACGTTCCGCTCGTGTTTGCTGCGCTGGCTCTTTCCGTTGTGTTCGGTGCGCTGAAGATTGCCGGCTTTGGTCTTGGCGACAGCACGTGCGCGCTGATCCTTGGTTTGGTTTGCGGATGGTTCCACAACAAGAACCCCAAATATGGAAAATTCCCGGAAAGTGCCAGATGGTTTTTGAAGAGCATTGGTCTGAATCTGTTTATTGCCGTCAAAGCGTTGACAACGGGGCTTTTCAAACTGGATCTTCAAATGCTCATGATCCTCGGCATCGGCATTGCCGCAACCCTGGTCCCGCACATTATCACACTGCTGTTCAGTAAGCACGTTTTGAAAATGGACGACGCGGACGTTCTGGGCGGTCAGTGTGGCAGCGGCACGTGTACCGCGGCCTTGAACTCCCTGATCGATTCTGCCGGAAGCTCGGTCTTTACGGCCAGCTACGCAACGACAAACGCCGTGGCCAATATTCTTTTGACCGCTCTTGGCATTGTTCTGTCGGCGGTATTGTAACCGATCTACATTCAAAGAGATCCCCCCGTGTGACGGGGGGATCTCTTTGCTTGAAAAAGAGCGGATTTTTCTTTGCCCAAACTTGACACTCTACTTCCTGCGTGATATAATAACCATATCACATTACTGTAAATAAGGGGAACTGCAAATGAACGAACTGACCGTACTGGAACGCATTCGCGAAGAAATGGAAACGTTGCCGGGTCATCTTGGCTTTTACTATAAAAATCTCGTGACGGGAGTTGAATTCGGCATCCGCGAGAATGAGATCTACGGGGCGGCAAGTATCATCAAGTTCCCGCTGTTTCTTCATATTCTGGCCGAGTGCGACAAGGGGAATATGTCGCTTGACGACCGCCTTGTGACCGAGGAATCGGACAAGGTTCCCAGTTGCGGTGCTTTAAATATGTTCACGGGCGCGGTTGAGACCGACATCCGTACGCTGTGCCGCTTGATGATCTGCATCAGCGACAACACCGCCACCAACCGCCTGATCCGTCATTGCGGCTTTGAGGCCATCGAACAGGGCTTTGCCGAGATGGGATTGGATCAGACGAGGATCCGCCGTTTGCTGTTTGACGCAAGCGCCAACGCCAAGGGCATCCGCAACTCCATCAGCCCGGGTGAGCTGGGGCGGCTGCTTGAGAAGCTGTATCGCGGTGAATTTGTCAGCAGGGAAGTCAGCGACTACGCCATCGAGGTGCTCACCGAGCAGCAGATCGGCCACAAACTGGGCGGCAAGTTGGGGGAGGACGTGCTCATTGCCCATAAGACGGGCGAGGACACCAATCTCAGCAACGACATCGGCATCGTTTACGCCGACAAGCCCTTCGTCGTCTGCTTCACGGGTCATCAGACGGACGTTTATCGTTGGGAGGATCTGATGCGCCGCGGCGCTTACGATCTCTATCAGGCGAACGCCCTGCCATCAGAAGAGTAATGAGGTGAACAATATGATCATAGAACCGCGTATCAAGGCCTTTGAGGCTATGGGGCTGGGGCTGTTCGTGCATTTTGGATTGTATAGCGTTCTCGGCCGAGGCGAGTGGGTCAAGCACCACGAGCGCATGCCAAACGAGCAATACGAGGCGCTGACGAAGACGTTCGATCCTGCCAAGGATTGGGCGACGCGCCTGGTCGGCACGGCCAAAAGAGCAGGGTGCCGCTATATTACCCTGACGGCGCGCCATCACGACGGCTTTTCGCTGTACGACACCTGCGGATTGAACGATTACGACGCGGTGCACGCCGCTTGCGGCCGCGACCTGGTCGCGGAGTTCGTGCAGGCGTGCCGTGCCGAGGGGATTTTGCCCTTTTTCTACCATACGCTGCTGGATTGGCGCGAGAAAAGCTATCGGGAAAATTTCCCCGAATATCTGGACTATCTGCGAAAGAGCATTGAGATTTTATGCACGCGCTACGGTAAGATCGGCGGCATCTGGTTTGACGGCAAATGGGACAAGCCGGACGAGGATTGGCAGGAGGACGCGCTGTACTCTCTGATCCGCAAGCATCAGCCCGATGCCATCATTATCAACAACACGGGGCTTGGCGCACGTGGACAGCTGGGGCATATCGAGCTTGACAGCGTGACCTTTGAGCGCGGTCGCCCGGGACCGATCAATTTGTCCGACTCGCCCAAATATATCGCCAGCGAGATGTGCCAGACCATGGGGGATACCTGGGGCTACGGCGCGAACGACCTCAACTATAAATCTCCCGCGGAGCTGATAGGCGACCTTTGCGTCTGCCGTCGATGCGGCTCGAATTTACTGCTCAACGTCGGCCCGCGCGGCGACGGCACGCTCCGCCCGCTGGACGGCGAGCTGCTTGGTTGTATCGGCCGCTGGGTCGAATCGTACGGTGAGGCGATCCACGCCCCTCGCCCGACTGATATCGTGGTGGAGGACAAGCCGCAGGACTTCGTTTTGCGCGACGGAGCGGACTATTATCTTTTCTGTCACGGACTTGGCATGTCGGGTGACGGCAACGTCGCCGTTGCCAAGGAGCAATGCAATAGCCGCTTTGCGCTGAATGTGCCCGTCAAGCGCGTCGTCTGGATGGACAACGGGCAGAACGCGGCCTTTGAACAGGCAGACGGCAAGGTCAGCGTGCGGACGACGCTGTTTCCATACGGCACCAATCTGGTCGTCCGCGTGGCAAAAATCGAAACGTAACGGGCGGTCGTGCGACGATCGCAACATAAATATCGAAAGGAACGATGAAAAATGAAAGCAGAATTGATTGAAAGAATCTTTGCGGATACCGCGTACGTACGCATGGGAGGCAGTGAGGAGGAGCTTCGCACGGCCGAGTATTTGCAGGGTGTGTGCCGCGAGCTGGGGCTGGATGCGCGTCTTGAGGCCTTTGAGGTCGATATGGCAACGGTCAACGAGGCAAAGCTGACGATCGACGGCCGCGAGATCCCCTGCAAGGGCTATCTTTGCGCAGGCTCGGGCGAGGTCGAGGCCCCCTTATACTATCTGACCGAGGGCGATAACAGATACACCCTCTCTCTTTGCCGCGGCAAGATCGTGATCATGGACGGTTATCTCGGCTATTGGAGATACCGCGATCTGATCGACAACGGCGCGCTCGGCTTTATCACCTACGACGGCAACGTCAACTACGCCGACCGTGATATCGACCACCGCGAGCTTCGCTCCTACGTATCGAACGGCGACAAGATCCCCGGCGTCAATATCAACGCCAAGGATGCGGTTGAGATCATCAACAGCGGTGCCAAGACGGCCAGAATTACGCTTGCACAGAATGAGTATAAGGGCAACTCGCATAACGTCATCGTTGATCTCGCGGGTGAGACGGACGAGATGATCGTCTTCACCGCCCATTACGATACCACCTCGCTCTCGCAGGGTGCGTACGACAATATGTCGGGCTGTATTGGTCTTGTCGGCATGGCAGAGTATTTTGCACAGCATCCCCATCGCTACAGCCTGCGCTTCATTTTCTGTGGCAGTGAGGAGCGCGGTCTGCTCGGCTCCAAGGCCTATTGCGCCGCCCACGAGGAGGAGCTTTCCCGCATCGCGTTGGTCATCAATCTGGATATGATCGGCTGTATCATGGGCAAGTTCATCGCCTGCGCGACGAGTGAGATGGCGCTGGTGAATTATATTACCTACATGGGCTACGAGATGGGCTTCCAGATCAAGCCTTATCAGGACGTATATTCCAGCGATTCGACGCCCTTTGCCGACAAGGGCGTGCCTGCCGTTTCCTTCGCTCGCATCGCAGGACGCGATCTGGCCCCCATTCACAACAGCTACGATACCGCCGTCGTCATGAAGACGGAGCATATGCAAAAGGATATCGATTTTATCACGGCGTTTGCCGATCGCATGGCCAACGCGGCTTGCTGCCCCGTGGCGCGTGAGATCCCCGACAACGTCAAGGAAAAGCTGGACGAATATCTTTGCAGAAAGCGCAAGAAGCAGTAAGAAGCATTGTTTGTTACAAAGGAGGGAAGAGCTTGATGCGTGCGCTACGCTTGATTGCGCTGATACTGGCGGCCTTGTGCTGTATCATTCCGCTGTCTGCCTGCCGAAAGGGTCCGGCAGAGGAGGACGCCCCCGTCTATCTTGAGATGAATACCGACTACCCCACGCCCGATTCGCTTCCGGACGGTCAGGGAAAGAGAGTCAAGGTCATTCTTTTGCTCGGGCAGAGCAACGCGACGGGATGCTCGATCAACGAATATCTCAAAAAGGGATTGGACGAGCGGCAATACGAACGATACGCGGCGGGATTTGAGTCGGTGCTGATCAACTACTGTCTGGACGATCATAACGCGACCTCCGATGGTGCGTTTGTCAAGGTAGACTTGACCTGCGGCGCGACGGACGGCTTTTTCGGGCCCGAGGTAGGCATGGCAGAGGTGCTGTCGGCCGCCTATCCCGATGAGACGGTCATGATCATCAAATACACCATGTCGGGCTATTCGCTTCACCATCATTGGCTCCGCCAAGGGGAACGGGGGTCGATATACGACGCGTTTTTGTCCTTTGCCAAGCTGCATATGGACTATCTTTTGAGTAAGAATTACGACGCGAGAATCGGTGCGATCTGCTGGATGCAGGGTGAATCGGATACGACCGACTTCAAGGCGTCGCACTATTACGACAATCAGACGGCCTTCGTATCCTATCTCCGCGAGGACTTGGCGCCTTATGCAGAGGAGGGAGGCATCTACTTTATCGATGCCGGTATCTCCAACAGCCCCTACTGTGAGCCTGCTTATCCTGCCATCAATGAGGCCAAAGTGCGATTTTCTGCCGATTCGCCGCAAAATCTGTATTTTTCGACCATCGACGCCGGATTTACGGTGCATCTGGAGCCCATCGGAGACCCTGATTGGGGACATTACGATGCGCTCAGCGAGTTGCGTCTCGGACAGATGTTTGGACACTATATCGTGCAGTCGTATCAGATGAGGACCAACGAATAAAGCGGCGCAGACGGTCGACTGTGGCTTGGTCTTCATCTTGAAATAATGACAGAATCAAACGTTCAAAAGGGCGCCAATGCGCCCTTTTGGGCGTTTGGGGGCAAAAAACAGAATTTGTTACAAATTTCACAAATTCGGGCAAAATTTTCTTCTCTTGCCGTACAAAAAGACGAATAATCGTGCGGCAAAGCATTGACAAAGCAACGGAAATGTTATATAATTAGTGTGTTATATTAGGTGTGTACCAAGGAAGACTTGCGATTTTTTCGTTAAGTCTTGCTTTTGTTGCTGGGCAACTTTACACATAAATGCAGAAAGGTAGTTGAACTATGGCTTTTTCTCTTCACGGGGTTCACGTACCCCATAGAAAGCATACGCAAGACCTGCCCGCCGCCCGTATGGCCCCTCCAAGCACGGTGACCATTCCCATGTCTATGCACATCGGCGCTCCTGCTCGCCCCGTCGTCAAGGCGGGCGACCTTGTCAAGGTTGGTACGCTGATTGCCGAGGCAGGTGGCGTGGTATCCTCGCCCATTTACGCCAGCGTATCGGGTAAGGTGACCAAGCTTCCCAATATTTTACTGTCCAACGGAACGACGGTGCCAGCGGTGGTCATTGAGTCCGACGGCGAAATGACACCCGACGAAACGCTGACGCCCCCCGTCGTGGATTCGCGCGATAGCTTCATCGAGGCCGTCCGCGCAAGCGGTGTCGTCGGCCTTGGCGGCGCGGGATTCCCGACGCACGTTAAGCTCAACGTCGATCCTGCCCGTATCGAATATCTGATCGTCAACGGCACCGAGTGCGAGCCTTACATCACGAGCGATACCTATACCATGAACGAGCGCCGCGAGGATATGGCCTATGCGATCGAGGCACTCAAGGCGCATCTCGGCATCAAGAATATCATCATCGGCGTTGAATCCAATAAAAAGAAAGCGATCGCAAGCATGATGCAGCTCATGAACGAAACGTGCAAGGGCTGTACCGTCAGCGTCAAGGTGCTTCCTTCCATCTACCCGCAGGGCGGTGAGAAGGTGCTGATCTACCACGCGACGGGACGCGTCGTGCCCGTGGGTAAATTGCCCATCGACGTCGGCTGTATCGTGATCAACTGCACGACGCTTGCCGCCATCGGCACCTATCTCAAGACGGGCATGCCGCTGGTCGAAAAATGCGTGACGGTAGACGGCGGCGCGATCAAGAACGCCCAGAACGTCATCGTTCCCATCGGCACGTCGATTTCTGATCTGTTTGAATTTTGCGGCGGCCTGACCGTCGAGCCCGCCAAGGTGCTTTACGGCGGCCCCATGATGGGTATTTCGATCCCCGACGTGAGCCTGCCCGTCATGAAGAACACCAACGCGGTGCTGGCACTGACAAAAAAGGAAGCGGCGCTTCCCAAGACGACTGCCTGCATCCGTTGCGGCTCCTGCACCAACACCTGTCCCTTCGGTCTGGCCCCCGCGATGTTCGCTAAGGCCTACGAAAAGAAGGACGCGGTCATGCTCGAGGAGTTGGGCATCAACGCTTGTATGGAATGTGGCTGCTGCAGCTACGTTTGCCCCGCAAACCGTCCCTTGGTACAGACCAATAAGCTCGCCAAGATTTTGGTGAGAGAAGAAAAAGCAAAGGAGGACAAGTGAGTATGAATCATCAATTGAAGCTCTCGGTTTCTCCTCATATCCATAGCGGACGCTCGACGGCGGGCATCATGCGCGACGTGCTGATCGCGCTGGCACCTGCAACGATCGCGGGTGTGGTCATTTTCGGCTGGCGCGCGCTGTTGGTCGTGGCCATCTGTGTTGCTTCCAGCGTCGGCTTTGAAGCACTTTACAATCTGATCGTCAAGCGCGAGCAGACGGTCGGCGATCTCAGCGCCGCCGTGACGGGGCTATTGCTGGCACTCAACCTGCCTGCCAACGTTCCGCTCTGGCAATGCGTCGTCGGCTCGCTGTTTGCCATTATCGTTGTCAAGGCACTCTTCGGCGGCATTGGCTGTAACCTCGTTAACCCCGCCATTACGGCTCGCGTCTTTATGCTGATCGCCTTCGGCTCGATGGCAACGCAGGCTTATCCCACGATTGTGGATACCGTATCGGGTGCAACGCCTCTGGCGCAGATCATGCAGGGCTCGACGCCCTCTCTGACCGATCTTTTGCTGGGTCTGCACGGTGGCTCCATCGGTGAGACCTGCTCGGTAGCTCTGCTGCTTGGCGGTGCGTATCTGCTCATCCGCCGCGTCATCAGCTGGCATCTGCCCGTTGCCTTTGTCGGAACGACCTTCCTGTTCTCCTTCTTTATGGGCGGCATGGACGCGATGTACGCGCTGTCGATGGTACTGTCGGGCGGTCTTCTGATCGCGGCCTTCTTCATGGCGACCGACTACGTCACCTCGCCCGCAACGGCCTGGGGCAAGATCATCTTTGGCGTTGGCGCGGGTCTGATCACCTGCATGATCCGCTATTTCGGTATATATCCCGAGGGTGTTTCGTTTGCCATTCTGCTGATGAACATTCTGACGCCCTACATCGACTCCTGGACGAAGCATAAAGTGTTTGGCAGAGGAGGGAAGAGAGCATGAAGCAATCGATAAAAAGCACGCTGGTGCTGTTCCTTATCTGTGCCGTTATGGCCGTTCTTCTGGCGCTGACCAACGCATTCACCGCACCGAAGATTCAAGCGAATCTTGAGGCGGCCGCCAACGAGGCGCTCCTGGTCGTCATGCCTGAGGGCAAGGATTTCAAAAAGATGGATCTGTCCTCCTACACGCTTCCTGCCACGGTTACCGAGGCGTATAGCGAAGCAGGCGGCGGCTACGTTATTACGATCACCACGTCGGGCTACGGCTCGAACTTCATTATCATGTGCGGCGTTTCCGCTGACGGTAAGGTGACGGGCACTACCTGCCTGTCCTCCTCCGAAACGCTGGGACATGAAAAGACCTATGGTGCGAACTTCATCGGCAAGGACGCGGCAGGTGTGGACGGTGTGGATACCATCTCGGGTGCCACCAAGACCACGGCCGCGTATAAGAGCGCGATGAAGGACGCTATCAACGCCGCTATCATCCTCGGCGGTGGCTCAGTCGATATCCGTACCGAGGAGGAGATCCTCGCGGAAAATCTGGCAACCGCACTGCCCGAGGGCAACGGCGAGTTCACCAAGCTGTTCATCGTTGAGGTCATCGAGGGCATCGATGCGGTCTATAACGCCAACAACGCCGCAGGCTACGTTTACGTGATCGGCGAGCAGTTTATCGGCGTTCCTGCAGGCACGACGCCCGAAAACGCGACCGTCGCGACGGCTCACGCTATCCTGACGGCCACGACGACCACCGAGGTCGATCTGAGTGCGTACGAGGGTCTGCCGTCGGCGCTCATTTCCGCAAGCAAGACGCAAACGGGCAACTATATTCTCAACCTGAAGGGTGCCGGCTACGGCATCAACGGCGGTAACGAATATCATCCTGCCTCGGGCGAGTACATCTACATTCGCGTATCCATGACGCCGGACGGTAAGATCATTGACTGCCTGACCTACGCGCAGAGCGAGACGCCCAACATCGGCTCGGCTTGTGCCGATGAAAAATTCTATTCGCAGTTCGTCGGTAAAACCGAGGAAACATATGATAATATCGACGCCATCGCAGGCGCGACCCTGACGACCGACGGCTACAAGAAAGCAATTTTGCGTGCGTTTGAATCGGTCAAAATTCTGGAAGGAGGTGCAAAGTAATGAAGAATAACGGCAATCTGGCTATTTTGCTCAAGGGTATTCTCAAGGAAAACCCCGTATTCGTTCTCATTCTCGGTACCTGCCCCACGCTTGCTATGACCAAAAACGTGGGCGACGCCTTCGGTATGGGCCTTGCGGCGCTGGCCGTTCTGCTTTGCTCCAACGTTCTGGTCTCCTTGCTTCGCAAGGTCATTCCCGATACGGTGCGCATCCCCTGCTATATCGTTATCATCGCAAGCTTCGTTACCATCGTTCAGATGATCGTCAAGGCGGAGTTGCCCGAGCTGGATAAAAACCTGGGCGTGTTCTTGCCGCTGATCACGGTCAACTGTATCATTCTCGGCCGCGCTGAGATGTTTGCAGGTAAGAATTCCGTGGGTAAATCTGCGCTGGATGGTATCGGCATGGGCCTTGGCTTTACGCTGGCACTGGTGCTGATGTCCACCGTCCGCGAGGTGCTGGGCAACGCTTCCTTTGCAGGCCACGCTATCGCCTTTCTTGAGCCCTACAAGATCAAATTTCTGGTCGAGGCTCCCGGCGGTATGTTGGTTTACGGTTGCCTGATCGCGCTGGTTTACGTGATCACCAAGGGCAAAGCACCGCTGAAGAAGAGCTTCTCCTGCGCGGGCTGCCCCAATGCGGCCAACTGTCACACGGCTTGCACCGAGCTTCCTGCCGACTCCGGTGAGAAAGGAGATGCGTGAAAATGGAACTGTTTGAATCCTTGATCGTCATTCTCTTAGGCTCCGTACTGGTCAACAACTACGTATTGGCGCAGTTTATGGGCATCTGCCCCTTCCTGGGCGTATCCAAAAAGCTGGACCAGGCTACGGGCATGGGCATTGCCGTTACGGCCGTGATGCTTCTGGCAACTGCCGTTACCTGGCCCATTCAGTATTTCCTTTTGGACAAGGTCGGCCTTGGCTATATGCAGACCATCGTCTTCATTTTGGTCATCGCTTCTCTTGTACAGATGCTTGAGCTTCTGCTCAAAAAATTCTCTCCCGCCCTGCATAAGGGTCTGGGCGTGTATCTCCCCTTGATCACCACCAACTGCGCCGTTCTCGGCGTTGCCATCAACAACATCGACGAGGGTTATACCTTCCTTGAATCCATGGTCAACTCGCTGGGCGTCGGTCTCGGCTTCCTGCTTGCTATGGTGCTGTTCTCGGGTCTTCGCTCCCGCATTGACGAGACCAACGTCCCCAAGCCCTTCCGTGGGCTGGCCGTCACCTTGATCGCCGCGTCCTTTATCTCGCTGGCCTTTATGGGCTTTGCGGGTATCGTGGATGCGCTGTTCGCGTAAGGAGGTGCCGATATGATGGATATTTTAATTGCGCTTCTCGTCGTTGGTGCGGTTGCGCTGGTTGCAGGCGTCCTGCTTGCTCTCATTTCTCACTTTTTCAGCGTTCCTGCGGACGAAAAGGTCAAGGCCGTCCGTGCCTGCCTGCCCGGTGTTAACTGCGGTGCCTGCGGCTATAAGGGCTGTGACGACTACGCCGTTGCCGTAGCAGAGGGAACGGCGAAGCCCAATCTCTGCGTTCCCGGTGCGGAATTTACCGCCAAGGAGCTGGGCGAGGTGCTCGGTATCGAGGTTGAAGCTCCTGCCGACGTCGTCGCTTACGTGCATTGCAACGGAAACTGCGAGGCAACCACCAAAAAGGCGGTCTACGACGGTATTTCTACTTGTAAAGCGGCCGCCATGCTGTACGGCGGTCCCGACGCTTGCCGCTTTGGTTGCGTTGGACTTGGCGATTGCGCCGCCGCATGCCCTTCGAATGCGATTTGCATGAAGGACGGCATCGCGCACGTGGACACCAGCCGTTGCATTGGCTGTGGTCTTTGCCAGACGATCTGCCCCAAGCATATCATCTCGATGGTGCCCCAGGAGACCGAGGCCGTCGTTGCCTGCAGCAACGAGGACAAGGGCGCGGACGCCCGCAAGGTCTGCAAGAACGCCTGCATTGCCTGCAGAAAGTGCGAAAAGGCTTGTCCGCAGGGTGCGATCAGCATCGTGAATAATCTGGCGAGAATTGATTATGATAAATGCGAAGGCTGCGGTATTTGTGACGACGTTTGTCCCACGGGCAGCATGAAGCAGGTCGTTTTCCCCGATCTGACCGAGCAATTTAAGGAATCTGATATATGAATCAAAACAATCAAGCTATGCCCACCGCCAAAAGCGGTGGGCGTAGATTCCGAAACGACGTAATATTGATTGCCGCCTTGCTTGCCATCGTCGCGCTTGCAGGGCTGTTCGTTTTTCTTTTCCGACAGCCGGGCGACACGGTCGTCGTGACGATCGACGGTGAGCATTTCGCGACCTATTCGCTGAATGAAAACGTGACCGTCCCCATCCACACGGGAGAGGACGGCGAGCAGCTCAACCTCCTGATCATTCAGGACGGTCAGGCCTACGTGCAAAAGGCCAGCTGTCCCGACGGAATTTGTGCCGCGCACCGACCGATCAAGCGTGAGGGCGAATCTATCGTCTGCCTGCCGCACCGCGTGGTTATCACGGTGCATAGCACGTCCGCGCAGGACGAGCCTGACATCGTCACCTAAGGAGGGCAGGGCATGAAGCATCAAAGCAAAAAGATCGCTTTTTTAGGGCTGTGCGCCGGCGTGGCACTTGTCCTGGCCTACGTGGAGGCGCTGTTGCCGCCATTGTACGCCGCCGTTCCCGGCATCAAGCTGGGGCTTCCCAATATTGCCATCATTTTTATTCTTTATCGTTTTGGTTTGCGTGAGGCGGCGGCGGTGTCCTTGATCCGTATCGTGGCTGTGACGCTGCTGTTCGGCAATCCCATGACCTTTGCTTACAGCGTGGCGGGGGCCTTTCTCAGCCTGCTCGTCATGACGGTCTTGCGCAAGCTGGACTTGTTTTCCATCGTCGGCGTCAGCGTGGCGGGGGCGGTGTTCCATAACGTCGGGCAGATCCTGACGGCTATGGTTTTGCTGGGCACGGCCGAGCTTGGCTACTACCTGATCGTACTGGCCGTCACGGGCACGATCTCAGGTATTTTGGTCGGCCTTTGCGGCGCGATGGCAGTCAAGCGTGTTTTTATCAAGAATATATGAAAAAAGTTGGTTAATCTATTGACAAAGTGTCATCTATAGGGTAAAATGAATTACCTAATTACAACAAAGGAGTAATTTATGAAAAGAATTCTCAGCGTGATTCTCAGTATCATCATGGTGCTTGGCCTTATGGCCTTTGTCAGCTGCGAAAAGAAGCCCGAGACCTTGAAGTTCGGTCTGGGCGTTTATACCGACGTTTCCAAGGCAAGCAATGCCGATGGCGAGGCCAACGGTCAGGGCAAGGCTGCGATCACCGCAGCGGCTATTACCGTTGATGCCGATGGCAAGATCGTTGCCTGCGAGCTGGATACCGCGGACAATACCGTGGCTTACACCGGCGAGGGTAAGGCGATTGCCAACGATTCCTTCAAGACCAAGTATGAGTTGGGCAAGGGTTACAACATGGTCACCTACGGCGGTGCTACCAAGGAATGGTTCGAGCAGGCGGATGCGTTTGAGGCGCTGGTCGTCGGCAAGACGCTGGCCGAAATCAAGGCGCTGGTTGCCGAGGGTAACAAGGGCAACAGCGACGTTGTCAGCGCAGGCTGCACGATCATGATCCACGAGTTCGTGTTTGCCATTGAAAAGGCGTTCAACAATGCCGCCGCATCTAACGTTACTTCTGCGCATACTTTGAAGCTGGGCCTGCACACCGAGCAGACCTGCCAGGATGCCGACGGTGACAAGAACGGCTCCAACCAGATTGAGACCACCATCGTTGCCGCTGCCGTTGACGCTGACGGTAAGGTCGTTGCCGCTGCCAGCGATTGCGTACAGGTGAAGTTCACCTTCGATGCAACGGGCGCTTCCAAGTATGACCTGACCAAGAAGGTTTCCTCCAAGCGTGAGGCAGGTGCCAATTACGGTATGGTCAACTACGGTGGCGCTGCCAAGGAGTGGTTTGAGCAGGCGGATGCTTTCAATGCCGCATGCGTTGGCAAGACCGCAAGCGAGATTGCCGCTATGATGGGCGCGGACAACTACGGTAACACCGAGCTGCAGAGCGCAGGCTGCACCATTCTGGTCAACGGCTTCGTCAAGGCAGTTTCCAAGCTGAAATAATTGAAATGAAAAATGGGAGGCTCGCCTCCCATTTTTCAAATGGATGAAACGTATGAAAAAACGATTGTTGGCAGGGCTGTTGGCGCTGGGAATGCTATGGACTCTCGTGTCGCTGACCGCTTGCGAAAAAAAGCCAAGTAAATATACAGCCTATTCCTTCGACTATTTTGACACCGTGACGACCATCGTCGGGTATGCGAAAAGCCAAGAGGAATTCGACCGCGTGTCGAGCCAGGTGTTGCGTCAGCTGGAGGAATACCACAAGCTGTTTACCATTTACCATCGCTTTGACGGTATGGAAAACCTTTGCACCATCAACGAGCTCAAGGATGGCGCGCATCGCACCGTGACGGTGGATCGCCGTATTATCGATATGTTGTTGTACGCCAAGCAGATGTACGTCAAAACGAACGGCTTGGTGAATATCGCGATGGGAAGCGTGCTGTCCATCTGGCACGACTATCGCGAGGAGGGGATGGACGAGCCGTGGAACGCGAAGCTGCCTCCTATGGACAAGCTGACCGAGGCGGCCAAGCACACCGACATTGATCTGCTGGTCATTGACGAGCAGATCAACACGGTAACGCTGACCGATCCCGCCATGACGTTGGACGTCGGCGCGATCGCCAAAGGGTACGCTGTGGAAATGGTCGCAAGATCGCTGGAGGAGCAGGGCATCACGGGCTACGTCATCAACGTGGGCGGTAACGTCCGTACCGTTGGAACCAAGGGCGATGGCGACGCGTGGATGGCGGGTATCGAAAACCCATCGGAGGAGGATGAAGAACCGTATCTGGCCTATCTTTCCCTTGCGGGGGAGTCGCTGGTGACCAGCGGCTCGTATCAGCGCTATTACGTGGTGGACGGCAAGCGGTATCATCATATCATTGACCCTGCGACGCTGATGCCCTCGGAAGGTTTTTTGTCCGTTTCGATCGTTTGTCAAAGCTCGGCCGATGGCGACGCTCTCTCGACGGCGCTGTTTTGCATGACGCTTGAGCAGGGGCGCTCGCTTATTGAGTCGCTCCCCGATACCGAGGCTATGTGGGTGCTGCAGAACGGCACCAGAATCACCTCGAGCGGGTTTGACCAGTATACGACTCAACCATAAGGCAAAAAGGACGTCGGCTGACGTCCTTTTTGTTATTTCTTGCTGTGGATAAATACAAGCTTGCTCTTGCATATCGGGCGGGAGTGTGGTATAATGAAGCCGTAGAATTAACCGAAAGCGAGGACAAGGATATGTACGCCATCGGCTTTGATATCGGCGGCACCAAATGCGCCGTTTCCGTAGGAGAATTGAATCAGGGAAGCATTTGCGTTCTCGGACGCCTGGAGGTTCCGACCACCACACCGCACGAAACGCTGGATGCACTTCTGCCTCAGGCCATTGAATGGAAGAAGCAATACGGCGCGCTTGCGGCGGGTATCAGCTGTGGCGGACCGCTGGACAGCGCGACGGGCGTGATCGTGTCGCCCCCCAATCTGCCCTTGTGGCACGGCTTTGCCATCGTGGATTATATCAAAGAAAAGAGCGGCCTTGTTTCGGTGCTGGAAAACGACGCCAACGCCTGTGCGGTGGCCGAGTGGAAATTTGGCGCGGGGCAGGGTACGCGCAACATGGTCTTCTTTACCTTTGGTACGGGACTTGGCGCGGGATTGATCCTTGACGGCAAGCTGTATAGCGGTACGGGCGGCAACGCGGGTGAGTTTGGACATATCCGCCTTGCCAAGACGGGCCCCGTGGGCTACGGCAAGGAGGGCTCGTTCGAGGGCTTTTGCAGCGGCGGCGGTATTGCCCGCCTGGCCGTTATGATGGCCAAGCGCCGCAAGAGCATGCCGAAGTGCATCGCCGATATGGGTGGCTACGAGAGCGTGACCACCAAAAAGCTGGCAGAGGCCGCCTTCGCGGGCGATCGCTTTGCCAAGCAGGTGTTCCAAAAGAGCGGTGAGATGCTCGGTCGGGGCTTGTCTCTCGTCATCGACATCGTCAATCCCGAGCGGATCGTCATCGGCGGCGTGTTTATGCGCTCGGGTGAGCTTCTGATCCCCGCCATGCAGAAGGTCATCGACCGCGAGGCGCTGAGCGACAGCGCGCGCGTGTGCGAGATCGTACCCGCAAAACTCAGTGAAAACGTTGGCGATATTGCCGCTTTGGCGATCGCAGAAGGAGCTATCGTATGAAACCATCCACGAACATGATTCTGAACCAGCTGATCGAGCGCTATCCTTGCCTTGCCAACATCAAAGGCGAGATTGAAGCCGCATATGAGTTGTTGATCACCTGCTTTGAGGCAGGACACCGCGTCTATCTTTGCGGCAACGGTGGCAGTGCCGCTGACAGCGAGCATATGGCAGGCGAGCTGCTCAAGTGCTTCAAGATCCCCCGCCCGATGCCCGATGATTTCAAGGCGAAATTGAGCGCGTACGGTGAGGACGGCGAGATGCTGGCCAATAACCTCGAGGGCGGCTTGCCCGTCGTGTCGCTGACGGGGCACGTGGCTTTTTCCACGGCCTTCCAGAACGACAATACCCCCGCGCTGGTGTTTGCCCAACAGGTCAACGCCTACGGTCAGGAGGGCGACGTTCTCGTTGCCTTTTCCACCTCGGGCAACTCCAAAAACTGCATTTACGCGGCCATTTGCGCCAAGGCGCGCGGCATGAAGGTCATCACGCTGACGGGCGGCGCGGGCGGCAAGCTCGCCCCCATGTCCGACGTGGCCGTGATCGTTCCCGCCAAGGAGACCTATGCGGTTCAGGAACTGCATCTGCCCGTGTATCATTGCCTGTGCGCCATGCTTGAGGAGCAGGTGTTTGGAAAATAAGTAAAACGTAAAAGAAAGTCCACCGAAGCGTGTGAAAGCGCAAGCGGTGGACTTTTTTTTATTTGGATGCGGGGATTTGGTTCTCCAGTGCCAAAACAAACTCGGTCAGCGCGGCGTCGTATTGCTCGGTGTAGACGACGCGGAGCTTGGAGTGCTCACCGCCCTCGAACCAGACGAGCTTTTTGTGCTCGGAGGGACAACGGTCGAAAAGCACGGTCGTGCGCGTGGGCAGGGAATATTTGTCTGCCGTGCCGTGGAGCATCAGAAGGGGCCCGCGGTAGGTGTGGATCACGTCACCGGGGCCGCTTTTGAAATCGTAGCTCGTGCTACGCTTCATGCAGGCGTTGATCATGCCGGCGATAAAGGTCGGTTTTTTCAGCTCCTTCATGTGCAGATAATAGCTCTCGTAAAAATCGCGGTACATGCCGTCTGCTACGAGGCCGATCAGATAATCGGGACACTCGGGAGAGGTCATGGCGTACAGACCGCAGGCAGAGCCGATGCAGACACCGTGCAAAAGGATCGAGCGGACGCCCCGTTCGTCGTGCAGGTGGCGCGCCCAGGCGAGCACGTCGCGATGCTCTGCGTGACCGAGGGTGACGTACTTGCCCTCGCTCTCGCCGTGTCCGCGCTGGTCGATGCAAAGCACGTTGTAGCCCAGCGATCTGTAGGGCATGGCGTAGTAATAGGAGTAGGTCAGGCTGTCCGTGCGCCCGGGGATGAAGATCACGGCGCGGTCAAAGCCAAAATCATAGTATTCACCGCACAAGCGGAGGCCGTCGTTGACGATATGTACGTCGTGCTTACAATCGATATTCTCTTCCATCCAGACGCGACCGTCCGCTACCATTTGAAGAGACAGCGGATCGTCGTGCATGGAAGTACGCGACCACATGGCCTTGGTGTTGCGCACCAGCGTGCTGCGGTATATGATATAAGCGGTCAGCCAAAGAAGGGGGTAGAGCAGAACCAGATGGACTGCGACGAAGATCAGCAGGACACGGCCTGCCGTTTCCCAACCCGACAGCGCGGCGGCCGCAAGGCAAGTAAAAGGTGTAGTAAATTGCATCGTTTGTTACTTTCCTGACTTTTTTTGTTGGAGCTGTTCTTGCAGCTCAAGGCACTTTTGATAGACCTGCGCGTTGAGCGTCATGATCTCCTCTCGGGAGGGATTCTCGCTCGTGATAGCGTCGCCAAGGTAGATAGGCTCGCCGATGATCAGATGAACGCGCTTGAAGAGGCCGTAGTTGCCGTCGGTAATGACGGGAATGATGGGAACGTCCGCCCGCAGAGCGATGAGAACGTAGCTTGGCTTGAAGTCGTGCATTCGCCCGTCGGTCGTGATACTTGCCTCGGGATAGATCTGCACCAAGCCGCCCTTTTCGAGCACCTTGACGCTGTCGTCCATGAAGCGCAGGTCGGTGGCCAGCTTGTCGGACTCGATCCCGCCGAAGAATTTCATGCCCCAAAGAAAGAAGCGTCCTTGCTTGGTGCCGCGCTGAGGCCAGTAGACCACGTGCAGCTTGCGGAAGGGGAAGAGAAAGAGATTGACCATATAGTCAAACACGCTGAAGTGGTTGGACACGATCAGCGCGCCGCCGCGGATACGGCGTCCTTGCTTTTTTCGGTTTTCGTAATACGTTTTTCGCTTGAAGAGCATGAGCTGAAAGGGCCAGCCCGTGATCAGAGCCACCCAACGAAAAAATTCATGCATGGTGTGATGTCAGTTCCTTTATCTGTTTTTCAAGATCGTTGATCGAGTAGGTCAACGTTTCGCTGTCAAAGGGAAGGCGAATACCAAAGCGCTCGTCGATATGCCCGACGAGAGTGTAGTAATCCAAGCTGTCTCCGCCCAGATCGGAAAAGAAATTGGCGGTGTCCGAGATGGTAGAGGCGTCGATCTCCAGCGTCCGCGCGATCAGCTCACGCAAAATCTCCTTGATTGGGCTGTCTTGCTCCGTTTGCGACGCATCACGGTCTTCCGGGCGATCAAACAGAGTGATCGCCCCCGAACGGATGGCGTGCGCGAGATAGGTGCGGCTGATCTTGATGTCGCTCTCGCGCAGCAGCGGATCATAGGTGAACTGAACGCGGCGGACGCGCAGGGCGTGGGGAAGATCGGCGTTATCCTCATTCATGTGATTTTGCAGCTCTTGCCACTCACCGTCCGTAATGGCCTTATCAACGCAAACCAGCAGCATCAGCAGACCGCTGTCGGGATCGGCCAGCACCTCAAAGGCCTTGGCGTTTGGCAAATGGAAGGCGGCGCGGATCATGTCGGGGTTGATATTCTCACCGTCCTCGCCGATGATCACGTCGCTGACGCGGCCTTCAAACACATAGCGGCCGTCCTCCTCGGCGCGAACGATGTCGCCCGTGTCGAACCATTCGCTTTGTGGTTTGACAATACCGTCGACGATCATGTGGTGGCATCCCGCACAGCCCTTGACCAGCAGATGTCCCTGCTCGTCCGTACGGTACTCGACAAAGGGGAAGGGACGGCCGATGGTACCGCGCAGACGGGTAATGAAGTCGTGCGACAGCTCGACCGACGTAATGCCGATCTCGCTCATGCCGTAGCCGTTGCACAGGGGATAACCCAGCGCGTTGATCAGCTGCAGGGCACTCGGCTCAATTCCACTGCCGCCCGTGATGCAAAAGCGCACGCTTTCGCCAAACAGCTTGGCGCGTACGTCGTACAGCATCCGCGCGGCCAGTTTTCGGCCTGTCTTGGGGAAGGCGCGTTGCAGCCTGATGGACAGATTCAACGCGCGACGGAATTTTTGTTGCGTTTTCTCGTCCTGCTTGGCGATCGTCTTTATCACGCTTTTTTCGATGCCGTGCCAGAGAAGGGGAACGGCAAAGACGTGCGTGACCTCGTGCCGACGGACGGCGCGAAGCAGTGCGTCGGGGGCAGGCGAGGGCGGAAAAACAAGCGCGGCACCCAGAAAGGCGTACCACAAATACATGGCGGAAAAGCCGAAGACATGGTACAGCGGCAAAAAGGCAAGCTGCTTGAATTGTCCGTCGTAGCGCTCGATCAGTGCAGGATTTTCCTTGATCAGCGCGGGCGTGCCGCACAGCTGCTCAACAAAATTTTCACCGCGATAGACGCAGATCTTTTGTTGCATGGTCGTGCCGCCCGTCGTCAGCGCCAGCTCGTTGCCAAACGGTGCGTCTGTAGGCAGAGGCGTTGCATCTGCCGCAAGCGCGTCGAGCGTGGCAAAGGTCAAAACGCTTGCGTCAAGCGAGATCACCTCGTCACAGCACAGCACCGTGTCTGCGCTCAGCGTGCGCAGGACCGACGCGGTAAAATCGAGCGGCTGACGGGTGTTGATCAGATAGGGGCGGTTTCCGCTGCGCAGAATGGCCCAGAAAAGCAGGATCCAACGCTCGGAATTGCCGCCGTACAGACCGATATATTCGTCCGTCTTGCCGCATTTAGAGGCAAGGGCGGCGGCCAGACGCTCGATTTTTTCTTGAGCCTCGGCGTTTGTCATTTTGTGGATTCTGAGCATGGTGGACGTTTCGCAGAACACCCGATCGCCGTGGTCAAAAATGATGCGATAAACGTCCTTAAATTGTCGATTGGACGTGCGCAATGCGCGCACGTCCTCTGACAGCTGTTGATGGTATTGTTTCATAGCAGATTTTTACTTGTCTGCTTTTTTGCCCAGCACGGACAGTGAGCGGGGCATGAAGAAGGCGAGAGTGAAGGCGGCCATGCACATGACGGCGACGATGATGGTCAAGAGATACACGTTGCCGCTTTGCTTGAGGTAGACCAGAATGATATGCGACGCCAGCGCGGCGGATACTGCCTCAAACAAGCCCTGAATGGCAAAGTACATGGACGAGGCGCAGGTTTCGCCCTTGAGATTTTCCTCCTCGGCAAGCTGGGAGGGGATCATGTAGGTGATCGAGAAGAAGGCACCGATGCCGCACGAGGTCAGAAGACTGCAGAAGATGGCAAAGGGCAACAGCGCATCCTGCGGAACGATATTGTGGCAAAGGAACATCAGCGCCATGCCCGAAGAAAACATGGCAAGTGCGTACTGATAAGCCACGCGCAGACCCTTTTTCTTCATGATCCTGTTATAGATCATCAGCGTGAAGGGAACGGGGGCGAAGGCCGATGCCATAACGAAGGTCATGTTGATGCCCGTCGTTGAGAAAAACTCGTTGATGCCGCTGAGGAACAGCTGCAGACCGACGTTCATAACGCAAAGGATGGTCAGCCAGTAAATGTATTTTTTGTTTTTGAAGGAAAAGACCAGCGATTTCTTCAGGGGAATACGCTCTTGCGTGGGAATGTTGACGTTATCACCGTCGGTGCGATCCTCCTTGAGCAAAAACAGCGGGATGAGCATGGTCAGGCACAGCGGGAGGAACAAAATCGCAACGATGCGGATGTTCATGCCCATGTTGACGAACACGGGAACCAGCGCAAAGCTGAGCGAGAAGTAGACCACGTCGCAAATGGACTTGGTGTTGGACAAAAAGACACGGTCAGCGTCGTTTGCGATGATCTCGCTGAAGGTGGCGTAGTAGGTCAGCATGGTCAGCGTATAAGCCGAGTAGAACAGCATCAGAACGAAGGCGAACCATATCGTGTTAAGTACCGTCGCTCCGCTGTCGATCGGGATAAGGAAAAGCAGATAAGCGATCACAGTCGCGACAAGACCGATCACGATGGAGGGACGGCGGCGACCCCAGCGGGTGCGCAGGTTGTCCGTCCAGGAGGCGAGGGGAATGTCGATAACACCGTCCAGCGCCTTGGCGATAAAGGCAAGGGTTGCCCAAAGGCCTGCGACGACCAGATCTTGATTCAGATACGTCCAGTTCTCTACGTTGTCAACGAAGCCCCCGACCAGCAAAGCACTGCAGAGATAGGAGCCGACGATGATGCCCAGCATATTGACGCCGAGTCCGGCACAGCCGTAAAGGATCAGTTTTTTTCTGCTTGTAATTGCGTATTTCATAATGTCTCCTTTTTTGAAAAACCGTTATTCAAAGGACAGGATCAGATCCGTTCCGGCATCTCCCGTCAAGACGAGATTGCTCTCGGTATAGATATAATCGCGGCTGATGAAATCGAGAATGGAATCGATGGAATGCTGGGGAATACCGTCGCCGCCAAAAAGAGTGATGGTATCCTTCTCCTCCTTGGCCATCACGTCGGTGATAACGCGGTAGGCCAACTGCTCCAAGGAGGTATCGATGGCGAGCAGCTGCGAGCCGCGCAAGGCAATAAAATCGCCCTTTTGAATGGTGATTCCGCCATAAACGGCATCGCGTGCGGCGGTGGTCAGGCGAACGGTGTCGATATGCTCGATGACCTTGTGGATGCCGCTGACGATGCGGTCAAAATCGCTGCAATCAAAGTCGATCAAGGCCAGCGCGGCGTAGCAGTCGGCAATCGAGCGGGAATCGACGATAACGACGTTGCCTTGGCCATAGAGGGCGCAGGCTTGTCGGGCGGTCAGCACGTCGTTGGGATTGTTGGGGAATACGACGATATGATCGCAGCCTGCCGCGTCGAATGCATCCACAAAGTGCTGTGCGCTGGGTGTCTGCGTATCGGTCAGCGAGATGATCACGTCCGCGCCCATGCTCTCAAACAGCTCGGCCATGCTTTGGCTGTGGGATACGACCACGACGGCAAAAGGACCGTCCGCCTTGCTTGGACTGTTGACCACGGCGCCGGCTTGCTTGGTCTGCGCCGTGTGCTGAACGCTCATGTTCTCCAGCTTAAGCGAGAGAAATTCTCCGTATGCGTGAGCAAATGCAAGCACTTGTTCGGGGGTGCGGGTGTGAACGTGCACCTTGACCTTGTCGCCCTCGAGCGAGCAGACGATTGAGTCGCCCAGTGCTTCGAGCGAAGACAAGAATGCCGCGTGGTCGAAGGGAGCGGAGCCGTTTAACAGCTGCAACAGAAATTCGGTGCAGTAGCCAAACGCAAAACGGCTGTTTTTATCAAAACGGCTGTAGTCGATGAAGCTGTCGGCAGAAGCGTCGGCCGCTTTTTCAATCGTTTCGCCCAAAAGGTAACGGAGCATGCCTTCAAACACGCAGATGATGCCGACGGCGCCGCTGTCTACCACGCCCGCCTGCTTCAGAATGGGGAGCAGATTGGGGGTGTTTTCCAGCGAGATCTTGGCCTGATACAAGAACTGACGGATCAGCTCGGTCAGGTCGGTCGGCTCGATGCGGGAGACGTACTCGGTCGCCTCGCGGATGACGGTGAGAATGGTTCCCTCCGTCGGTCGGGAAACGGCGTCGTAGGCGTAGCGGATGCCCTGCTTGAGTGCTTGGACGTACTCGGCGCATCCGATCGATTGCTTGGCAACGGGGGTGTAAAAGATCTCGGAAAAGCCCTTGAAGAACTGGGAGACGATCACGCCCGAGTTGCCGCGCGCGCCGTAAACGACGGCCTCGGCAAACTGCCGTGCGACCTTTGACAGATCGGCGTCGTGGGCGGTAATCGCCCGATAGCCGCCTGAGAGCGTCGTGACCATATTGGTGCCGGTATCGCCGTCCGGGACGGGGAAGACGTTCATGGCGTTGACCTCGTCGCAATGCAAGGCGAGATTACGGATGCCGTAATCCAAAAGATTGCAGAACAGCGCCCCGTCCAGTTGTGTGTATATCATAAATTATCTCCTGTCAGCGTAAATTGTCGGAATCGGACGGTTAATTGCCGCTCAGCTCGAGCAAAACGGCCTTCTCCTTTTCCATGTCCTCGGAAACCTCGTCACCAAAGTAGTAGACGCCCGTCATGCCCGTGCCGATGTTGGTGGCGTTGCCCGCAAAGCACTCAACGATGAACACCTTTTTGAAGGGAACGAGTGCGTCCAGCTTTTCTTTCAGCATTTCAGCCAGCTGGGCGCGGTCGGTGTGTGCGATGATGGCGTAAGAATTTTGTGCATCCACTGCCGTCTTTTGGACGTAAGCCGCCGTCAGATCGAGAGCCTTGCGGATGCCCTTGGCGCGGGTCAGCACGGTGACGTAGCCCTCGCGGTTACAGTCGCCCATGGGCTTGACACCCGCGAAGCTGCCGAGAATGGCCTTGCCCATGGTAATTCTGCCGCGGCGGGCGATGACGATCAGATCGTCAATGGGACCCATCTGGTGTACGCGGTTTTTGTTGGCCTCCAGCCACTCGATGACCTCCTCAAAGCTCTTGCCCTCGTTCCGAAGCAGATGAGCGTAGACGACCAGAAGACCGAACGCGCCTGCCATGCGCATGGAGTCAAAGCAATAGATCTTTGCGCTTGGATATTGCTCCTGAACCTTCTTGGCGGCGACGCAGGAGAAATCGTACGTACCGCTGATCTTGGAGGAAATGGACATACTCAGCACGGCGTAGCCCTGCTCGACGTATTTGGTAAAAGCGTCCATATACTCGTCAAGATTCGGAGGGGCGGACACGACCTTGACGTTCTTTTTATCCAGCACTCCGTAAAAGGTTTCGCGCGTGAGGGCCTGCCAATCCAGGTCGGTTTGATAATCCTTGGTCTCTCCGTCCTCGGTGATGCTGACGTGTCCCTTAATATAATCCTGCATGCCGACGAACTCGCGTATTTCCTTCGTGAGATCGCAGGTAATATCGGCTAAAATAACGAACTTATCCATGATAAATACTCCTTTTGTCATTGCTGTCTGCCGCTTTGCGCGGCGTAAAAAATACCAGTTTCTTTTATAACATATTTCGACACAAAAGTCAATACTTTTACAAGTTATTATAATAAGTATATAATACTTGAACTGTATGATATTGGCACACGGGATTTTTTTCGAAAATGCAAAGTGGCGATTGACGGAAAGGGGAGAGAGTGTTATAATAGTATCATCCAAGTGAAGTACGGAGGCATCGTATGCACCCTTTGATTATCGTTTCGATCGTTCTCGCCGCGCTGATCGTTCTGGTTTTGCTGGCGGCGCTCGTCTGCTTTATTATGGTTTTCTATTCGGGCAAGAGAAAGGTCCTCGGCCCGGATGAATACGAGATCCCGCCCGGAAAGATCTACGAGGCGTTTCGCGAGGACATGATCGGCTGGACCAAGCAGATCCGCGAGATGCCGCACGAGGACATTGAGATCAAATCCTACGACGGATTGACGTTGCGCGGTACATACTACGAATGCGCGCCCGATGCAACGGTGGAGCTGTTGTTCCACGGCTACCGCGGCAACGCCGAGCGCGACCTTTGCGGCGGCATTGAGCGTTGCTTTGCCCTTGGCCGTAGTGCCATCATCATCGACCAGCGGGCGGGCGGTAAGAGCGACGGTCACGTCATCACCTTCGGCATCCGCGAGAGATACGACTGCTTGTCCTGGATCGACTACGCCACGAAGCGCTTCGGCAAGGATCGCAAGATCGTCATCGGCGGCGTGTCCATGGGCGCGGCGACTGTCATGCTGGCGGCAGGCGAGGAATTGCCCGAAAACGTTGTCTGCGTCATGGCCGATTGTGGCTATACCTCCGCCAAGGACATCATCAAAAAGGTCGTCAAGGATTTGAAACTGCCTCTTTTCCCGATCTACCCTCTTATCCGCCTGGGCGGACGCCTGTACGGCGGCTTTGACGTTGAGGAAACCTCGCCCATGGAGGCGGTGCAAAAGGCGCGCGTGCCCATCGTCTTCATCCACGGCGATACGGACGCCTTTGTGCCTTACGACATGAGCGTCAAGCTGCACGAGGCTTGCGTATCGCAAAAGAAGATGGTCACCATCAAGGGCGCGGGTCACGGTCTGGCCTTTCCCGTCGATAGAGCGGGCTACGTGCAGGGCCTGCGTGAATTTGAAGAGCAATGCGGGTTCTGAAACAAAAAGATCACGGCAATTTGCCGTGATCTTTTTGTTATCCCCTCGCCGCTCTTTTCTGCTTTGCTTCATTTTCCTTGCGCTGATAAATGATCTCGGTGGAAAAAGCCAGCTTAGTGACCACGTTTTGTTTGGTCGGGAAGCAGTAGAAGGAGTCGTTTTCGGTGGAGATATCCACGCAATCCAAGGGCTTGATATGGGGGAAGTCGTATTCGACGTGAAGGGAATTGATTTGCAACGGCTCGCGCTGGATGCGGTAGTCCTGCCCACGGTAGTGGCCTTCAAGGACAAATCCGTTCTCGGGGTCGTGTGTCAAGGTCGCCTTGCCCAGCGGCTCGAATTTCCAACAACGGGGCAGGGAGTGTACGTCGACTTCATCCTCAAAGCGATAGTCGCCGCGCTCGATTTCCTCCCGCACCTGCTCGCGCTCCCACGCGAACCAGTCGGGGACGTGTGAAAATTCGGTCTTTCCCTCGTTGGCCTTCAGCGTACCGTCCTCGTTTAAGGTCCAGCGCTTGCCACAGTCGCGGCAGAAAATTTCAACACCCTCGGAGGCCATGCCCGTCTCGCTCATGCAATGGGGGCATTGATACAGGATCTTGTGCATACCCTCGGCGCGGAAACTTTCGGTGATGCGGATGCCGTTTTCCTTTTGGTAGCGGTAATCGTCATATTCAAAGGCCTTTCGCAAAACGGCGTTGACCTCGTCGGTGGACATGGTCTTGAGCTGCTCGGGCGTCAGGACGAGCTTCATGGTCGTGTGCATCGGCACCTTGCGCTTTTTGCGGAAGTTCCAGAAGGGTGCGTGCAGATAGTTGCCGCGGTGGATGGTTACGACGACAGGGACGCGGCACATGCGCACGAGCGCGCCCAGTGAGTCGGGCAGATAGGAGGTCGTGCCGCAAGGGGAATAGCGCGCCTCGGGGTACATACAAAGAATATCGCCGCGCTGGAGCACCTTGCGGATGGACTTGACCAGGTGCAGGTCGGTCGTGAACTTGCGGGTGCAGATAGCGCCGATCCATTCAAGTAGCCAGGGGCGCTGATAAAAGCCGTCGATGTTGACGACGTTGTTGACCTTATGGGGATGCGTTCCCAGCGCGACCAGCTCGAAATCGACGAAGGACATATGATTCGATAGGATCATATAGGGGGGCTTGAGTCCCTCCATGCCGATCTTCTCGACCTTGTGCGGCTTGAGCGCGAGCACGATTTTGGATAAGATCCAGATCAGCCATGTCAGATACCAGGGCTGACGAATGGGATATTTGGCGGTTTTGTACCGCTTTGGATCTTTATAATTTACGTCCATATGTGTATCCTTTTTCATTAACATTCTGCAATATTATACATGAAATTTCGACGAAAATCAAGGCTTTGTCGAAAATACAAGAATTTTTCTGAAATGGATGCCACAGCGGCCAAAGAAACGAAGAAAAAAGGCGGTTTTCTTCTCTTTTTTGGCTTTACAAACCATAAAAGCTATGATATAATGAAGTTATCAATATTCTCAAAGGAGAACGTAAGTATGAAAACTAAGTTTTACTATCTTCGTCGGGCGATGTGCCTGATGCTGGCGCTTTTGATGGTGCTGGCGGTCGGCTGTCGCAAGGACCCCACAAACGATCCAACCCAAGATCCCCCCGTGGACGATCCCAAGCCTCCCGTAGATGGTGAGACGGCAAGTGTGGATAAGCCGAGCGATCTGCGCATCAATCTGCTGTCCGAGCCCTTCGGCGTGGACAAGAGCGACCTGCGCTTTTCCTGGGTCATGAACGACCCCGATCCGAACGAAAAGCAGACCGCTTATCGCGTTGTGATCGCTGCCAGCGCGGCTGATCTGCAGGCTGAAAAATACGTATTTGACAGCGGCCTTGTGCAATCGGCACAGAGCACCGCGGTCAGCTTCCCCAGACTGGCAAGCAAGCTGTCGGACAATACGCTGTACTATTGGAGCGTAACGACCTGTGATGCCGCCGGTGATAGCGCTACTTCCGATCCCCAGCCCTTCACGACGGCTGTCGGCAACGCATGGGCAGGCAGCGAGGGCATCTGGGCCGGTAATGCGCAGGGTGCAGGCAACGGGGAGGAAGATCTGGCTGACGAGTGGACGGATTACACCGTGGATCTGGAATTCGTGATCGACGAGGTCGCCGTGGGCTTTATTATCCGTGCCAAGGATGCCAAAAACTTCTATATGTGGCAGTTCAAGGCTGAGAATGGTAAGGCGTATCTGTATCCTCACGTATACAAGGATGGCAAATTCGTCAACAATTCTTCTATTGCCCAGGTTCAGATTCCTGCCAATGCAGCCTTTGGTATCGGAGATACTGTGAATGCGCAGATTGAGTGTGACGGTGATACCGTAACGACCTATATCAAGGTTGGTGAGGATTACGTGGTCGTCGACGAACGCGATATGTCGGAATACGGCTTTGACGAAGGTACCGTCGGCGTGCGTACCGGCGGCAAGGAAACGGGTCGACTCTACTCGATGGAGATCCACCACATGGACGGTGGTCTTCTGTATCGTTCCGATTTTGCTGCTGGACAGAATCCCTTCGGCAAGTGCACCATCAAAGAGGGCGCTCTTGTCGTTTCCAAGGCACTGAGTGCGGGTGACTTCCTCGACCGCGATGCGGCAAAGGATTTTGCCTCTAACAAGAGCAGCGACAGCTTCGTCTTCCTGCGTACCGAGCTGGGACTGACGGCCGATCAGCTGGCGAAGCTCGATAAAGCAGTGCTGAGTGTGACGGCAACCTCTCCCGAGTCTACCCGTCAGTTCGTTTATAACATGTACGTCAACGGCGCGCTTATCGGTGTCGGTCCTTCCCGCTATGGCAAGACCCCTGAAGGTGATACCGTACTGTACTACAACACGTATGACGTTACCGAGCTTTTGAAGGCGGGAGACAACTGCCTGTCTGCCATCAACTATACGACAGCCGGCCGTGCCTTTCTGTCCCAGCTGACCCTGTATTACACCGATGGTACGAGCGAGATCGTTTCCAACTCTGCTCGTGATGCCGAGAAGTGGACCTCCTTGCCTGCCGACAAAGTATTCGGTAAGGACAATTCCATTGGCACGAATTATTATCTGGCACACGCCAACAATATCGACAGCGCGCTGTATCCTCACGGCTTTGCCGTGGCAGGCTTTGACGATGCCGCTTGGAACGGTGCGTTCGTTGGTGAAATTATTCACGCAGATATGGTACTTGCTCCCAGCCAGACCGACAACATGAGCCGCTATGAGAGCACCGAAAAGGTCACGGTGGAAAAGCTGGCGAACGGTGACTACGTGATCGACCTGGGTGGTGAGATCGTCGGTGGTGTCCGCTTTACGGCAGACCTTCCCGCGGCGGCTACGCTCAACGTTTACTACGGCGAGCAGCTTAATTCGGACGGCTCGGTCAAGTATCAGATGCTGACCGCCAACGTCTATAAGGAAACCTGGAAGCTGACCGCAGGTAAGCAGACCATCGAGACGATCGACATGCTGACCTACCGCTACATCCAGATCTCGGGCTGTCCCATTGAGATCACGTCCGATATGGTCAAGGGCCTGGAGATCCGTGCCGCCTTTGACGACGATGCCTCCGATTTCACCTCTGACAATTCGCTTCTCAACGATATTTACGATTTGATGAAGCGCACCATCAAGATGACCACGCAGGATCTGTTCGTTGACTCGCAATCCCGCGAGAGACTGCCCTATGAGGGTGACCTGATCATCAATCTGCTGGCCTCCTACGCCTTTGGCAACGATTACAGCATCGGTCGTTTCAGCTCCGAGTATCTGTATACTCACCGCACCTGGCCCGCAGAGTATTATCTGTTTGCTGCACATTCTGCGATGGATGATTACATGACGACGGGGGACGTCAGTTCGCTCCAGGCTTACTACGACGTGCTCAAGGACAGAGTCTATACCAAGCATTACGACGAAGAGTTCAGTCTTTTGACCTCGGGCACTTCGCAAGGACCGAGTGCTACCGACGCCGTACTGATCGACTGGCCGACGGCGGAACGTGACGGCTTTGATACGAGCGTTAAGTTCAACACGGTGCTCAACGCCGTGGCCGTCCGCACCTACGAGGCACTCGCCGAGATCGCAGAGCTGATGGGTCATAAGGACGATGCCGACACCTTTGCCGAGCTGGCCGAGGACATCAAGGATGCCATGATCGACACGCTGTACGATGCGGACAAGGGCGCGTTTGCCGACGGTCTGAACGCCGACGGCACCCCCTCGACTCACTTCTCGCAGCATGCAACGGCATACGCGCTGGCATTCGGTATTTATGACAGCCAGGCAATGGCTGATGCGATGGCGGCAACCATTGAAGAGCAGGGCGAGATTCGCATGAGCGTATACGGCTCCTTCTTCCTGCTCAAGGGTCTGTACGACTCGGGCAATGGTGACGTAGCAAATAAGCTGATGCTCAACGAGGACGACTCCGAGGGCGTGCGCACCTGGGCGTATATGCTGTACACGCTGGGTGCTACCATCACGGCCGAGGGCTGGAACTCGAAGATCAAGACCAATATGACGATGTCCCATCCTTGGGGCGCGGCTCCTGCGTACGCGATCATGAGCGGTATCTTTGGCATCAAGCCCACCAAGGCGGGCTACGAGGCGTTTGACGTTCGCTTCCAGACCGAGGGCCTGACCAAGGCTGAACTGACCGTTCCGACCATCAAGGGCAGCATTACCGCTTCCTTTGAAGATAGTGACGGCGCATACAAGGCAAGCGTGATCGTTCCTGCCAACACCAAGGCAACGGTTTATCTGCCTGCGGCCGAGGGCGCAACGCTGACGGTCAACGGTGAGGCTGCTCAGGGTAGCTACAAGAATGGATTTATTTCCGTGACCGTTGGCTCGGGCGAATGGGATTTTGAAGTGAAATAATCAAGCAAATAAACAAGGGAACCCTTCCGGAATGATCGGAAGGGTTCCTTGCTTTTGTTAATGTTGAATTTTTAATGTCTTCTTCGACGGACGCGCGAACGCAAGGCTCCCGCCCTACGGAAAGCATCGCTCGCCGTTTTGCTACCACGAGTGGCAGATATGGAGAGCAAGAGGTCTTGCGGGTTTCTTAAGGGCACTATCAGGCTCTTAAGGTGACTGTAGCATGGTAGGAGATATTACTTGCGAAGCAAGAACATACCTCTGGTGAAATCGGGAATGGCCACGGGAGCGCCGCCCTTGGCGATCGACTCCTCGCTCAAAGGCGTAATGCACATCATGGCCGCCGCGTCGTAGACGTCGGTTCTGAAGGACTCACCCTTCATCAGGCGCGTCATGAAGTCGCGCATCATAAAGTAGTCCATGCCGCCGTGTCCGCCGACGATCAGGCCGTCGTCCGCCTCGCACCAATCGGCGTTGCGGTAGTCCTTACTGTATTCCTTGAAGTTGCCCCAAAGCTCGTGCGCCTTGAAATCGTAGGCCTCGTGCTCACCGCCAATGAAAAGGGTATTGTTGTCTTCGGTGTACAGCGCCTTGGTGCCGTGAACGGCCAGGCCGCGGGAATAGTAGCGGGGAAGCGTCGTGTCCAGACGCAAGGTGATGGTCTCACCGCGCAGGCAGGTGATGGTCGTGGTGACAATGTCGCCCTGAGCGATGCGCTGGTGCGACAGAGGATTTTCCTTGTCATGCTCGTCCATGTAGGTCTGCAGACCAAACGCCCCCGAGGCGACTGACGTCAAGGAGACCATGCGGTTGCCGCGGTTGATGTCCAACATCTGCATGATGGGGCCGAGCTCGTGGGTGGGATAGTTCTCGGCGCAGCGAGCCACGTAGTTGCGCTGACGGTAGTGGCGGTTGCGCTCACCGTTTGCGACCTCGTAGCGAAGGTCGTGCATGTATCCGCCGTCGCAGGCGACGACCTTGCCGAAAACACCCGCCTTGATCATAGCGAACAGGCAAGTCTCGCGGCGATTGTAGTTGCAGTTTTCGAGCATCATATAGGGCGTCTTGGTGCGCTCCCAGGTGTCGATCAGACGGTAGCAATCGTCGACGGAATACGCGCCGCCGACTTCACATCCTACGGCGATACCTGCTTCCATTGCGGCGCAGGAAATGGGGAGATGCGACTCCCATGCGGTAGCGATGATAACGGCATCGACCAATCCCGACTCCAGCAGCTCGTTGTAATCGGTGTAGCCGCGCACGTCTTCGGCTTTATCGGACAAAAAGTCCAGCACCTTTTGCACGCGATCCTCGTAGAGGTCGCATACGGCGGTGATCTTTACGTAGGGAAGGGTAAGAAGGGAGGTGCGAAGCAGATCGTTTCCTCGACAACCCAGACCAATCAGGCCAACTCTGACAGTTTCCATAAAAACGTTCTCCTTTTGATGATGGGAAAAGATAAATGATATTTTATTTTACCACATTTGCCCTCGTTTTTCAATACCTTTTGGCGAAAAACGGTAAAATACCCAAAGAAAATGCGGCAGGTGTTTGGTGTAAGTTGACAGTTGGCACTTTCACCAAACACCACAAGATAAGCAAGTGACTTATAAAAAATATTCAATATATTGTGTTTTACCTATTGCAAAATTTCACAAGATATGGTATGATATAGGATACAAGCCTGTTTTTTAGCGGCGAGGGCCGCTATTATGGTGAACGCAATTTTTATCGCTGCCCCGAATCAAAGAAAAAAGGAGCAAATACAATATGAAGATTATCAAAAGAGACGGATCGGAAGAAAATTTCGATCGGAACAAAATCAAAGAGGCCATCCGCAAGGCCAACGAGGACACGGAAGGAAAGCCGGAGCTGTCAGAGCGTCAGATCGACTACATTTCGCTGGTCATTGAGGACCATTGCAACGAGGTCGGCCGCGCCTTCTCGGTTGAGGAGATCCAGGAGCTGGTCGAAACCCACATCATTTTGCAGGGCGCGCCCGAAACGGCCAAGCGTTACATTCGCTACCGCTTCACTCGTAACCTCGCCCGTGTTGCCAACACGACGGATAATCAGATCCTGTCGCTGATCGAGTGCAACAACGAGGAGGTCAAGCAGGAGAACGCCAACAAGAACCCCACCGTCAACTCGGTTCAGCGTGACTATATGGCAGGCGAGGTGTCAAAGGACCTGACCCGCCGCATTCTGCTTCCCGAGGAAATCGTCAAGGCGCACGAGGAGGGTATCATCCACTTCCACGACGCCGACTATTTTGCCCAGCATATGCACAACTGCGACCTGGTCAACCTGGAGGATATGCTGCAAAACGGCACCGTCATCTCGGGCACCATGATCGAAAAGCCTCACTCTTTCTCGACGGCCTGCAACATCGCCACCCAGATCATCGCCCAGGTTGCTTCCAACCAATACGGCGGCCAGTCCATCTCGCTGACGCATCTGGCGCCCTTCGTGCAGGTCTCGCGTGAAAAGATCACCCGCCAGATCACGGCGGAGATGGCCGAGCTGGGCATTCCCGTGACCGAGGAGCAGATCAGCGCGATGGTGGAAAAAAGAGTGCGCGAGGAGGTCCAGCGCGGCGTTCAGACCATCCAGTATCAGGTGGTCACGCTGCTGACGACCAACGGTCAGGCCCCCTTCGTTACCGTCTTTATGTATCTGAACGAGGCCAAGGATGAGCGCGAGAAGGCTGACCTTGCCATCATCATCGAGGAGGTGCTCAAGCAGCGCATCACGGGCACCAAGAACGAGGTTGGCGTATGGGTTACCCCTGCCTTTCCCAAGCTCATCTACGTCCTGGAGGAGGACAACATCCACGAGGATTCCAAGTATTTCTATCTGACCGAGCTGGCCGCCAAGTGCACCGCCAAGAGAATGGTGCCTGACTACATCTCGGAGAAGGTCATGCTTCAGCTTAAGATCGACCAGAACGGAAACGGCAACTGCTACACCTGCATGGGCTGCCGTAGCTTCTTGACCCCTTACGTTGACGAGAACGGCAAGCCCAAGTACTACGGCCGCTTCAACCAGGGCGTCGTGACCATCAACTTGGTCGACGTCGCGTGCTCGGCCTGCCGCGACGGCAAGAGCGAAAAGAGGTTCTGGGAGATTTTAGAGGAGCGTCTGGAACTGTGCCACCGCGCCCTCAAGTGCCGTCATGAGAGACTGGAAGGCACACTGTCCGACGCCGCGCCTATTTTGTGGCAGCACGGTGCGCTTTCCCGTCTGCGCAAGGGTGAGACCATCGACGAGCTGCTCCACGGCGGTTATTCGACCATCTCGCTGGGCTTTGCCGGCCTTTGGGAGTGCGTATATGAGGTCACGGGCAAGAAGCTGACCGAGCCCGAGGGTGAGGCGTTCGGTCTTGCCATTATGCAAAAGCTCAACGACGCCTGCTACAAGTGGAGAAACGCCGAGAATATTCACTACTCGCTCTACGGCACGCCGTTGGAGTCGACCACCTATAAGTTTGCCAAATGCCTGCAGCGCCGCTTTGGACTCATCGAGGGCGTGACGGACAAAAACTATATCACCAACTCCTATCACGTTCACGTGACCGAGCCCATCGACGCCTTCAAAAAGCTGGAGCTTGAGGCCAAGTTCCAGGCGCTCTCGCCCGGTGGTGCGATCTCGTACGTCGAGGTGCCCAATATGCAGCAGAACATCCCTGCCGTTCTTGAGGTCATGAAGTTCATTTACGATAACATCATGTACGCCGAGCTGAACACCAAGAGCGACTACTGCCACGTGTGCGGCTATGAGGGCGAGATTGAGATCGTCAAGGAGGACGGCAAGCTGGTCTGGCGCTGCCCTAACTGTGGGAACGAAGATCAGACCAAAATGAACGTCGCCCGCCGCACCTGCGGCTACATCGGCTCGCAGTATTGGAACCAGGGACGCACCCAGGAGATCAAGGAAAGGGTACTGCATCTCTGATGAATTACGGAACCATTAAATTCTGCGACATCGCCAACGGCATCGGCATTCGCACCGTGCTGTTCGTGTCGGGCTGTACCCACCATTGTAAGGGCTGCTTTCAGCCCGAAACGTGGGATTTTTCCTACGGTCAGCCCTATACCGAGGCGACTGAGCAGCAGATCTTTGACTCTCTTTCACCGTCCTATATCCACGGTCTGACGCTACTTGGCGGCGAGCCCATGGAGCCCGATAATCAGCGCGTGCTGTTGCCGCTGCTGCGCCGCCTCAAAGCGGAATATCCGCGCAAGACGGTGTGGTGCTACTCGGGATATACCTACGACGAGCTGACAGGGATCAGCCGCGCACGGTGTGAGGTCACCGACGAGATGCTCTCATTGATCGACGTGCTGGTCGACGGCGAGTTCGTGCTAGAGAAGAAAAACATCTCGCTCCGCTTCCGCGGTAGTGAGAACCAACGGCTCATTGACCTTGCCAAGACACGCGAGCAGGGAAAGGTCGTGCTGTGGGAAGGGTAACTCCCTCATGTAACGTTTTTGGTCAAGCTTTTTTCAAAAAGCTTGCAGATTCCAAAGGCGGCGCCTTTGGTCGCTCTCCGCAGAGAGCGAAATTTTGATGCTAACAAAGCGCCCGAAAGGGTGAATTGCCGAAAGGCAAGAGGGGAAACCACAAGTGGGGTTTCCCCCTTTGTCATTTGTTTCTCTTGACAAATCTCCCGTCGCAGAGTATAATATCACATATTGAAACCCAAACGGCACGGAGGTGCGCTATGATGAAGGATAGTTACAAAAGAATACTGGTCGTGCAGGATATATCCTGCGTCGGACAATGCTCGCTGACGGTGGCACTGCCCATTTTGTCCGCCTGCGGTATGGAAACGGCGATCCTTCCATCGGCGGTCCTGTCCACCCACACGGCGGCAGGCTTTCACGGCTTCACCTTCCGTGACCTGACGGACGATATTCCTGCCATCCTTGCCCATTGGCAAAAGGAGGGCATCACCTTTGACGCGCTGTATACCGGCTATCTCGGCTCAACGAGACAGGTGGAGATGGTCGAGACCATCATGGATACCCTCATCGTCCCCGGCGGCGTCAAAATCGTCGATCCCGCCATGGCGGATAACGGCAAATTGTACGTCGGCTTTGACGACGAATACGTCGCGGCCATGCGCCGTCTTTGTGCGCGCGCCGATATCATCCTGCCCAACATCACCGAGGCGGCGATGCTGACGGGGCTGCCGTATTCGGAGGAGCAGAGCGAGGATTATATCGCCGCGCTTTTGACCGGTCTTGCCGGTATCAGTTCGGCCGCTGTCGTGCTGACGGGTGTCAGCTACGAGCCCGGCGATATCGGTGCCATGTCGGTCAAGGACGGAGAGGCGCACTATTACGGCCGCCACCGCATTCCCCAGATGTTCCACGGCACGGGCGACGTATACGCCTCGGCCTTCACGGGGGCGTATCTGCGTGGGCATTCGCTTCACAGTGCGGCTGCCGTTGCGGTTGATTTCACCCTTGCCGCCATAGAAAATACCGTCACCGACCCTGAGCATTGGTACGGCGTCCGCTTTGAGCCGGTACTGTCCAAGCTGATCGAGCGACTGAACAAAAGGGGATAAAGAAAATTTGCGGGCAGATGCACATGTGCATCTGCCCGTTTTCGTATTACACGAATATTTGACACTTTGCCTTCAACTCGGGGAATGGCTTGTCGAATACGCAGGCATCAATCTCATCAATAGATGTTAACTGATATAGTGACTCGGTGCCGAATTTTTCACTGTCACAGAGGAAAACACTGTATTTTGCGTTTTTGAGCATCAGCGTGCGGATATAGTTTTCCTCGGAGATTGGGTCGGAAATGATACCTGCTTTGGAGAGGCTTTTGGAGGAAAAAAAGAAAATGTCAGGATGAATCTCGGCTACGGCGCGGTAGGCCTGTGCTCCCGATAGTACGGCCGAGCGGTCGACCGAAAAGCCACCTGTGCAGTGGGTGGCGATGCCGTAATTAATAGCGTTGATGGCGGTCAGCATATTGTTGGTAAAAACAATCATATCCTCGTGCTTGGCAATATAAGGAATAAGGAAGCCGGCGGTTGATGAGCCGTCAAGCATCACGGACTGTCCGTCGTGAAGCAGGGCTGCTGCCTGCTTGGCGATCTTTCGCTTTTCGCTGATGTTCTGTGACATACGGCTATTGAGTGGCACGGATTGATGAATCGCGTTGAAGATCGACGCGCCGCCGTGCGTGCGCTTGATAAGAGAGAGGGTTTGCAGATGGGTCAGGTCGCGTCGAACGCTGGAGGGTGAGGTATAGGTTAGAGTCGAAAGGCGATCAACCGTTAAAAAGCCATGCTCGTTCAAAAGCTCCAATATTTCTTCTTGTCTTTTAGAAATGCTCATATCGTCCTCTTTTGTGCGTGAATTTTGATTTTTTGTGCTTATTTGTCTAAAATATCGCCACGTATTGCGCGAAAACGCGCTTTCTGTTATCATTATAACAGAAAAAGTTGCTAAGTCAACCGCTGAACAAAAGAAAGGACAAAAGACATGAAATTTTTTATTGATACCGCTAACGTAGAGGAAATTCGCAAGGCCGTTGCCATGGGCGTCGTGGCAGGAGTTACCACGAATCCCACCCTGATTGCCAAGGAGGGGCGCGATTTCGTTGAAACGATCAAAGAGATCAGCGCCATCGTAGACGGCCCTATCAGCGCCGAGGTTATTTCTCTTGAGGCCGAGGGTATGGTCGCAGAGGCGCGCGAGCTGTACGAAAAAATCGGTAATCCCAACCTTGTTATTAAAATTCCGATGTGCGCCGAGGGGCTTAAGGCTGTTCGTGAACTGACAGCTCTTGGAATGAAGACCAACGTCACGTTGATCTTCACGCCCGGTCAGGCAATTTTGGCGGCCGCGGCAGGCGCTACCTACGTCAGCCCCTTCGTCGGGCGTCTTGACGATATTGGTTTTTGTGGCATCGACCTTTTGGATAAGATCTCTGCGATCTTCCGCAAGCAGAATATCAGCACCCAGATCATCGCGGCCTCGACGCGCAACCCCTTTCACGTCATCGAGGCGGCCGAGGCGGGCTGCGACATTGCCACCGTCCCCTACAAGGTGCTGCTTGACATGACCAAGCATCCTCTGACCGACAAGGGCATCGAAAGATTTCTTGCTGACTGGGAGAGCGCTAATCACTGATACCGCAAAGAGAAATGGGCTGATGCATGTGCATCAGCCCATTTTGACGTCTATTTGCTTGATTTGAGTTTCATGCGCTTTTTGACGTACACGGCGACCAGTATCGCACCGAAAATGCCGTAGGCGAGGGGGATTGCCGTGCAGATCGCGTCGTTAATGGCAGAGCCTTGGCGAATCAATGCTTGCGTATAGACCCGAATGGGAAAACGGTCGGGTGTGTCGGACAGCTCGATCCTGGCGCTCTGTCGACGATTGATATAGCTGAACAGCGCGTTACCGTCCTTGTCGTAGATATACTCACGCAGGGATTCGTCGTAGGTGAAATCCTCGTCGATGGGTTCGTCCTTTCCGCTGCCGAGAATGGTGTCGCTTGGCTCAACGGGAACGGAATCGACGTTGACGAAGATGTTGCCGTCCTCATTCCATGTGTAGTATTCATCGCGCGAGTCGCGGATGGCCATGAATTCGATGAATTCTTCTTTGGTTTCAAACACATAGGGCCGCACGAACGCGGTGGAATACAGGGATTGCACGATGCCAACGCCAATGAGGGAGACGATACCGACGGCCACCAGCAGACACAGCGAGCGGCCAAGCAAACGGCGCTGGGCGGGAAATGCGTCGGAGTCAGGCAGTAGGCCCTTGCGGATGAGCAGGCGGCGCAGGCCAAGCTCGTAGACGCTGTGAAGCAGAATGAACGCGATAGCGGCGCAGGCAAGTCCAAAGAGCAGCCACGAGCCAAAGGTCAGACCAAAGTAAGCGTCCCCTACCGTTGTCAGCGGCAGGCAAAAGGCGAGTAGCTCCAAGAGCAGCCAGAACACGTTTTTGGCAGTGAGCAGCGTTTTTTCGTTGAAAGCGGCAACGATCGCGCGGCGATCGTCTGTCTCATCCTCTTCATTCTGTCGCATACGGAAGGTCATCAAAAAACAGATCTGGCATACCGTGGCGGCAAGCAGAAAAACAAGGGATAAGCAAAAGGCTATATAGGCACGAAGCGCACCAAGATTGATGATGGCGGCAACGATAACGCCAAGGATGCCGATGCCCGTAGAGATCAGCGAGAGATTTTTGTATTTGGTCATGCGACGGTCGAGCAAGAGCTTGAACTGGCGCTCGCTTCGGGCGTCTTTTTTAGGTGCGTCTGCATCAGACGGCGTATCATTTCCTTGCAGGGCGGGGGAGGACGTCTTTCGTTCGCCGCGCAACAGCTCGTCGGCCGTTACACTGAAAATATCAGCGATTTCGGGGATGAGCGACAAGTCAGGCGTGCATTCGTCCCGCTCCCAACGGCTGACCGTCTTATCCGATACGAATAGACGCTCGCCCAGCTCGCGCTGTGTCATGCCGTTGGCACGGCGCAAGGCCGAGATGAATGCGCCGATGGTTTTCTTTTCCATAGATGATTGCTCCTTTCGCGATGCCGTGCGGGGCATCTGTTACGCACTCATTCTACCATTGCGACGGACGATTTGCCACCCCGTAGAGTGCGAATCACTCTCGGAATGCGAGAATCGGATGCTTTTGCCTCAAACAGGCGTTGAAATTGCCGCGGCGTACGCCTCCACCACCGCGCGGTCGCTGTGCGGTAGGCTCTTGCCGCCGATCTTTTGGACTTGCTCGTCGCCCTTGCCTGCGAGCAGGAGAATATCGCCCGCGCACAGCTCGTCCAGCGCCGCGCAGATGGCCTCGGCGCGATCGGGAATGATGCGGTAGCGGCTGTCGTCCGCGAAGGCGGCGGCCATCTCGCGGCAGATATCAACGGCGTTTTCAAGACCGGGATCGTCGGCCGTCAGATAAGTAAAATCGGCCAGATCGCTTGCGGCGGAGCCTAACTCGGCGCGACGGCATTGCGTCCGCTCACCGACCGAGCCGACCAGACACAACAATCGGCGGGGGGCGTAGGTCCGCAGGGTATTCAGCGCGGCACGCAGAGCGGCACCGTTGTGGGCGTAGTCAATGACGACCAGCGCATCTTTGGCGCGGATCATTTCAAAGCGCCCCGGGATGCTGGCGTCAGCCAGCGCGGCGACGGCAGCCTCGGTTTTGATACCAAGCGTGCCCGTAATGGCCAGCGCGAACAGGGCGTTGAATACGTTATGCTCACCGGGTAAGGGGAGAAAAACGGGGGTGTTGCCGTCGGCGTTTTGGTAAATAAAAGCGATGCCCGGCAGACCGTTTTGGGTGTGATGGCAAAGATCGGCCGCGCGCAGATCTGCCGCATGGCGGATGCCGCAACGCAGCACGGTGGCTGTCAGCGCATCTCCCATACGATCGACCAGCGAATCGTCGGCGTTGAGCAGGACGACGGGCGCGCCGAAATCGGTCAGAAGGCGGCGCTTGCAGGCCATATAATGGTCGAAATCAGGATGCTCGTGCGTGCCGATATGGTCCGGCGTCAGATTGGTCATGGCAACGGCGGTGAAGGGAATTCCCTCGACGCGATACTGCCAGACGGCTTGGGAGGATACCTCCAAAAAGACGGCCTGTACGCCAGCTTGCTTCATTTCAAACAGATATTGCTGCAGCTCCAGCGGCCCCGGGGTGGTGTTGTTCGTTTTTTTATTGACCTCGCCGTAGCGCACGCCGCAGGTGCCGATATAGCCCGACGGAATACCTGCCTTGGTCGCGATATGATGACACAGCATGGCGGTGGTGGTCTTGCCCTTGGTGCCCGTGATGCCCACGATCGTCATCTCACGGGCGGGATACCCGTAAAAGGCGGCGGCAAGATGGGCCAGATCGCGGCGGGTGTTGTCGGATAAAAATACGTAAGCATCGGGCGGCAGGGGGGCATCGGGCAGCTGCTCGACGAGAAAACAGCGGCAGCCCGTCTCGTAAGCCGAGAGAATATAGCGATGTCCGTCGCTCAAAGCACCGCGAATGCAGACGAACAGAGAGCCCTCGCCCGCCCGACGGGAGTCACAGCAAAGGGCGCGCAGGGCAACGTCGGCGGCAGCACCATTGCCTGTCACGGTGCGCGGACGGCAGGGAAGCGCGGCGAGCAGCTGACGAGCGCTGAGGTGTGTGTGGCTCATATCGGTTTTCCTCCTTCGGGCAAGTGTTGGTCGGGCGTGAGGCGCGCGGCAAGCTCGTCCTCGCGGCAGATCAGATAGCAGGACTCAAGCAACGCAAGCTCCTCCTTGGAAAAGGGCAGATCGTTGCATATGATCAAGAGTGGTTGACGGTCGCATTCCTGGGCTTCCACGGCAAAGTCGTACAGCGCCATGGCGAAAAACTCGCTTGACAGTTCCTGCGGCAATGCATGGCAAACGATCCAGGGTGTCAGGCGGCAATACAGCGGCAGGCGGTCGCCGAACAGATGGGTGGCCATGCCGTAGCGCCAGAACAGGCGCTTGGCCGCGCGTATGGCTTCGCGGTCGCCGCCGAGGATCACGGGGACGAACAGCGAGGGGATCAGCTCCGTCATCACTAACACTCCTTTCGGTTACATTCATACCATTATATCACGGATCATCAAAAAAAGAAAGTGGTTGTCGTATTTTTCCGAGAATTTACAGAAAAAAGTGGGAGAGGGGAAAGTTGAAAACGCCCTTGCAATTTCGATTGGTCTATGGTACAATAAATACAATGGGCGTACTGTGCGGTGCGCCAAATGAAGGAGAATCAGTGATAATGAAAAAATATACCTATCTTTTGTTTGACGTGGACAATACGCTCTTGGATTTTGACCGCTCCGAGCACGACGCCATGGCGGACGCGCTGGTCGAGCACGGCTTTGCCGCAGACGATGAAATAATCGCCAAATACGCCTTGATCAACGACGCACATTGGGAAATGCTGGAGAAGGGTGAGATGGACCGAGAAACGCTGGTCTGGCACCGCTTCAAGGTGCTGGGCGAGACCTGCGGGCTCTCTCCCATGGACCCCGTGGCGTTTGCCGAAAGTTACGTCAAGCATCTGACGCACAAGAGCTTTCTGATGGACGGTGCGCTGGAGGTGTGCCGCGAGTTGGCCAAGCATTATACGCTGATTGCCATCACCAACGGCAACGCAAGCGTGCAGCACGGTCGCTTTGACCCCTCGCCGTTGTTCCCGTTGTTCAAGGACGCCTTCATTTCAGAGGATATTGGCCATAACAAGCCCGCGCAGGCGTATTTTGACGCAGTCGTGGCGGCCCTTCCCGACCTTGATCCCGCGCACGCCCTTGTCATCGGCGACTCGCTCAGCTCGGATATGGCGGGCGGTGTTCGCTGGGGCTGTGACACCTGCTGGCTGTGTCCCGACGAGCAAAATCGCGGTGCCGCGCAGGCAAGAGGGCTGAATCTGACCTATACCATCTCACATTTGCGTGAGCTTTTGGATATACTGCTGTAAGAAGAACTGTGAACGGGAGGCCGATATGCTGGCATTACAACAACTGGAAAACCAACTGAATACCCTTGGCATTCCCGTGCACCGCGACGTGGCGCTGGCGCCGTATACGACCTTTCATATCGGTGGGCCGATCACGCTTATGATCGAACCGCCCGATGAGGAGGCTTTGGTGGCTGCATTGCGCGCCGTCAAGAAAAGCGGTGTGTTCTCGCTCGTCTTGGGGCGGGGAAGCAACGTGCTGTTTCCCGACGAGGGCGTCGAGGGCGTTGCCATTCGCACCTGCGCTGCTCGCGATATCAAAATCGAAGACTCTCTTGTGACCGCCGCGTGCGGCGCAACGCTTGCCGAACTTGCCCGCGCGGCAAGGCAGGCGGCGCTCTCGGGACTTGAATTTGCTCACGGTATTCCGGGAACGCTGGGCGGTGCGATTTATATGAATGCAGGCGCATACGGCGGTGAGATGTCGCAGGTCGTTCGTTCGGTTCGTCTGTATGACACCGATCGCGACGAGATCGTCACGATGAGCGGCGAGCAGATGGAATTTTCCTATCGCCACAGCATTCTGCAACCCCATCCCGAATGGACGGTTCTGAGCGCGACGATGGCCTTGACGCAGGACGACCCCGAGGCGATCGAGGCGCGTATGCAGGACTATATGCAACGCCGCCGCGATAAGCAACCGCTGGAATACCCCAGCGCGGGCAGTACCTTCAAGCGCCCTGAGGGCGCGTTTGCGGGACAGCTGATCGAGCAAAGCGGCCTGAAGGGATACCGCATCGGCGGAGCGATAGTCTCGCCCAAGCACGCAGGATTTATTATCAATGCAGGCGGCGCGACGGCACTTGACGTGCGTCGGCTGATCGAGCACGTGCGCGCGACGGTTCTGCGTGATCACGGGATTGAGCTTGAGAGCGAGGTGCAGATCCTGACGGCACATCTGGCAAAATAAAAAAACGGAGAACGATCATGTCTTTTTCGCAAGAGTGTAAAATAGAATTCTGGGAAGAGGATCCACCCAAAAAGCCCTGCTGCCGACGGGCGCTGGCTCAGGGGCTGCTGTTTTGCGCCGAGGCGCAGGACGGTGTGTTCCGTCTGAATATCCCCGGCGAAGAATTGGGGAAGCAGATTGCGGCTTTTCTCGAAAAGCAATTGCATACGTCGGTGCAAGCAACGCCGTTTTGCCACGTGGGCAAAGAGTATCTGGCGCTGGAGCTGGTCAGCCGTGCGACAAACGCCCAATTTCAGCGGGCGGATATGTCCGACCTGCCTCTTTCGCGCTTGCTTGGCTTCGACTGTGAGGCGTGTACCCGCTATTTTCTGCGCGGTGCCTTCATCACGGCGGGAAGCATAACCGCCCCTGCCAAGGCGTGGCATATGGAGTTTTCCTGCCGTGACGGCGCGACGGCGCGACGGCTGTCTGAGGTGCTCGCGGAGATTGGTGCATTGCCACGTACCATCAGACGAAAGAACGGAATCCATCTGTACTATAAAAACAGTACGGTAATGGAGGATCTTCTTTCTTATCTCCACGCCAATCGTACGCTGTTTGCCATCATCAACGCCAAAATTGAACGAGACATCCGCAACAACGAAAACCGCGCGACCAATTGCGTGGCGCAAAATATCCAAAAGGCTGTCTGTGCCGCGAGCGAGCATATTGCCGCGATCGAGGTGCTGCGCGCAAGCAGGGAATGGGACAAGCTTCCCGAGGCCTTGCGCGAAACGGCCGAGCTTCGCCTGCAAAATCCCGATTCCACCCTCTCTGAGCTGGCACTTCTTCACAATCCCCCCATTACCAAATCGGGATTGAACCATCGACTGAAAAAGATGATCCAGCTGGCACAGGAGCTGCAAAACGAAAGTTAAAACGGAGGACATCATGCAAGAGTTCGTACATCTTCACGTGCATAGCGAATACAGCCTTCTCGACGGTGCTTGCCGCATCGCCGACCTTGCTTCGCGCGCGAAATCGTGCGGACATCGCGCCGTTGCCCTGACCGACCACGGTGTGATGTACGGTGCCATTGCCTTTTACAAGGCCTGCTTGAAGGAGGGAGTCAAGCCCATCATCGGCTGTGAGGTATACGTCGCCCCCGGCTCTCGCTTCAACAAAAGCGCGACGCGCGGTGTGCGCACGGGCTACCATCTGGTTTTGCTTTGTAAGAATGCGACGGGTTATCGTAATTTGATGTATCTGGTATCCCGCGGCTTTACCGAGGGATTTTACAGCAAGCCCCGCATTGATATGGAGCTGCTTGCCTCGCATAGCGAGGGGCTGATCGCGCTGTCGGGTTGCCTTGCCGGACGCATTCCCCAGCTGTTGCTTGCAGGCAACTACGAGGAGGCCAAGCGAGTCGCACGTGAGCAGGCGGCGCTGTTTGCCCCCGGAGACTATTATATCGAAATTCAAAATCACGGTCTTGTCGATCAGCGGCAGATTCTGCCACAGCTGGTGCAGTTAGCTAAGGAGTGCGATCTGCCTCTCGTTGCCACCAACGACTGCCACTATCTGCGCCGCGAGGATGCGGCAACGCAGGCAATTCTCACCTGCATTCAGACCAACACGACCATCGAGGAGGGCCGTCCGCTCGGCTTTGAGACGGACGAGTTCTATTATAAATCGACCGAGGAAATGGCACGGCTGTTTTCCGCCTATCCCGAGGCGCTGGAAAACACGGTGCGCATCGCTGAAAAATGCGATCTGACGTTGGATTTTGACGCAGTACACCTGCCGCATTTTCCTTGTCCTGACGGTCTTTCCTCGCCCGAATATCTGCGCCGCCTGACCGAAGAGGGTCTCGCCCACCGCCGTGCGAGGGGCATGCTGGGCTACGGCAGCAGCGGCAAGGTGCATCCCGAGGAGGAATACCGTGCCCGAATGGAATACGAGCTGTCCGTCATTGAGTCGATGGGCTACGCCGACTATTTTTTGATCGTGGCCGATTACGTTAATTTTGCCAAGAGCCGCGGCATTCCCGTCGGTCCCGGGCGTGGCTCGGGCGCGGGCAGTCTGGTCGCCTTTTTGCTGGGCATTACCGACGTTGACTCGATCGCCTTTGATCTGCTGTTCGAGCGCTTCCTCAATCCCGAGCGAGTCAGTATGCCGGATATCGATATGGACTTTTGCTACAACCGCCGTGGAGAGGTCATTGACTACGTTATCGACAAATACGGTGCCGATCACGTCAGCCAGATCATCACCTTCGGTACGCTTGCCGCACGCGCGGCCATCCGTGACGTAGGCCGTGCACTGGGGCTACCGTACAGCACGGTCGATCCCGTGGCACGTGCCGTGCCGCAGGAGCTGGGCATCACCATTGAAAAGGCGCTTCGCTTGCCCGACCTGAAGGCAATGTACGCCGAATCGGCTGAGGTGCGTCGTCTTGTCGATACGGCCATGGCGCTTGAGGGAATGCCCCGTAATATGTCGGTGCACGCCGCAGGCATTCTTATCACCGAGCAGCCGCTCTACGATTTCGTGCCGTTGGCCGTCAGCAACGATGCGGTCATCAGCCAGTACGATATGGATACCATCGCAGGGCTGGGACTGCTCAAGTTCGATTTCCTCGGCCTGCGTTACCTGACCATCTGCCACGACGCTGAGGAGCAGATCCGCGAGAGCGATCCCTCGTTCGTGCTGGAAAATATTCCGCTGGACGATGCCGCGACCTACGCGCTGATCTCGCGCGGGGACACGGGCGGTGTCTTTCAGCTGGAATCGGGCGGCATGCGCCAGATGCTGACGGAGCTGCGCCCCCGCACGCTTGACGACGTGCAGGCGGCCATCGCGCTGTACCGTCCCGGGCCGATGGATTCCATCCCCACCTATATTGAAAACAGCAAGCACCCCGAAAAGATTACCTACGCTACGCCCGAGCTGCAGCCCATTCTGGCATCTACCTACGGATGCGTGGTTTACCAGGAGCAGGTCATGAATATCTTCCGCACCGTAGCGGGGTATTCGTTTGGACACGCCGATATCGTTCGTCGGGCCATGTCCAAGAAAAAGGCGGACGTGCTGGAGGCCGAGCGCGAGGATTTCCTTGCAGGTGCTGAGAAAAACGGCATTGCGAGACAGATCGCAAACGAGCTGTTCGACGACATGTCCGACTTTGCCAATTACGCCTTCAATAAGTCGCACGCCGCGTCCTACGCGCTGATCTCCTACCGTACCGCTTATCTCAAGGCGCATCATCCCCGTGAGTACATGGCGGCGCTGCTCACCAGCGTGCTGGGCAACATTCCCAAAACGGGCGAGTATATTGCCGAATGTCACCATCGCGGCATTGCCGTTTTTCCGCCCGATATCAACGGAAGCTTTGCTCGCTTCCACGCTGACAGCAAGCGTGAGGGTATCCGTTTTGGTCTGCAGGCGCTCAAAAACATCGGCGGATCGTTCATCGACGCCGTCGTGCGCGAACGCGAAAGCGGTGGTTTATTTACCTCGCTGGATGATTTTATCTCCCGCATGGCGGGCAGAGAGCTTAATAAACGACAGCTGGAAGCCCTGATCAAGGCAGGCGCGTTTGACGGCCTTGGCGGTATCAACCGTCGACAGATGCTGACCTCGTACGAAAAGATCATGGATCTATCGCAGGATCGCTCGCGTCGCAATCTGGACGGTCAGATGGATATGTTCTCCATGGCCGTGCAGACCGAGCAGAGCGCGAGCGTTTCGGGCTACGACTATCCCGACCTGCCCGACTTTTCCATGAAGGAAAAGCTGATGCAGGAGAAGGAAGCGTCAGGCATGTACTTCTCGGGTCATATGCTCGACAGCTACCAAAATCACGTGCGCGCGCTGGCCGTTCAGGAGATCTCGGGTCTGCTTGAGCAGGATGAAAACGGTGAGTTTACCGTGGCCGAGCGGACGCGTGTGAGCATCGCTGGCATCATCAATCACGTCACCCTCAAAACGACGCGGAGCGAGGAGCGAATGGTCTTCTTTACCCTGGAGGATCGCTACGCCGAGATCGAATGTCTGGCATTCCCCAAGGTGTTTGCCAGCTACGGCGGCTGTGTCCGCCCCGATGCGGCCGTTTGCGTGCGAGGCACCGTTTCCTGCCGCGAAAACGAGGACCCGAAGATTCTCGTTGACAATATGCTGTTGCTCGTGGATAACGAAGCCTACGGCGACGCCCCCGCACAGCCGATACCCAAGCCCACCGCACCCGAGGGCAAGACCGAGCCCAAGGTTGCTGTAACCTCCGAGCCCCAAAAGCCGCGCGAGAGCGTGCAGGGCAGGGCGGGCAAGCTGTATCTGCGTCTGCCCGACAGCCGCGGACGCCTCTACAGCAAGGCGCTCAATCTGGTTGAGATTTTCCCCGGCAGCGTTCCCGTCGTCTTCTACGACGGCGAGAGCAAGACCTATCGCGCTCTGCGCGGCGGCGTTGCGCTGACGGATTATCTGATGAGCGAGTTTATTCGCTTGTTGGGTGAGGAAAACGTCATATTCAAATAAAACAAGGACACGCGCCGCGGCGCGTGTCCTTTAATCTTATCCAACTGCTAAATATTCTTCCAGCGTAATGCCTTGCTCGGTGATGGCAATGGCGGCATCCTTGCCGACGAAGCGGTAGTGCCAGGACTCGTAGGAGTAGCCCGTGACGTTGACCTTGTCCTCGGGATAGCGCAGAATAAAGCCAAACTGGCAGGCGTTTTTCTGCAGCCACTTAAAGGCGGCCGTCGGCTCAAATTGCTCGTTGGTCAGCGCGCTCATGCCCGTCGTCATAAAGTCGACGCAAAGGCCGCTTTGATGCTCACTCTTGCCGGGGGCGGCAGAGTAGGACAGCACGACGGATTGCGCGTCCTCAAGCGACAGCTTGGTGATGCCCTTGGAAGTATAGAATCTCGTGATATAATCCTTGCCGAAGAAGGCGTAGGCTTCGGGCGAGATACCCGAGCGTTCCTTTTGAATATAGTGATTGTGCGTCATGACCTGATAATCGTAGGAGCGGTAGGCGCTGGTGACGTAGGTGTCGGTGATGCCGTCGGCTCTCATACACATGAGCATGGCGTGAAGCGCCAGCGCGGCAGTGTTATCCAGCTGATAGCTATGCCCCCAGAGCGAATCCTCTTTATTCAGGTTGACCAGATTGGTCGGAACGTAATACTCTCCGAGCGGACGGTATTTGTTGACCAGCAGAATGTCCGTTTTTTTGCTGTAGACCGTCGAGATGGCGGGCAGATACAGCGACACGTCGCAGGAATAATCGTAGTCGCGATCGATCACGGGAGGATCGGGCTTGACGACGGGCGGATCAACTACGGGTGGGTTATCCACAGGAGGATTGTCCACGGGCGGGTTGTCCACGGGGGGATTATCAACCGGGGGATTATCCTCGGGTGGGTTATCTACGGGCGGATTGTCTACCGGCGGGTTGTCCTCGGGCGGCGTTGTCGGATCGTCCGCGGGACCCTCTTGCACGGGGGGGTGGTCGGGCTGATAGAGCGGACCGTTGATGCTGACCAGATACAGCGCGCAGGAAAGCAGGCAGATGATCAGCAGCATGGGGATGATTTGTTTGGCTTGTCGCATGATAAAGGAAGTAACCTTTCTTTATTTCAAAAATGGGACGCGTCAGGCTTTTTTTGGCTTGGTTTCCACCATGATGAAAAAGGGAGAGGTGGGCGAGTTGATGATCTTGACCAGCGTCGCGCACACCTTGTGACGGGAGATGCCCGAAAGATAATCGCAGATCATCTTGCCCTCGGCTTCGCCTTCCTCGTGACCGGGATAGACGGCAATGTTGAGAATACCGTCAGGGCCGAGCAGGTCAATGGCCGCCTCAATGGCAGGCATGGTGGTCTCTCGCATGGTCGTGATGCGCTTGTCGCCGCCCGGCAGATAGCCGAGGTTGAACATGCCCGCGCGGATGGGCTCCTTGACGTAGTCCTTGACCAGATGGTGCGAGGCGTGAATGAGGGTGTAGTTTTCGGGGCAGCCCCATTCCTTCAAGTTTTTTGCGGTGGATTCGACGGCCTGTGCCTGAATGTCAAAGGCGTAGACGTGGCCGCTCTCGCCGACGGTGCGGGAGAGAAAGGCGGTGTCGTGTCCGTTGCCCATGGTGAAGTCGACGGCTACGTCGCCCTCTCGCAGATGGGTCAGAATAAAATGCTTATGCAATTCGAGCAAGTCGATCATAATAAACCTCTGAATGATTATCTTTTTTTCTGAACGTTTTTATGCAGATCGGAGCGCAGAAAACGGATCGCGCGCTCGATGGCATCCTTGGAGTCGTACCACGGCTCCTCGTCGTAGCGGTAATCAAATTTTTTGCAGAACCAACTGACGTCGTTTTGCAGTTTGTCAAAGTAGGGAAGCACCACGCCCGCGCAGACTGAGGCAAACTCGGCTTGCTTTTTCTTGTTCAGGCGGTGCTGGGCGCATTCGAGCAGACGGCGGTAGTGAGGCAGACAGAAATAGGGCTGTGCCTTGAGCTTGGCGGGAAAATCCTCGTCGGTGTCCCAAAGCAGCACGACCGTTTCCACCATGCGCGCGTAGTTGTATTCGATGCGGCGGCAGATATAGCAGCTGTTCTCCAAAGCATTGATGCGCTTGGCAGGCTTGTCGCCGCGTGCGGGAATGAGGGGCAGATTGCCCTCGGTGATGTCCTTGCGCAGCTCGGCCAGATGGCTCTCCAGCGTCAGCGCCATGCCAAGACGGTTCTGGCGGGCAAGCATCATATCGTAGTGTGTCCGACAAAAGCCGCTTTCATTTGTTTTGATGCGAATATCGGGTTCCATCATGGATGCTCCGAGGATCAGCTCCAGCTCGTCGTTTTCCAGTTTGTTGTAAAGCGCGCACATGGGGCAGCCGCAGCTTGCGTCGTCGCGCGAGGCTTCAAACGCTTCATTGACGGGTATGGTATAGATCTGTTCCATGACATCCTCCGTATGACAATAAAAATACATTTTATTATACACCAAAATTTTCTCATGCGCAAGGGTAAGTCGCAAAAATTCACAATGCGTCAACAAAAAAACACAAAATTTTGCTATCATAAAACTTTCCCGTACCGCATACTTGATTTTTGACGCGAAATATGATACACTAATAAGAGCAAAAAAAGGGAGGTGACCGAATTGAGCGAGCAACAAACGAATATGCCGATGCCGACGGATATCGGGGCTTACCTTAACGTTCGGTCGCCCGAGGACGTCAGATCTATGGCCGCCAAGGATATCCCGACGCTGTGCAAAAAGCTGCGTCGCGTGCTGATCGACCAGACCGTGCGCGGCGGCGGACATCTGGCCTCCAATCTTGGCGTGGTCGAGCTGACGGTCGCCATCCACCGTGTGTTCCACGCCCCGGTTGATCATATCATTTTTGACGTGGGACATCAATGCTACGTTCATAAGCTGCTGACGGGACGCGCCGACGCGTTTTCGACGCTTCGTGCGCCGGGCGGTCTTTCGGGCTTTCCCAAACGGGATGAGAGCAAATACGACGCCTTTGGCACGGGACACGCCTCGACCTCGCTGTCGGCGGCACTGGGACTGGCGCGCGCGGCCAAGCTGAGCGGCTCGGACGCCTATACCGTCGTCGTGCTGGGCGACGGGGCTTTGACGGGCGGCATGATCCACGAAGCGCTGAACAACTGCGAAAGCGATCTGCGGCTGATCGTCATTCTCAACGAGAACGAAATGTCCATCTCCAAAAACGAGGGACGCTTTGCCCGCCTGCTCACCAGATTGCGCACCTCGCGCGGTTATCATAGCACCAAATCGGCACTGGATAAGACGCTGTCGCACATTCCCCTGGTCGGCGAGCCCGTCAAGAGCGGGCTGAGCAAGATCAAAAAGGGCGTCAAAAAGGTGCTCTACAGCAACAACTATTTTGAGTCTATGGACTTCAACTATTTCGGCCCTGCCGACGGTCACGACGAGCAGACGGTCGAGCAACTGTTGCGCGCGGCCAAGGCCAAAAAGGGCTGTAGCATCGTTCACGTGAAAACGGTCAAGGGCAAGGGCTACGCCCCTGCCGAGCAAAACCCGGGCGCGTATCACGGCCTTGCGGGGGCAGGGAAGACGCAGAGCGAGCCTACCTTCTCGCAGACCTTTGGCCAAACATTGAGCACGCTTGCCGATCGCAACGGTAAGATCTGCGCCATCACGGCCGCCATGCGAGAGGGAACGGGGCTTGCCCCCTTTGCCACCTCGCATCCCGATCGATTTTTCGACGTTGGTATCGCCGAGGAACACGCCGTCACCTTTGCCGCAGGACTTGCGGCAGGCGGATATACCCCCGTCGTGGCCATCTATTCGACCTTCTTGCAGCGCTCTTACGATCAGATCCTGCACGACGTGGCGCTGCAAAAATTGCCCGTTCTGTTTGCCATCGACCGCGCGGGGCTCAACGCCGCCGACGGCCTGACCCACCACGGCATCTACGACGTGGCCTTTCTCTCGGACATTCCCGAGATGGATATCTGGCATCCGCTCTCGACCGCTTCGCTTGAAGCGCGTCTGCAGCAGCTGTTGACGGACGGTCTGACCCGCCCGACCGCCATTCGCTATCCCTCGGGCGGCGACGACAAACGACTGATCGCCTACGCCGAGCGCCTCAAGCCCGTAGCGGCAGGCGTGTTCGTCGATTTCGACATGACACAGCCTCCGAAAACGGTGATCGTCACCTACGGCCGTATCACGGCCGAGGCGCTGAGTGCTGCACAGAAAAGCGGACAGAGCGTCGGTATGATGGTGTTGGAACGCCTGCGCCCCTGCGCCGACGTGGCGGACACGCTTGCGGCGATGGTCGTAAGCGGCACGGAAAAGATCGTCTTTTGCGAGGAGGGCATCCGTGCAGGCGGTCTTGGCATGAGCCTTGCGACGGCCTTAACGGAGCGTCTGAACGGCAAAACGCACCCCATAGTGCGTATCGTTGCCATCGACAACGAGCGCGTCACCCCCGACGCCGGGGTCGGACAAAGCACGTTCGACGCGACGGGCATTGGTGAGGCTGATATTTTACGGGCTATATGTGAATAAAAGGAGCGGCAGACCGTGCGGTCTGCCGCTTTTGTAATGCGAATATCAGAGCATCAATATCCGGGGCATGGAATGAATTCCGTAAAATCTTTCTGTAACATGATCTCCTCGCCTCCAATACTGGAATATATCAAGTCAAAATGATAGGTAGTTTTGCCATCTACGTAGGCAGGACTATATTTTTCAAACATTTGCTTGTAGTGATTGTCGTAGGCTCGACGAGCCAAAGAGAGCTGTGTTTCATAGTTATATTGGATGGATGTGGCAAATTGCATGTCTATGAGTCTATAGTAATCGTACCACCCCGCTGCTCCGGAAAGTGCGGATTTTTCCTGAAAATATTGTGTTACGGTCGCTTTATAGCAGGTCGCCTCCTCTGCCATAGTAATATATCGGCAAAATACCAAAACGGTAGGTTGATCATTTCGGACAGCCGGACCCTCCGGATAGTAAGAAAGGATTATGATGTTAAAATTGGAGATATTGTCAGGTAAAAGCTGAATTTCATTTTGTCGGTATCCTTTTTTGCCGGTGCCTTGATGCAAATAGATGCCGGTCAGGGTCTGGCGACTGCTGTCCGAGTAGGTCAGACGAATGTAGCTTCTCTGATCACTTGGAGAGGTCAATGCCACCTGATAGATGATTTCGTTTTCCTTTGGTTCGATCCCCTCGGGAAGCGTCAGATGGTCCGGCAGGGGCTTGGCAATGGGGGGTTCGGGTGGATTTTTGTCTGGATCCTCCGACGAGGGCGGCGTATCGGGGGGAATGGACGGCTCGGGAGGTTCAGGAGAGGAGAATAAGCCGAGAAATAAGCATACGCTCAGCACAATATAAACCGCAGCGGCTGCGGCGGCGATCAGGCGTAGCTTGCCACGGCCGCGCTTTCTGCGTTCTTCTTCCAAAGAAAAGGCTTCTACGGCATCGGATGCCAGGGAGACGTATTGATCCCCGATTTTACCGATGAGACGCTGTGCACGATCTGTTTTCATAGAGAAATACCTCCTTTCGCCAAATATCGCCGTAATTTGTTTCGGATTTTATGGAGTCGCTGATGAATGGCGTTTTCCTTCATACCCGAAGCCGCGGCCAGGGCAGAGATGCTGTCGGAATACCAATAGCGGCGAACGAACAACAGCATATCCCGTCGTTCCAAGGTTGACAAAAAATGATTGAGCATACGGCGAAGTACTTCATCATCCTCGGGAAGTGGAACGTCGGAAAGTAAATGCTCCATCTCGTGTAGTGGCACGTCCTCGCCCTCGCCGCCCCGCCGCGCGGTGGTGTTTTGTCGGATGCGGTTGAGACAAGCGTTTCGCACGGCTTTATAGAGATAGGATTCCAACGATTGCGGCAGGTGATTGGCCGAGACTGTCCATACACGCAAATAGGCGTCGTTGACACATTCCTCGGCATCCTGCTCGTTGTGCAAAATATCTTTGGCTAATTGTAAACATCGTTTACCGTATGCCCGATCGATCTCCTCTAACGCGCGCTCGGAGCGATCCTTGAGCAATCCAAGTATGAACGTTTCTTTTTTCATGGTGTACACCTCGTAAAGCTTGATGGGAGGGCCTTCACTTATATAGACACGGAAATTTCCGTTTTCTTACGGCTTTTTTGGAAAAAAACAAGAATATTTTTCAAATATATTATATCATGCTTGCCGCCGGTATGCAATAAAAATTGCGTCCCCACCGTAGTGAGGACGCAATAGCTTAATGCTTTTTATTTTTGTTCAACAGACAAACAAATATTGTCGATCTTGATAGTATGGCTGTCGGTTGCGGTAAGCAGGTAGAAGCGGACGAAGTTGACGTTTGAAATATCAAACGGAACCTTATCCTTGCCATTTGTGGCGGTTGCATCCGCTAAGCGAAGCACGACGTGGTTCCAACCAACCTGCCACTCTTGTCCATACCGACCGAATTCTACGATCTGCTCGCCCGAGAAGGCGATTTCCTGAACGTCACTTTTTCCGCTCGAGCTCAGCTCCAGCGCGCACATACGCTTCATGCTTTTCAGAGCCTCAAGATCGGAGATATACAGATCAAATTCAATCACGTCACGGCCGCTGGCGTCGATTCCGGTTTCCCACGCGTGGAAGGCAAGCGCACCTGCCGCGGGCGTGGTGATGGACCAACAGCCCTCACCCTCGGCGGGAGAGGTCGTATCCAGTTCAAAGGCACCTTGCGGCTGGGTGTTGCAGCTCTCGATCAAAACGCTGTCCTCCGTTGCTTCGGGCGGACTGTAGGATTCTTCCTCGTCACCCAAGCACTTCAGTGCGACAAAATAGTGCATGAATTGCTTGTTGCAGTAAGCATTATATCCGCCGGTTTCATAGCGGATATCCAGATAGTAGCATACGTCAGGCTCTTCCCAATACGACTCGGGCAGGTCAGGGAGCACGAGCTTAGCGCCCTGATCAAGCAGCATATCCTCAGAGATGATCTCCAAGGAGTCATCGCCGTCTTCCTTGACGTAAAGGGTGTAGGTGACGCTTTGACCTACCAAAGGAATATAGAAGGATGGAGCCTCGGTAATGGAAATGTGCGGCATCGTCTGGATCTTATCAAGGAAAAACGAGGTATCAAACTCGAATCTGTGATCGGCATCCCAGATAAAGGCCTCGGGGAGCATATACGGAATGAAGTAAGAGCTCGTTTTTGTGCGTACGTGCAACAGCTCGCTCGAGGGATAGGTGCTTCCCAGCGTATACGTGCCAAGCGTGGAGTTATCCTCCAGACTGTGCATGGTAATGACGCCCCTATTCTCTCCGCTACTGATTCCATAGCATGGCATCTGACGGATTGGGTTGCCCTGCTCGTCAGCTTCGAACATCAGAATGGTTCCGTCGGCGTAATAGTAATATACCCCCATCACGCTCTCCCACGTTTTTGTGTTCATCTGATAGAAATAACCGCCGGGAGTGAAGTGATAGAAGATTTCCTTGGCCTCTCCCGCCATCCAGTCGCCGTCGGTCCACGTACCGTAGACCTCGTTTGCGCATTGAATTTCGTCAAGATAAGGCTCATCGGGCAAATTGATCTCCGGCGCGGGCGGAGTGGGTGGTGTGACAGGTTCGTCAACTTTTTCCTCACCGATCTGAATGGCGGCGTAGAAATGGGTAATCAGCTGTTGGAAAATATCGCTTGCCTCGTGCGAGGACGTGGCGACATCAATATAGTACAGTCCGGGCTCATCGGGGAATTTGAGTGCGCAGCTGGACAAAGAATTGGCATCCATGCGCGAGCTTCCCTCTGCCACAAGCTCAAGAGCTTCGTTGTAAATCTTGTATGAAACCGAATTGATGTGGGCGGTCTGCAGAGCAGGGGGGGCGCTGAAGTGAAATACGTTCAGTTGCTTGAAATACTCAAGACCGGGCACCTCAAAAGATATGGGCGAAGACATACCGGACAACATGATACTTTCAATATAATAGTTATCCGTGCTCTCTACCGGACGCTCATCATCGACGTTCCAGAATTCCACGTGCTCGTCAGTGCATTCGGGACGGATATACACCGTGGATTTCTCCCCCTCGGTTACGGTCATGGTGGTATTATAGTACGTCTCGTTGATCTGTAACGTGATTGTGAGATCCGATTTTTTCCAACCGTCCTGTCCCTTTGTCCAGATCTCAATGGTGTTATCGGAAAAAGAATATTTTCCTATCTTTCCCGTGCTTGACGTACCGTTGACGTCTATGATATGCACGCGGCCATCGGGCTGGAAATTGTAAACCGTATAAGGAGACGTACTTTGGGCAAGGCTGTCGGGATCATCGACTGTAGTCCAAGTCGGAAGCCAGTAATTTTTAAGATATCGTACAAAGGTTCCACTCTCCGGCAATTGGACCTCGGGATCATCCTGGAAATAATCATCCGGATCCTGCGTGCCGGGACCGTCATCGGGCGGGGCGACCGGGTCGTCGGGCGGCGTGAGGGCGCCGATGATCAGGGAAACGGTAATGATGATATACATCGCGGCGGCTGCGGCGGCGATGGCAAATATTTTGGCGCGGTTTTTCTTCTTTTTTTGTGCGGCGGCGGCAAAGGCCTGTGCAGGGTCTGCCGCGAGCAATACGTACTGGTCGCTGATATGCTCGACCAGCTGACGTGCTTGATTGCTCATATGGATATGCCTCCTTTCTTCAAGTGGCGATGGAGCTTTTTGCGCAACGTGTGCAAGCGTTGGTGGACGGCGTTTTCCTTCATGCCGGCGGCTTTGGCCAATTCCTGCACGCTGTCCGAATACCAGTAGCGGCGCACGAACAGCAGCATATCGCGCTTGTCGAGCATGGCGAGGAAAGTGTTGATCGCCCGTCGTAGCGCGGCAGCATCCTCCGGCAGCGCGACGTCGGCAAGCGTTTCCTCCAGCTCGTGCAGCGGAACGTCCGATGCGGCACCGCCACGTTTTTGGGCGGTGTTGTGCGCGATGCGATTCAGACACAGATTGCGCACCGTTTTGAGCAAATACGCTTCAATGGAATTTGGGGTTGTTGGGGGAATGGTCTGCCACAAGTGCAGATAGGCGTCGTTGACGCACTCCTCGGCATCCTGCTCGTTTTGCAAAATGCTGATTGCCAGCTGCAGGCAGCGTACTCCGTACGCTTGAGCGATCACCTCAAGCGCGCGGTCGGAGCGTTCCCATAGCAGTTGTATGATTTTCTCGTCGTTTTTCATATGTTTTACCTCGTTGACTCCGGTGTCGTAGAAGGGCCTTCACCTATATAGACAGAAAAACTTTGGTTTTCTTATGACATTTTCAAATTTTTTTTGAAATTTTACAAAAAAGTTTTTTAGGCAATCCAATTATACCATATTGTCCGTGCCGTTGCAAGAAAAAAAAGCTCTCCTGCCAAAGACAAGAGAGCTTTTGATCAATATTGAGACGTGCGATACTTTTTGAGAATGAATCTCCAAAGGAAGAAGGCGGCGCAGATCACGACGATCACCAGCGCGATGACGTGAATGGTATCGCCGACCGACGACTCGATCTTCAGCTGTTCCCACAGCTCGTTGGAAATGGCCTGGGTATCGGCGTCGAGCATGTGGTAGTATTGGGTGGGAACGGAAGCGGTGTCGGGGTAGAGAATGGTCATGGCATCCTCGTGCCAGTCCTCCATATACGCGATGTAGTCCTCGTTCTCACGCACCAGCAGATTGGGGCTGGCGTAGCCGATGTACTCGGCGTTGGCCACGGCGATCTCCTCGGTCAGCATGAAGTTGATGTAGGCCTCAGCGACCTCCTTGTTGCGTGAACCCTTGGGAATGCACATGGCGTCCACGAAGACGTTGGTGCCCTCCTTAGGATAGTAGAAGGCGAGCGCGTCGTTGCTGTCGTACATGGTCAGATAGTCACCTGCGTAGTAGGGTGCAATGGCGGCCGACTCACCCTTCATCTTATTGAAGACCTCGTCCATGACGTAGCCCTGAACGATGGGCTTTTGCTGCTTGAGCAGGTTGACTGCGATCTCCCACTGGGCGCGATCCTTGGTGTTGACGTCGATGCCCTGATAGTACATAGCCGTACCAAAGGCGTCGCGTGCGTTGTTGAACTGCAGGATCTTACCCGCGTATTTCTTGTTCCAGAGCAGCTCCCACGAGCCGACGTCAGCCTCGTCGACCATTTTGGTGTTGTAGATGATGCCGACCATGCCGTAGGTGTAGGGAACCGAGTAGAGATTGTCGGGGTCGTAGTACTGATTGCGGAACTCGGGGGCAATGTACTCGAAATTGGGAATGTTGTCAAAGTTCAGCTCCTCCAGCATGCCCTCGTTGATCATACGCTGGATCATGTACTCGGAGGGAATGACGATGTCATAGCCCGTCGAGCCTGAACGCAGCTTGGCGTACATATCCTCGTTGGAGGCGTAGGTGGTGTAGTTGACCTTGACCTTTTGACCGTAGGTTTCGTAGTAGTATTCCTCGAAGGCGGCGTTGACGTCCAGCGTACCTTCCGAGCCGTCCGAGATGTACTCACCCCAGTTGTAGACGTTGATGGTGATGGTGTCCTTACCGTCGCAGGAGGCCAGCGTAACGACCAACGTCAGTACGGCGGCGATCAAAAGCAGAAAACGAAGCGTGCGTTTCATTTGGCGTCGCCTCCCTTCGCCTCGCGGCGGTTCTGCATCTTCTCACGGACGCGACTGCGCCAGCTGTGAAGACGGGCGAGGCCGTCGTCCCGACCGCTGGACAGATTGGAGAGGATCAAAAGCGCCAGAATGGCAATGATCATCAGCGTGGACAGCGCGTAGATGTCGGGCTTGACTTCCTTTTTGGTCATGGAGTAGATAAGAATGGGCAGCGTCTGGAAATCGCTTCCCGAGCAGAAATACGAGATAACGAAATCGTCCAGCGACAGCGTAAAGGCCATGATAAAGCCGGTCACGATGCCTGGCATGATGCAGGGCAGCTCTACCTTAAAGAAGGACTGGACGGGCGTGCACCCCAGATCCTGCGCCGCTTCGGGCAGGTGCTTGTCCATCTGACGGAACTTGGGGGTGACGTTGAGAATGACGTAGGGCAAGTTGAAGGTGACGTGTGCGATAAGCAACGTCCAGAAATTGAGCTTTTCGGTCGAGCCGAGGCGAGTGCCGACGAAAACGAACAGCAGCATCATGGAAATACCCGTAACGATATCGGGGTTCATCATGGGAATGTTGGTCAGCGAGGTGATGGTGCCGCGCAGGAATTTGGAGCGCATGCGGTGCAGACCAAGGGATGCCGCCGTGCCGATCAGTGTCGCGGTCACGGCCGAGGAAATGGCGAGAATGAGGGTGTTCTTCAGCGCGGTGAAGGTCTCGGCACTGCGGAACAGTTCCTGATACCAATAAAACGAAAAGCCGGTGAAAACGCCCGTGTTGTTGGTGCTGTTGAACGAGAAGAGCATGAGCACCAGAATCGGGATATACATGATCGCCAGAATGAGGGCGATGTAGGACTTGGACAGTATCTTCATACGATCACCGTCCCTTCGTCATCCGAGAAGCGGTTCATGATGGCCATGGAAATGAGGATCAGGATCATCATAACCAGTGAGATGGCCGCGCCTACGTTGTAGGTGATGGGATTCTGGAACTGACGCTCAATGGTGTCGCCGATCAGATCAAACGTACCGCCACCCAGCTTCTGTGAGATGTAGAAGGTGGAGATGGAGGGAACGAACACCATGGTCACGCCCGAGATGATACCCGAGGCGGACAGGGGAAGAACGACGCGGAACAGCGTCTGAACGTTGTTGCAGCCCAGATCGTTTGCCGCTTCGATATAGCGCTTGTCCATCTTGGAGATGGTGGCGTGGATGGGCAGTACCATGTAGGGCAGGAAATTGTAAACCATGCCGAACACGACGGCAGGTGCCGTGCCGACGATGTGCATCGGCTCAAGACCGAGCATCATCAAAAAGTTGTTGAGAAAGCCGCCGTCGTCCAGAATGGCCATCATGGAGTAGGTGCGGATGAGCAGATTCATCCACATGGGCAGCATAAGCAGCAGCATGACGATCTTCTGCGCGCGCTCGGACAGCTTGGCGATGCAATACGCCAGGGGATAGCCGATGAGCAGGCACAGCACGGTGGCTACGACCGACATGGAAAAGGAAAGGGTAAAGGTTTCGGTGTGATCGCCCAGCGCCAGAATGTTGTCAAACGTGAACGCGCCCGACGCATCGGTGAACGCGTAGTAGAGAACGAAGAGCAGCGGGGCGACGATGAACAGCACCGTCCAGACGATATGAGGCGATGCCGAAACGTAAGCAAAGGGAGAGGATCTCCGCTTTGCGGGGGGCTTTTTGGATACCGTCATTATTCTTCGCCCTCCTCAAACTCCGGCTCGGACAGCTTGTCCAGCTCGTCCGAGAAGGAGGAATAGTCGCCGAAGCGACCCGAATAGACGGATTTTTTCATGATGTGAATCGCATCGGGCTCGATGTGCAGACCGATGACGGCGTCAGGCGCGACGTAGTCGGAGGTCTCGATCATCCACTTAAAGCCGCACACGTCCACGATGATCTCGTAGTAGTCGCCCTTGAAGGTGACCGAGGTGACCGTGCCCTTGAGCATACCCTTTTCGGGAGATACGACGTCGACGTCCTCGGGACGGACGACGATATCGACCGGCTCGCCCTTGGCAAAGCCGCTGTCAAGACAGTCGAAATTCTGACCCGAGAAGCGGGCGCGATAGTCTTCAAGCATGGTGCCCGCGAGAATGTTGCTCTCGCCGATAAAGTCGGCAACGAAGGCGTTGACGGGCTCGTTATATATATCGGTAGGCGTACCGATCTGCTGGATGCAGCCGTCCGACATAACGACGACGGTATCCGACATGGACAGCGCCTCCTCCTGGTCGTGGGTGACGTAGATGAAGGTGATGCCGGTGCGCTTTTGCATGTTTTTCAGCTCGACCTGCATGTCTTTGCGCAGCTTGAGGTCAAGTGCACCGAGCGGCTCGTCGAGCAGCAGTACCTTGGGGTGATTGATCAGCGCGCGGGCAATCGCGACGCGCTGCTGCTGACCGCCCGAGAGGGTGGTCACCTTGCGATGCTCAAAGCCCTTGAGGTTGACCATAGCAAGCATGTCCTTGACCTGGCGCACGATGTCCTTTTCGGGGATGTGCTTCAGGCGCAGACCGAACGCGATGTTCTCAAAAACGTTCAGGTGAGGAAACAGAGCGTACTTCTGGAATACGGTGTTGACGGGACGCTGATAGGCGGGGATGTCGTTGGTCAGCTTACCATCAAACAGCACCTCGCCCTCATCCGGGGTTTCAAAGCCGCCGATGATGCGAAGCGTGGTGGTTTTTCCGCAGCCCGAGGGGCCGAGAAACGTAATAAATTCCTTGTCGTGGATGTCGAGATTGATCTTGTCAAGAATGGTCTCGCCATCGAAACTCTTAGAGATGTTTTTGAGTTGAATCAGGATATTTTGGTTCATTCCGCATAAATACTCCTTTGAAAAAAGAAATAAATACCAGCCTTCCTCTTTTGAGCCGCGTGGCGGAACAGAGAACAGTTAGGACGAAAATGGCCGTGACGCGCGATGTGCTTGTCCGTGCGACGCCGTTTCTGTGGGAACTGTCCGAAAGGTCTAGTTTATATTGTAACAGACAATGCCCTAAAATGCAATAGGATTTTACGATATTTTCAAAAAAACGTGATTATTCCCGAAGGGGCGCAATTAATTGCGAAAAAACGGAATTATTAGCGATATTCTCGCTCATGCTCCCGTATGCTTGGAAAAACGCCGAAATGCTCTTGAATACTCACTTCTTACGAGCTGTCAAAAGCGACGGAACGGAACAGCTGCAGGCAGAAAACGTAGAGCGAAAGCGCACTGCCGCGCCGGAGCAGAACGTACACGGAAAGCAACCATAGAAAGACAAGCAGGCTGCATGAAATTACGCGGATGACGCGCTGTGCGGTGAAGGGATCAAGCGAGGCAAGGTAGCGGTGGCGGGTGCAGAGAAGACAGAACAAAATCCGCGCTCCGTCAAAGCCCTGCAAGGGCAAGAGATTGAGCAACCCCAAAAAGAGCGAAAGGGGAATGAAGGAGATAAGAAATTCTGTGGCAATGCCAAGCGGGAGGAGAATCAAACGGCAAAGCAGTGCGGCGGCAACGTTGGCGACGGGACCGCCCAGAGCGCAGTACAGCTCGGCGTCGTAGGATGGGAACGTCGTATTCGCAATCAGACGAAGCCCTGTTTGAGTTTGACGCAGACCAACCATGCGCACCCCCACCGCGCGAGCAGCGAGCATATGCCCAAGACCGTGGATGGCAATACCGCACACAAGGGCAAGCAGGGAAAGAAGAGAAAAGCGGTCGTTCATAGCACACCTCCGCGCGTGATCTACCCTAATATCTATGAAAAAAGGCGCATGCAAAGACCAAATACGGCGGATTGTATATAAAAAGTAAGAATTTGGCAAAAAATTCATTGTGCGGCACTTGACAATCGTGCGATTATCTTATATAATATGAATAGGATAATATAGAACAATGCCACGCCGCTATTGGGCTGTGGGACGATCATATTTCTTCGCGTCGATGGCAAAGACCGTCGCGCAAGCAAAAACAAGGAGGTAAAAACGAATGAAACTTTTGATTCTCAACGAAACCATTCCCGGAACCAATCTCAAGCGTTCCGATCTCGGTGGGCTGACGGGTAAGCCTTTTTTGAACCAGCTGTTTATGGTCAGCGACGGCGTTATGCTCTCGCAGATCCGAAAAATTGCAGGCATCGACGGCTCGACTTTGCAAAACTGGACCAAGCGCGGCTGGGTGCCCAACGCACAGCTTAAGCGCTACGGCATTGATCAGGTGGCACATATCCTGCTGATCAACATGCTGCGCTCTTGCCTGCAGCTCGACCGCATCGCATGGCTGCTGCACTATATCAACGGCTCTGTCGAGGATCGTAGTGACGATATCATTACCGCGTCCGAGCTGTATGACTCTATCTGCACGACGTTGGACTATCTGCACGCGGAAGAGGAGTGCACCATTGAAAGCGTCCGTCCTATGATTGAGCGCGCGATCGTTGATTACGAGGAGCCCGTAGAGGGCGCGAAGGAACGACTGACCAACGCGTTGGAGATCATCATCGGCTCGTATTGCGCGTCTATGATCAAGCGCACCGCAGATGCCAAGATGAAGGATCTGATGGGAAGCGTGGAGGAGTAATTGCCGCTACCACAAGAAAAAATAAATTTTTCTTGAAAAAGGCTTGACAATTTTCACTTTTGTGATATAATAGTTCCGTTGCCGCAAGAGCGGTGGCGGAATATGCGAGAGTGGCGGAACAGGCAGACGCGCACGTTTGAGGGGCGTGTGGTTAACACCGTACGGGTTCAAGTCCCGTTTCTCGCACCAAAAAAGGAAGAGGTGAACCGCAGGTTCACCTCTTCCTTTTTTCGTCCGCATAAAATGACGCCGAACCCCGCAATCCGCAGGGATTGCTTGTATTTTACTGTATAGGATAATGCCGAATCCGGTTTTGCGCGGATATTGACAATTTAATTTATTCGTGCTAAAATGACGTAGCATGAGTATTCTGTATAACAACAAATAATCTGAAGCCCCCGATTCAAAATGATATGGAATAAAGGAGGAGATTGTATGATTGTCTTTGAAGGCCAAATATCCGGAAAATGTAAAGAAGGCGTGCTGCGCAGAGGAGCCAAAAACAGCTTCATCGGCGGGCTAATAACATCTATTCTATTTGCAATTCCAACAGTTGTTTTGGCATTAAAGATAGATTGGATTGTATTACTGTTCTTTCTTGTACTGATTCCATTTCCGTTTCTTGCAGCGATCCCACCAAAAGAAAAGTACTATCCAACGATTTTCCCCTCTAAAGTGACTATAGATACGCAAACGGGGGAGATGACAACACAAAGCAGTCAGTTTTATGCCGAATCTTCTATAGCTGAGGTTGTAAAGGTTTTGGATAAGGGCGAGTGGTATCTTATTTATGTTAAAAGCCGAGATGGGCGTTTTATATGTCAAAAAGATCTACTGATCAACGGCAATTTAGATGAATTTGAGAAAATATTTAAAGATAAAATCATTAAGGGCTTGAAACGTTGAGTTCATAGCAATAAATAAACAAACCAATTACGAGGAAGATATTCATGACTAATTATGATTTGTATGATCTGGTGGATTATATCGCATTTCTTCGAAACGTTCCAAATCGTCCCAGGAATCTTTTTTATTTGGATTGTGCGATTACTGCACTTGGAAAAGAAGGAAAAGAAACAGGGAATATTTACGATATTATGATGATAGGCGAAGAAAGTTATGTCGGATCAGAAGATCGCACATATTTGCCTTTTTCTAAAAAGGAGATTGTTCAGGATGAGTGTGTGTATTATGTGTATAGGGCTCTTTTTGCTGAGTTGAAGAGATTATATTTATTAAATGATCCAAGAGCGTATAGGGCATTCGAACTTTTGGCAGATGATATGCATAATTTGGGATATGATATCTTGAGGAATAATTTAAAAATACCTTTTGTGTGTTTGAAAAAATGCTTAAGACGTTATTGGAGAAGGTATAATCCAACTTTCTTATATAACTTTATTTGTGACAACAAAAGCAAAAAATGATATTAATAATCAAACGAGCACAAACCCACAAGACCCGAACCAACCGGTTCGGGTCTTTTCTGTTTTATGAATATTTGACCAAAATAAGCTCGTCGTTTTTGGAGAGCGTAATGGTTTCTTCTTCATCCATTTTGTCGCATAAGAACAAAATATCCTTTTGGCCTTTGAATTTTACGCCAATGCACATTCTCGTTTTTTGGGATGCATAATAGAAGGACTGTACAAGCTCGGATTTGCAGCTGAAGCAAATATGATCGTTCTCAAACACAAGTACGTCTTCGGCACGAACAATGTCGACGTCGATCGCGTCGTTTCCGCCTGCTTCGTTGGTGGAGATCAGATCCCGATAGAATTTCTTGGAGCCAGGATGCGTCAGTAGCTGCACCATGAACAACGACAGGATGCGATTTGAGACGATTACCGACATGATGCCAAAGTTTTTCAAGGGATTGGCGTTGGACGGGTTGGTGATCTCGGCAAAAAACTCCGTATCCTCGTTGATGCAACCGTTCAGCTTGAAGGAGAGAGCAGAAAGGAAAATATCCTCGTCCAGGTCGGTTGAGGCCGCGCTGTCGGATGAGAGCAATAGGATTTTCTTCTTTCCGGGTGTTTCCTTGATAAGCTTGGATACCGCGTCATAGTCTTCTCTGTAGGAATAGGCATGGCAGACGATGTTCGTTCCGTAAAGTGCGTTGTATTTGCTTAATTCATCTACAACGAATTTGGCGTTCCCCGTGGGAGAGAAGATGAAGACGCTGAAGGTTTCGGAGGGAAGGCATTCCTTATATGCCAGGGGCTTTACAAAGGATTGCTTCTGACTTCTGACACCAAGAGTTTCGCGGTTGTCGGACAAAATGTAGAGTTGATCCGCCCGGGTATTGCCGTCGCTGTCTACCTCGTCATCGTCGTCGTAGTTGATGATCGGTATACAATCGTTATAATCAAGGAGTGCCTCGTCAATGTCCATCGGTGCTATGCCGTAAAATTCGCAACCGTCGTATGACAGTAAGTCGTGATACAGCTCGCTGAAGGTGGAATTGATGATGGTCTTTCCCAGTATGTGTCCCAGCACGGAATTATGCGAAAAAACAATAATTCTCTTGCCAAAGCTCTTATCAATGGTTTCAAGCAGTTGTTCGATCTTTAAAACGGTGGCGTTCTTTTCCGTTTCCACAACGATATTTGCCTTGCTTGCCATATTCATGATGGTAAACAAGGACTTCAGCGCGCTGATATCGTTGCTCGACATCGAATGCGTTTCGTCGTTCTTAATGTTTGAGAGCAGAATTCCTACGTATTTTGCCTTATCAAGCGAAATGTCGCTCAAATGCTTTTGAGAATTGGGATTACCGTTCTTAATAAAGATTCTGACGTTTTTCATGGGCGTTTTGTTTTCCGTAAAGATGTTCTGTATGGAATTCAAAACGATGTCTCTGTCTTCCTCGGACAAAATGACGATGTTCTTCGTTCCCTCCAAAAAAGACAGATCATAAACGAGGTGCGCTCCGATGGAGGACCAGTTCAAGAAGACGTAATGATCAGACAAAACGATTTTACCGAGGTTGTTCAATCGTTTGTCTATGGTGGATTGCAGGACGTCGGTGGTAAAACCGATCAGGGCACCCGAAAAAATGACCATTTGCAAGAGCGTCAACACGATTTTGATCACAAAGCAGGCAAGGTCGTCTTTGGAATTGACGAAGTCGTAAATGCCGTCCGAGCACATGGTATACGTAAAAATATATGCGAGCTCTTCAAAAAAGGCATTTCCGGAAATCAAGGACAGTATGGCTGTGAAAACAACGATCACCAACAAGTTTACAATAACCAAAGAAAGAGCGATTGCAACTCTGGGATGGGCGTACCACAGCAGCATAAATTTATTATTATTTTGGGTGTGTTTCAAATCTGACTCCTCCGCTTACATGAAAATGTGACAAATAATTACGTTATTTTACCATATTTTTCGCGAAATATCAAGGCGTTTACAAGAAAAAACTTTTTTTTGAAAAAATAACACGATCGTTGTGCTGTGTGGGTGCACCAATATCGGTTTCCGGGGTGAATGACACAGTTATATTCAACAAATTGCGTTCGTTTTTTTTGTGGGGAATGCATTATTGAAATTTGCCCGAAAACATAATATAATTTAACATGGTAACGTATGAAAACAGCCCACGGGCGGAATGGAGAGTTTATGAAACGATTCACAAAGCTTTTGATTTTGGCGCTGTCCTTTTTTGTGTTGAGCGCGGCATTGAGCGCTTGCGCACCCAAAAAGAGCAGCGACTGGCGACCCAATGAACTTGACGTTGACGTAAGTTCCGATTCGCTTTACGTAAGCCGAGTCGAGAATCTCCCCGAGGATTTTATTTTGGGTATGGACGCGTCCTGCGTGCCTTCGCTGGAGGCAGGCGGCGTGAAATACTACGACCACGACGGCAATGAAAAGGACGTCTATCAGATCCTTGCCGAAAACGGAATCAATTATATTCGCGTTCGCATCTGGAACGATCCTTTTGATGCAGACGGCAGAGGCTACGGCGGCGGCAATTGTGACATTGACAACGCCGTTGAGATCGGCAAGCGCGCGACGGAATACGGCATGAAGCTGCTGGTCAATTTCCATTACAGCGATTTCTGGGCCGATCCTGCCAAGCAGATGGTGCCCAAGGCGTGGAAGAGTATGGGCATTGACGCCAAATCCGAGGCGCTGTATCAGTATACCAAGGACTGCTTGCAGAAGCTGGTCGACGCGGGCGTTGACGTCGGTATGGTGCAGATCGGCAACGAGACCAACGGCGCGATGTGCGGCGAGCAAAGCAGTGCGCTGGGCGGCTGGAAGAAGATCACTCAGCTGATGAACGCAGGCGCCAAGGCGGTGCGCGAGGTTTGCCCGACTGCCTTGGTGGCGGTGCACTTTGCCAACCCCGAAAAGGTCACCAACTATGAAAGCTACGGCAAGAATCTGGACTACTATCAGGTAGATTACGACGTGTTTGCCTCGTCGTATTATCCCTTCTGGCACGGCACGCTTGACAATCTGTCCGAGGTGCTGTCCAAGATCGCCACGACCTACAACAAAAAGGTCATGGTAGCCGAGACCTCCTACGCCTTTACGGCCGAGGACACCGACTTTTACGGCAACACCATCGGCGAGGGCGGCGGTATCGTCAAGGATTATCCCTTCACCCTGCAGGGGCAGGCCAACCTTGTCCGCAACGTGATCGACACCATGGTCAATAAGACCACGAACGCCATCGGCGTCTTCTACTGGGAAGGTACATGGATCTCGTCGGGCGGTGAGAACTACGAGGAAAATCTTGCTCTTTGGGAAAAGCACGGCTCGGGCTGGGCGTCCTCCTATGCCAAAGAGTACGATCCCGACGATGCAGGGCAGTGGTACGGCGGTTGCTCGGTGGACAATCAGGCCTTCTTTGATGCCAAGGGCCATGCGCTTGAGTCGCTCAAGGTGTTTGCGCTCGTTCGCGAGGGCAACGTGGTAGAGAACAAGGCCGATGCGATTGAGGACGTCAATCTGATCTTTGACCTCAACGGTGACGTCGTACTGCCCACCACGGTCAACGCGGTCATGTCGGACAACTCCAAAAAGGAGATCCCCGTACAGTGGCACAACGTTGATATTGAGGCCGTGAAGGCTGGCGGCGTGGCCAAATACACCATCAAGGGCACGGCGGGAGGCATGAGCGCCAACTGCTACGTGTCTATGGTCGAATACAACTTCCTTGAAAACTGGAGCTTTGAGGACGGCGAGGCAGGCTGGACGGCCACGGCCATCGGCAAGTTCGACGAGCTCAAGATCGAAGACAAGGTCACCGACTCACTGACGGGCACCAAGCACTACCATTTCTGGGGTGCAGGCGCGAACGTCGTTGAGTTTACGCTCGAGCAGACGGTGAATAATCTGAAATCGGGTAAATATAACTACACCATCTCCACCATGGGCGGCGACGGCGGTGAGACCGAGATTTACGCCTACGTGAAAATCAACGGCGAGATCGTATATAAGGCGGACACCACCATTACCGTTTACAACGAGTGGCACACCGTCACCATCAAAAACGTTGAATATACCGAGGGCGACACCATCACGGTCGGCATTTACGTCAAGTGCGCAGGCCCCAACGCCTGGGGCAAGATCGACGATGCCATGCTCAACTCGGTAAATGAATAATAAAGGATACCAATTATGATGAAGAAAAAAACGAAAATCACGGCGCTGGCTGTGGCGCTGCTTATGCTGCTCGGCTCGCTGCTCGGTTGCTCGGATCAGAGTGATAAGCCGATGCCCGACCCCATCGACGACAATTACAGAACCTTTTATCAGATCTTCGTCGGCTCGTTCTCCGACTCCAACGGCGACGGCTTCGGCGATATCCGCGGTATCATCAACCGCATGGACTATCTCAACGACGGCAATGTCAATTCGGAAACCAGCCTTGGCGTGCAGGGCCTTTGGCTCTCGCCTATCTTCTCCTCGCCGTCGTATCACAAGTACGATGCCAAGGACTATTACAAGATCGACTGGCGCTTTGGCGAAGAGAAGGATCTGAAGGAGCTGATCGATCTGTGCCACGAGCGCAACGTCAAAGTCATTCTGGACCTGGCGATCAACCACACCTCAAGCTCGCACGAGTGGTTCTTGCAGTTCAAGCAGGCGAGAATTGACGGCGACACGAGCAACCCCTACTACAATTACTACTCCTGCGTGACCGCGGCCGAGAAGGTCGGTGGTGTGACCTATCAGAAGATCGCGGGCATCGACTGCTGGTATGAGTGCAATTTCTCGGGAGACATGCCCGAGCTCAACTTTGACAATCCCGAGGTTAAGCAGGCCATGCTGGACGTTGCCGAGTATTATCTGGATCTTGGTATTGACGGCTTCCGCTTTGACGCGGTCAAGTACATTTACTACGGAAACACCCCTCGCTCAGTTGTTTTCTGGGAATGGTACATGGATGAGCTGAAAAAGATCAAATCCGATATTTACTGCGTGGGCGAGTGCTGGTCGGGTGAGAGCGAGATCCTCGACTACTACAGCGCCATGAACTGCTTCAACTTTGCTATGTCGCAGGCCGAGGGCTTTGCGGCCAAGGCGGCCAAAGGGTCTTCTCTGGCCAACTTCACCAATTACGTCGCATCCTTCCAGAATAAGATCCTGGCCAAGAATCCCGACGCGATGGCCATGTCTTTCCTATCCAATCACGATATGGACCGCATCGCGGGCGCCTTCGTGACGGATAATCATATGCGCATGGCGGCCAATCTGTATCTGCTCTCGCCCGGCTCGCCCGTCATTTACTACGGCGAGGAGATCGGCATGCGCGGCTCGCGCGGCGCTGCGAACACGGATGCCAATCGCCGTCTTGCCATGCTGTGGGGCGACGAGGACCTCGTCCGCGATCCCGTGGGCGCGACCTATCCCGCCAACAAGCAGATCTCGACCACCGTGGCCGATCAAATGGCAGACGAGGGCAGTATGTACCGCTACTACTGCAAGCTGCTGACCATCCGCCACACCTATCCCGCCATCGCGCGCGGCAGCTATACTGCCGTCAGCAGTAGTTATAAGAATATCGGTGGCTTCGTCATTGAGTACGGGGGGGATGTGTTGCTTTTGCTCCACAATACCTCGGCGGAGGAGATATCCTTTGATCTGAGCGAGTGCAAGGGTATTGACGGTCACACCTTCTCCAAGCTTTGCGAGGTGATCGGTGTGGGAGACGCCAAGCTGAACGGTACGGTGCTCACCATCGGCCCTCAGACCAGCGTTATCATTGAATAATCAAACAGGACGTATATAATATATGGAAAACAAATTTGTTGTCAATATCATCCACCGACCCGAGCTCTCGCCCGAGTATGCCGAAAAAGCGCTGGGCGGAGCGCAGGGCGTGCGGGATGAATCGCTGGATATTTTTCGCTTCCAGCAGGATACCGCCCATAAATACGGGCTGAAAACCACCATTCAGATCACCTACGCTTCGCTGTTCTCGGACGTCATCATCGAGCTTGCCAAGGAACAGCACGAGACGTACGGCGATGAGATCGGTCTTTCGCTGCTCGGTCTGCCTTGTCCCGAATTCAAGCAAAAGTACAAGACAGAGGACTTTTGCATCTGGATGTTCGACGATGCCACCAAGCGTGAGATCATCGACGACGTATTCGGCAAGTTCTACGAGAAATTCGGCTTTTATCCCGAGTCGACGAGCAGCTATTTCCTCGATGCTTATACTATCAACTATATCAAGGCCAACTATCCGAGCGTCAAGTGCGCCGTCGCTACCTGCTGGGAGGAGGGCCCCAAGGCCTACCACACCTGCAATAATTCGTGGTACACCTTCATGGACGGCGGTCCCTGGAATCCCTGGATCCCCTCCAAGGTCAACTCGCACTGTCCTGCCGCCGATGCGGAGGACGACGCGGGTATCGTGGCGATCCCCCATCTGTCGCGCGATTTGATGGCCTGCTTTGACGGCAACGGTTCCAACTTCGGCACGCACCCCCAGAACGTTCTGCGCGGTATGATCTACTACGGCGAAAATGGGGAATACGAATATCCCTATCTGTACAATCTGATCGACCAGTACCGCCACCTTGCCAAGTATAACGACGGCTACTCTTATAACATGATGTTCGTCGGCCCGGGCTGGCTTAACCGCCGCGGTCGCTGGGAGGCACCGTATGAGCTGCTGGCCAAGTCCTACGACGACGGCATGAAGTATTATGGTAAGCTCAAGGCCGAAGGTAAGCTGGTCGATATGACCATGAGTGAGTTCGCGGACTATTATCGCAGCATTCACAAGGACTACAGTCGTGGCGAGTGCGCGCTGTGGAAGGATATTCTGTACGGCAGCAACAAGCAGTATTTCTGGTATGCCGATCCTGCCATGCGTACTTGCTTTGACTTCAATCAGGGCGGCGCTATGATCGATCTGCGCCCCTACGTCGCCCGTATTCCTCAAAGGACGGGCATCGGTACGGACAACGTCTACGACGCCTCCTATCCCTATCTCATTCAGATCAACTATCGCGCGGGCTATTTTACCCACTACGCGGGGGCGGGAACGATTCGCTCCTGCCGCGTCAGCGCGCGCGGGCAGAGTGCCGATCTGTGCTTGTGCCGCACCATGGCCAAGTATGAAAGAGTCGATGGAGGCGTGCGCCTCGTTGCCGACCCCGTGACGCTGACGCTGGGCGGCCTTGACGTCGTGGTTCAGTCCGTCTTTACCATTCCCGACGGACAGGGCGAGGTCATCACCGAGCGCCGTATTCTCAACGACCTTGGCGGTGAGTCCGTCACGTTTGACGAATACTTTACGGGCGGCTTCGGCACGACCGAATATCAGGCCGACATGACCGATCTGACGCTGGGCGTGGACGGCGAGAGCATGGCGTTCTCGTACCACGGCAAAAAGCTGGCGAGGGAGAATGCCGCGTGCGCTTACGTCACCATCCCCGAGGTCGGCACGACCGTTCAGATGGGCGGTGACAATGACGTAGCCGAGGTAGAGGAGGGCATCGCCTTCTCGCCCGTCTATCACCTTTCTCTGCGCAAGACCATGACGAAAGGAGCAATGAGAACATGGCTCAAGCTACAAAAGGATCGTTGAATTTCCGCTGTCCCTCCTGCTTTATGAGGGATATTGACATCGATATGTTTTTCGACGAGCAAAAAAAGGAATATTACTGCCTGCGTTGCGGCTTTACGGGCAGCGAGGAAGACGTACTGCGCTTGAACGAGGTGGCGAGATACCGTTACCGCGCCATGAAGCTGCGCGTGGTCGATTTCGGTGAGGACAACGAGCCCGTCACCTTTGCGCCTCACAAGGGAGGGGAACAATGATCCTCGGTATTGACGTTTCGACCTATCTTGAGGAATTGGAACACGGCGCGCGCTATTTCGACGGTGACGTGCCGATCGATCCTCTCGATGCCTTCCGTGCCAACGGCGTGGATTTTATGCGCATCCGCGTGTGGAATGATCCGAGAAGCAAAAAGGGGGAGCCCTATCTGGCAGGAACGTGCGACGTGGAGCACTATATCCGTCTGGCAAGGCTGGCCAAGAGCAAGGGCTACCGTCTGCTGCTTGATTTCCATTACAGCGATTTTTGGGCCGATCCCGGCAAGCAGATCATACCTAAGGCTTGGGCGGAATATGATATTCATGAGCTGACGAAGGCGGTGTACGCCTTTACCAAGCAGGTGCTACAGAGGGCGCGCGACGAGGACGTTGCCCCCGATATGATCCAGGTCGGCAACGAGATCACCAACGGTATGTTATGGCCGTTGGGCAAGCTGGAGATCGACGGGCAAAGAGGGAACTACGAGCACTTCTGCGCCTTGGTCGACGCGGGCTGCCGCGCCTGCCGCGAGGTGCTGCCGAAGGCCAAGATCGTTTTGCATCTGGAGCGCAGTCACGACCAGGCCGTTTATCGGGAGTTCTTTACCGAGATGCAAAAGGCCGGCATCGACTACGATATCATCGGCGCGTCGTACTATCCCTATTGGCACGGTACGCCCAAACAGCTGTTTGACAATCTGAACGCCTGTCGCGTCTTTGGCAAGCAGATCATGGTGGTCGAGCTGGGCTACGGCTTTACGACCGAGGCCTACTCTCTGGGCGGTGAGGCAAAGCGGCTCGTGATCGACGCCGAGCGCGCCTACGTCCCCGGCTTTACGGAGCAGTATCCCGTCACGCCTGAGGGACAATCGGCCTTCATCCGCGACTTTTTGCGCATGGCTCGCAAGAACGAAATCGACGGCATTTTCTACTGGGAACCGCTGTGGTTGCCGGGTGAAGGAATCTGCTGGGCATCCCCCGCAGGGCAGGAATATATCCATGAAGAGGGCAAATCTACCGCCAACGAATGGGCCAATCAGTGCCTGTTTGATTATGCTGGGAAAAAGCTTCCTGCCTTCGATAATTTTTGCTTATAGCCAAGCAAAGTTTCTTTTGCAAAGTGCCAAAAAAAATCGAGGTGTTTTGTTGATTGTGCCGAAAATCAACCAAAAGTTCATAATGATATTGACAAAAATGTTCACAATCGGTATAATATTAGAGACGCCAAGAGGCGTAAAATAAAAAATATTATTGGAGGTTTACTTATGAAAATGAGTAAAATTCTGTCGCTTGTTCTTGCGGTTATGATGCTTGTTACCTGCCTTGTAGCCTGCACTCCCAAGACTCCCGACCCCGACCCGAAGCCCGATCCCAATGCGGATCTGAAGGGCACGTACGATATCACCATGTGGGTTTCCGAGAAGGAAGGCGTTGCTGACCTGTTCCAGCAGCAGATCGACGCTTTCGAGGCTGCTAACCCCGGTATCATCATCAACGCTACCATCAATGGCGTTTCCGAGGCTGATGCAGGCTCTCAGGTTGTCAACGACGTTGCTTCCGCTCCTGACATCTACTGCTTCGCACAGGACCAGCTGGCTCGTCTGGTTCAGGCAGGCGCTCTGGCTCCTCTGGGCCTGAAGGCTGCTGAAACCATCAAGACGAACAACGACGCAGGCTCCGTTTCCGGTGCAACCGTTGCAGGTACGCTGTACGCTTATCCCATGACCTCGGATAACGGCTACTTCATGTACTACGATACCAGCATCATCAACGAGACCGACGCTGATAGCCTCGAGGCTATCATCGCTGCTTGCGAAAAGGCAGGCAAGAAGGTTCGTTTCGCTCTGGAGAACGCTTGGTACACCGCTTCCTTCTTCTTCGCAACCGGCTGCCAGTCCAACTGGACCATGGATGCTGAGGGTAAATTCAACGCAGTTGACGATAACTATAACTCTGCTAACGGTCTGATCGCTATGAAGGGTATGCAGATGCTGGCTCAGTCTCCTGCATACGACTCCAACGCTGACATCTTCACCGATGCAGGTGTTGTTGTTACCGGTATCTGGAATGCACAGGCAGCTGCCGATCACTTCGGCGCTAACCTGGGTGCTACCGACCTGCCTTCCTTCACTGTTGACGGCAAGTCCTACCACCTCGGCTCCTTCACCGGCTACAAGCTGATGGGTGTTAAGCCTCAGAACGACACCAAGAAGGCTGCTGTTCTGTCTCAGTTGGCTCAGTACCTGACCAACGAGGAGTGCCAGCTGGCTCGTTACAACAGCTTCGAGTGGGGCCCCTCCAACAAGAACGCACAGGCTTCCGAGGCTGTTCAGGCTAACCTGTCCCTGGCTGCTTTCGCAAAGCAGGGTGAGTTCGGTGTTCCTCAGGGCCAGATCCACGGTTCTTGGTGGGATATCGCCAAGGTTCTGGGCGCAGAGGCTAAGAACGCAAAGAGCGACGCTGACCTGCAGACCGCTCTGAACACCTACAAGGCCGCAATCGATGGCCTTCTGACCATGACCGACGAGCAGAAGCAGGCTTGGAGCGTTATCGGCTCTATCTGCGGCTCCAACTGGGATACTGACTTCCCCATGACCGCTGACGGTGAGAACGTTTGGGTTTCCGACGTTCTGGCTCTCGAGGCAGGCAATGAGTTCAAGGTTCGTCAGGGCGCTTCTTGGGACGTTAACTTTGGTGTTGACGGTGCTCCCAACGGTGCTAACATCGTTGTTGAGACCAGCGGTAACTACAAGGTTAAGCTGACCTACGACGGCACGACCGCAAAGGTTGAACTGATTCCCCAGTAATTACTGAAACGAATAAGGTCGGGGAGCCCTCGGGCTCCCCGACGCTGAAAGATAAGGCATTGTTAGCCGGTATACAAGGACAACAGATGTCTTGTGTATCGGCTAACAATGCCTTTACTACAAATACAAATAAGGGTATAGTATATGAATAGATTAAACGATTTGGATTATTTGAAGTTAAATAAGTTTCAGGCGTTTTTCTATAACCTGAAGCTGTTTTTCTGCGCGATCCCTTCGTGGCTTTGGGGCGTTCTGCTGTCCTTGTTCGGCTTTTTCAAGAATTGCTGGAACTGGCTGAAGAATGAAATTCTGGACATTGGGCGCACGTTCAAGCATGGCAACTGGGCGGTAAAGCTTTCGTTCTTTATCTTTGGCTTCGGTAACCTGTTTTACGGACAGATCCTGCGCGGCATTCTCTTCCTTTTATTTGAAATCATTTTCATCGTTTACATGATCGTTCCCAGCGGCGGTATCCACTGGCTGGGCAAGGCCAACTTCTTCCAGACGGGCGCGACCGTCGGTGACGTTCCCCCGTTGAAGAACCAGTATGACCCCATTATGGACTCCTACTACACCATCTGGGGTGACGACTCGGTCAAGGTCCTCTTGTATGCGCTGTTGACCGTCATTTTTATCATTGCGTTTATCTACACATGGAGACTGCAGGTCAAGCAGTGCCGCATCTGCATGGAAATCACGGCCAAGGGTAAAAAGGTCAAGAGCGGTAAGCAGGACCTCAAGTCTCTCCTTGACGACCAGTTCCATAAGACGCTGCTCACGCTGCCCGTGTTCGGTATCGGCGCGTTTACGGTGCTGCCCATTATCTACATGGTGCTCATCGCCTTCACCAGCTACGATAACGCACACGACGGCTTCTCCAATTTGTTTTCCTGGGTTGGCTGGACCAACTTTAACCAGTTGCTTGACTTTGGCAACGGCGGTCTGGGTATCACCTTTGGTGAGATCTTGTCCTGGACGCTGATCTGGTCCTTCTTCGCTACCTTCACCAACTACTTCCTTGGTATGTTCGTGGCGATCATGATCAACAAGAAGGGCATTCGATTCAAGAAGTTCTGGAGAACGGTGCTGGTTATGACCATCGCCATTCCGCAGTTCGTATCTCTTTTGTACGTTTCCAAGCTGTTCGACGACTCGGGTATTATCGGCAAGCTGCTGATCGACTGGGGTTGGTTGGATTGGGGGCAGTCGCTGTGGGATAATCCCACCTCGGCGAAGATCCTTCTGATCGTGCTGAACATCTGGATCGGTATTCCGTATCTGATGCTGATGGCTACGGGTATTCTGATGAACATTCCTCAGGACCTGTACGAGTCCTCCCGCATCGACGGTGCCAACACCTTCCAGCAGTACACCAAGATCACGCTGCCTTATATGCTGTTTGTCACCGGCCCGTATCTTCTGACCAGCTTCGTCGGCAACCTGAACAACTTCAACGTTATCTTCCTGCTCTCGGGCGGTAACCCCATCAAGGGTACGGCGGGCGGTGCTTCGGTCGGTCATACGGACCTTCTGATCACCTGGCTGTATAAAATGACGCTTGCCAGCGGCGATACCAAATACTACGCGGCCTCCGTCATCGGTATTATGGTGTTCGTCGTCGTAGCGGTTCTGTCGTTGATCGTTTACAACGTCATACCTTCCACTAAGAACGAGGAGGACTATAAGTGATGAAAAAGCAAGATACCAATACCATTCGCAAGAAGAGCATGGGCGTCAAGACCAGCCGCATCATTGCGAATACCATCATTTATGCCATCCTTGTTTTGATGACGATCGTATGGCTGTTCCCCTTCTTCGGCCTTGTGCTGGAGTCCTTCCGCGTGGAAATTCCTCAGCAGGTCGGCTATTTCTGGCCCAAGGAATTCGGCTTTGATAATTACGTCAAGCTGTTCACACAAACCGATTTCCTGCGTTGGTTCGGCAACACCGCATTCATGGGCGTCGCAACGGCTGTTTTGCAGACGGTATTCGTGCTGATGATGAGCTACACGCTCTCCAGACTGCGCTTCAAGGGCAGAAAAGCATTGATGAATCTGATGCTGATCCTTGGCATGTTCCCCGGATTTTTGACCATGATCCTGATCTATAAGGTGTTCTATGATTTCGGTCTGACCGAAAACATGGCGCCGATCGGTCTGATCATCGTTTACTGTGCAAGCAGTGCGATGGGTTACTACGTATCCAAGGGCTTCTTCGATACCATTCCCAAGAGCTTGGACGAAGCGGCAAGAGTGGATGGCGCGACTCGTTGGCAGGTATTCTACAAGGTGATCATGCCGCTGTCCAAGCCCATCATCATCTACACCGTCCTTATGGGCTTTATGGCTCCTTGGGGCGACTTCATGATGGCAAAGTACATCATTCATGAAAATCAGCTTGGTATGAACGTTGCCGTCGGTATGTACGAATGGATGTCGGTAACCAATATGAATACGCACTACACGATGTTCTGTGCCGCGGGCGTTGTCGTAGCAATTCCCGTCGTCGCCGTCTTCCTGGCCCTGCAGAAATATTACGTCGAGGGCGTTACGGGCGGCGCAGTCAAAGGATAAGAGGAGGATAGTTAATTATGGCTTCTGTAAAATTAACCAACGTAAAGAAAATCTACGGCAAGGACACCGTTGCAGTACAAGACTTCAACCTGGATATTGCCGATAAAGAGTTTATCGTATTCGTCGGTCCCTCGGGATGCGGAAAATCCACGACGCTGCGTATGATCGCAGGTCTGGAGGATATTTCCGAAGGTACCGTCGAGATCGACGGCGTGGTCGTCAACGACCTGCAGCCCCGCGACCGTGACATCGCCATGGTCTTCCAAAACTATGCGCTGTATCCCCACCTGACCGTTTTTGAGAACATGGCGTTCAGCCTGCGTCTGAAGAACGCACCCCAGGACGAGGTATACGAGAAGGTCGTCAACGCGGCTGAAATTCTGGGCATCACCGAGTATCTGACGAGAAAGCCCCGCGCGCTGTCGGGTGGTCAGCGTCAGAGAGTTGCCATCGGACGTGCGATGGTCCGCGACAGTAAGGTATTCCTTATGGACGAACCGCTGTCCAACCTGGACGCCAAGCTGCGTAACCAGATGAGAGCTGAGATCATTCTGCTGCGTCAGAAGATCGACACCACCTTCATCTACGTTACGCACGACCAGACCGAGGCTATGACGCTGGGTGACCGTATCGTCATCATGAAGGACGGTTTCATTCAGCAGGTCGGCACTCCCACCGAGGTGTTCGATATGCCCGTCAATCTGTTCGTCGGTGAGTTCATCGGCGCACCCAAGATGAACACCTTCAAGACCCAGCTCGTTTGCGAGGGCGGCAAGTATTACGTCACGCCTTACGGCGCCAAGATCGAGATCACGGGCAAGAAGGCCGAGCTGCTCAAGGAAAAGAACGTTCAGGGCGGCGAGATCATTCTCGGCGTTCGCCCCGAGCATTTCGTTTTGTCGGATGCAAACAACCCTGCAGCCATCCCCTGCAAGATCGTGGTCAACGAGATGATGGGCAGTGAATTGCACCTGCACGTCGTGGAGGAGAACGGCGATAAGCTCATCGTTCGCATCCCCACCGTTTCGCTTGAGGATGAAGAGCGCAAGGCTTTGGTCTACGGTAAGACCATCTACGTTACCTTTGAAGGCAAGGTCATGCACTTCTTCGATAAGGAAACGGAGAAGAATTTGCTGGTATAATACAGTCCGCAAGCGCGGTCTGACAAAAAAGATCCACCCCTCGGGGTGGATCTTTTTTATAGATTTTCCTCGGACAGATGAGCGTCGACGTTGGAGGCTAGTAGGATGTGGGGAGCAATGAGATGAACGTGCTCGCCCGAGGAACGGGTGACGTAGTCGTACAGATACCGCAATACGTTCTTGCCTTGACGATAGGGATTTTGGAAAATGGCGGCGGTTGCGAGGCGATCCTTCAAAATTTGAGGCGTTTGACGGAGCAGGTCGGTGGTGATGATGGTCAAGTTTTGCTTGCCGTGGCGGCGGATGCAATCGCAGGCAATGACCGAGCTAGCCGTTGCCATGTAGATGCCGCCGAGCGCAGGATTGTCTCGCAGCAGCTGCTCTGTGACCTCGGTCACGCGGTCGGGATCGTCGAAATGCTCGTAAATCCAAATGTTGGAAAAGACGTTTTGCTTGGCGTAATCAGTAAATCCGTTGATATATTCCATGTTGACGGGCGAGTTTTTTGCGGCAACCAGAAGAGCTACGTCGCGTCCTGCGCAGGTCATCTCCAGCATTTCAGCCGCCATACTGCCTGCCGTGTGAGCGTCAACGCCAACGTGAACGACGCGCTTGGTATCGGGAATGTCGTTGGCGACCGTGGCAAAGCACATCCCCTCGTCGCCGTACTGGTCGATCAGGGCGCGGATGCCGTCCAGCTCGTTCAGCATGGAGGACAAAAAGAGCACGACACCACGGTAGCCTGCCTCGGCAAAGGCTTGGATGAGTTCTTCCGTGCGGGCAAGGCAATCGGCGCCGTTGGTGTAGTCCAGCTTGCGGATATCGACCGTGACGTTATATTTTTCGAGCGTCTGCGCGGTGGCGCGCATACCGTCGATGATAGCGTCTACGTACTCGTCTACGGGGCAGAACAAAATCGCACCGATGGTGATGGGGGCGCGGCGCAAGCCTTGCGCGGCCGAGTTGGCCTTATATCCCAGCTGCTCCGCTGTGTCCAGCACCAGCTGCTTGGTTTCGGGGCTGATGCGATCCTTACCCGAAAGGGCGCGGTTCACCGTTCCGACCGAAACGCCCGCCGCGCGCGCAATATCGTAAATTGTAACCTTTTTTTGGCTCATTTTTCCTACCGCCTTGCCTTTTTACTGTTATTATTATACCAATTTTTTGTTGGGATTGCAAGCCCCTTCGCCCGTTATTTTATTTCAAAGGCTTGACAAAAAAAGATATTGGTGCTATAATTATTTGCGTAACCGATTACGCGTTTAAAAATGAAAGGCGGTTAACGCATATGAAGCATGGAAAAACGACGCTGACGTTTGCAGGGCAGGCGGGCTTTATTCTGGAGTCTGCCGACGGCTTGCGCGTTGGCATAGATTTGTACTTATCCAACTGTTGTGAAAGATTCGTCGGATTTAAGCGGCTGATGCCGTATCTGTACGATCCGATGACGCTGGCGCTGGACGTGGTGGTAGCGACGCACGCCCATTACGATCACTTTGATCCCGATTCCGTGCCGCTGCTGTTAAGCGACGGAAAAGCGGAGCTGGTATGTGCCTGTGACGTTAAGGAAGAAGCAGTCAAGCTGGGGCTTGACGAGAGCCGCATCACCTATCTGAAGCAGGGCGACGTTTATCGCAAGGGCGACGTGAGCATCAAGGCCCTGCCATGCGACCACGGCGAGCTTGCTCCCGATGCGCTGGGACTTCTCATTACGCTGGACGGCAAATCGATCTATATTACGGGCGACACGGCTTATCGCGAGGACTACTTTAAAAATCCCGCACTGCAGGGTGTGGACGTGCTGATTTTGCCCATTAACGGGGCGTTTGGCAATATGGACGCGCACGACGGCGTTCGCGCGGCGGGTATAATCGCGCCCGCGCTGACCATTCCGTGCCATTATTGGAACTTTGCCGAGCACGGCGGCGATCCTTTCGCGTTTATGAATGGAATGAAAAACGACCATCCCGACCTGCCGTATCTTATGATGCGCCCGGGCGAGACGATCGAGCTGTAAGAATCGACGTAAGAGGTAGCTATATGCAAAAGGAAATGAAAGTGTTTATATGCGAAGGACGCTCGCGCGGTCGCATCGTCACCATGCCCGTACCCGAGATAGCCCCCGGTACGGTGCTCGTCAAGGTGGCGTATTGCGGCATCTGCGGCACGGACCAGGATCTGTTCTCGGGCGAGTGCAGCTTTGCTGAAAACGGACAAGTCACGTATCCCGTGCGTCTTGGCCACGAGTGGTCGGGCGTCGTGGAGGCGGTCGGCGAGGGAGTGACGGGCTTTGAGCGAGGCGATCGCGTGGTCGGTGATAACGCTGTCAGCTGCGGCAAGTGTGACGCATGCCTTGCCGGTGACTACGCTCACTGCGTCCATATGCTCAACGTAGGTACGATCGATCCCGTCTACGACGGCGCGTTTTGCGAGTATTACATCATTACCGCGCATCATCTGCACAAGATTCCCGAGGGCATCTCGCTCAAGGAAGCCTCGCTGGCCGAGCCCTTATCGGTGGCATACGGTGGCATCAAGCATATGAACATCACGAACAATTCTACCGTTGCCGTGATCGGCACGGGGTGCATCGGCATGGCGGCCGTCGTGCTGGCCAAGTGCCTGGGTGCCAAGACCGTCTGGATGATCGGCCGCAATGAGTCCAAGCTGGAGGCGGCTCGCGCGCTGGGTGCCGAGATCATAAACGTCAAGCAGTGCGACGCGGTGCAGACGATCCTGGATCTGACGAACGGTCAGGGCGCGGACTTCGTGCTGGAATGCTCGGGTGCCCCTAAGACCTTCAAGCAGGCTATTGATATTGCGGCTTTCCGCGCGACGGTCGCGCTGATCGGCTTTTACGAGCACCGTGAAAATGACGTCAACGTTGACACCATGGTGGCCAAGGCCCTGACGCTGATCGGTGTCATGGGTGAGATGGGCAACATGGCAGGCGCGTTGCGTATTCTGGCCGAACACAAGCCCGATCTGCTTCCCATCATCACGGACGAGCTGGCCTTCGACGATTGCATCGTCGGCTTTACGAGAAAGAACTATCCTGACGCGGTCAAGATCGCGGTCAGGATCGGAGAGGGGGACTAACGTGAGCAGAGTAGCCATTATCGGAAAGCAACAGCCCCTTATCATTCGCGAGCGTATCAAAGCGTATCTGGAGGCGGAAGGGCATGAAGCAGACATTCTCTATATGCCTACCCGCAATGCGAGCGAGTGGATCGACGAGCTGCGCGGATACAACGCCATCATCTCGGCGGGCGAAAAATTCCCTGGTATCGTGTTCGAGTCGCTCAAGGGTGATCTCAAGCTGCTCTCGCGCTACGGCGTGGGCACGGACGAGATCGACAAGGTGACGGCGGCAAATTGTGGCGTGGCGGTCTGCAACGCGGCAGGCTCGCTGTCTACCGCCGTGGCCGAGTGCGCCATGGGTATCATTCTCTCGCTGCTGCGCAGCATCCCTACCTCGGACAGCGAGGTCAGAGCAGGGGATTGGAGTCGCTTTTTTGAGAGCAAGACGGGCACACAGCTCGAGGGCAAGACGGTTGGTATCATCGGCTTTGGCGACATCTCCCGGGCGCTTGCCAAGATGCTCACGGGCTTTGATTGCCGCGTCATTGCCTACGATATTTACTGGGATGAGGAAACGGCCAAGCGATTGGGCGTCACCTATGCGGACATTCCCACCATTCAGAAAGAAGCAGATATTATCAGCATTCACGTGCCCTCCACCCCACAGACGGACGGCATGATCAATAAAGAATTTCTGTCGGGCATGAAAAAGACGGCCATTCTGGTCAATACCGCCCGCGGCAGACTCGTCGTGCCCGAGGACCTTGCGTGGGCGCTCAACAACGGCGTCATCGCCGGCGCAGGCATGGACGTGTTCTCGCCTGAGCCTCCCTTATCCGATAACCCGCTTCTCACGGCCAAGAATACCGTGCTGTTGCCCCACACGGGCGCTTGCACCATCGAAAGCCACGAAAAGGCGGGCATGATGGCGGCACGCAACGTGGCTGATTTCTTTGCGGGACGAACGGTTAAGACCATCCTCAACCCTGATTACAAAAACCACACGGAGGTAGACATATGAATGATTCACGAGAATTGCGGCAGGACGTGATCGACACCTGCCTGTGGCTCAAATCCCAAGGCTTCGTCTTTTCGACCTGGGGCAACATCAGCGTGCGCTTGGACGACGGCAACATTCTGATCACCCCCTCCAAGGTGGATTACGATACCATGACGCCCGAGGATTTGGTCGTATTGGCACCCGACGGCACCCAGGTGTCGGGGCATCGCCTTTCGACCAGCGAACGTGAGATTCACCGTCGCGTCATGAACAAGCGTCCCGACGTGGGCGCGATCATTCATATGCACTCGCCCTACGGCATGGCGGCGGCCGCGCGTGACGAGGGCATTCCCGTGTTCACCGAGGAGATGTGCCAGCTGCTGGGCGGCGCCATCCCGATATCGAGCGAGTTCGTTCCCTCGGATATGCATGAAAAATTGGGCATCGTCGTGTCCGAGTCGGTCACGGATGCCAACGCGATTTTGATCCGCAACCACGGCCCAATGTGCTTCGGCCGCACTCTTGCCGAGGCGAGAGTGTGCTGTCAGGTGGTCGAAAAGACCTGTAAATTGTACCTGCACCTGTTGGCGGCAGGCGGCATCAAGCGGATCGAGGAACAGTACATTGCCCGTGGCAGAGATTATTTTCTCAACGGCTACGGAAAATCTTGATTTTGGGAGGATACAACCATGAAAGTCGTAACGATGGGCGAGATGATGATCCGTTTCATGCCCAAAAACAATCTGCGCTTTGAGCAGGCAACCGAATTCGAGGCTTACTACGGTGGCGATGAGTCTATCGTGGCTGTCTCGCTTGCCCGCTTCGGCATCGAGTCCAGATACGTCACGAAATTGCCGATCAATCCGCTCGGTCAGACGGCGCTGAACAAGCTGCGTGAGCAGGGCGTGGACACCTCCTACATCGTGCGCGGCGGTGAACGTCTGGGACTGAACTTTTATGAAAACGGCGCGTCTGTCCGCGCCTCCAACGTGCTGTACGACCGCAAGTATTCTGCCATTTCGCAGGCAGAGGTCGAGGAGTTCGATTTCGACGGTATTTTCTCGGATGCCGACTGGTTCCACGTTGCAGGCATCACTCCTGCCATCAGCCCCAAGGCGGCCATCCTCGTTGAGGCGGCCATGAAGGCGGCGAAGAAACACGGCGTGACGGTCAGCGTCGACCTCAACTATCGAAGCAAACTGTGGACGCCCGAACAGGCGCAGGCGGTCATGATCCCCCTGATGCAGTACGTCGACGTTTGCATCGGTAACGAGGAGGACGCCGAGAAGGTGCTGGGCTACAAGCCCGAAAACACCGATATCACCAAGGGCGAGCTTGACATTGAGGCTTACAAGGACGTCTTCGTCAAGCTCAAGGAGCGCTTTGGCTTCAAGTACATTGGCTCGACCTTGCGCGAGAGCTATTCCGCGTCGGACAACGGCTGGTCGGCCATGATCTATGACGGCAAGGAGTTTTACCGTTCCAGAACCTATCAGATCCACCTCGTTGACCGAGGCGGCGGAGGTGCGTCGTTCGCGGCGGGCATGATCTACGGCATCCTCAACGGTATGTCCATTGCTGACACCTGCGAGTTTGCTACGGCATCCTCCGCGCTCAAGCAGACCATCGTGGGCGATTTCAATCTGGCCACGCTGGACGAGGTCAAAAAGCTGATGGGCGGCGACGCGTCGGGACGCGTCAGCAGATAAGGAGTCGATCATGATTATAGATAACATCAAAAACGCAAGCAAATATTTCGGCCTTGGCAAAGGCTTTGAGGCCGCGCTGACCTTTTTGGCAAATTACGACGGCAAGGCGGACGAAAGGGCCGACATCCCCGTGTGCGAGGGCGTGATGGTCAAGTGCCGCCCCTATATGACCAAGCCCGTTGAGGAATGTGCGTTTGAAGCGCATGCGAAATACGCCGACATCCATTTCGTCGTGTCGGGTTGCGAGTGCATCGGCTATGCACCGACCGGCTCGCTACGCGTCGTCCGCACGGACGAGGCCAAGGATATGATCTATCTTGAAGGGCAGGGCACGAACCTTCCGCTGAACGCGGGCGATTTCATGATCACGCTGCCCGACGACGCTCATATGCCCTGCATCAAGCAGAACGAGAGCGTATTCTGCGCCAAATTGGTTGCCAAGATTTTACTGTAAGAGAGGAGAACAGATATGTCTTACCAGATGTCACTCAAGGAAAAGGTCATCAGCTATACCAAGGAAACGGGCATTTTGCCCTGCATCAAGCTACACCATAAGGACGACTATATTGCCTACGCACAGGCTATGTACGACGGCGGCGCCCGCGTCATTGAGGTCACCATGACTACCCCCGGCGTGCTCGAGGCTATCGAGGCCATTTCGGATCATTTCGGCGATAAGCTGCTGGTTGCGGCAGGCACGGTGCTGGATCCCACCTCGGCCCGCGAGGTCATTCTGCACGGCGGCAGCATTATCGTCAACCCCTGCGTCATCGAGGACGTCATTGACCTGGCCAACCGCTATAATGTGCCCGTCTTCAGCGGTGCATTCAGCGCGACCGAGGTATTCAACGCCATGCGTGCAGGCGCGACCATGGTCAAGATCTTCCCGGGCGCCCTTGGCGGTCCTAAATACATGACCAATCTCAAAATGGTCTTCCCCGAGGTTAATCTCATCCCCTCGGGCGGTATCACCCCCGAAAATGCAGGCGAGTTCATCCGTTGCGGCGCGTGTGCCGTTTCGGGCGCGCGTACTTTCATGGACTTTGAAAAGATCGAGCGCGAGGGCCTGATTTCCGTTACCAATCAGGTCAAGAAGTTCATCGACATCATCGCCGAGGCAAAGAAGAACGTACCGATCATTCCGTAAGCGGGATCGGATACGTCATAATCAGAACCGCGTCGTACGTATATCGCGTGCGGCACGGTTTTTGTGCTGTAATCGTGTGAAATTCTTGCAATTTATGGTTTTTCATAGTATAATATAGCTATCAGCAACCAAAACGAAAGGATGATCTGTTATGCGTAAAAATTTCGGAGCAAAGACCTGGCTGTATCCCATGCCCGTGCTGATTGTCGGTACGTACGACGAGCAGGGCAAGCCCAACGCCATGAACGCGGCCTGGGGCGGCATCTACGACACCAATCAGGTCATGGTCTGCCTGGCAGACGACCATAAAACTACGGACAATATCAAAAAGACGGGCGCCTTTACCGTCAGCTTTGCCACCGCCAAAACGGTCGCTCCCTGCGACTACGTCGGCATTGTCTCGGCAAACGACGAGCCCGATAAGTTTGCTAAGGCGGGCTTCCACGCAACAAAGAGCGAGCACGTCAACGCGCCTATCATTGACGAGCTGCCCATGACGGTGGAGTGCAAGCTGCTCAAATTCAACGAGGACGGTATTTGCGTCGGTGAGATCGTCAACGTATCTGCCGACGAGAGCATTCTGGACGAAAACGGCAAGATCGACGCAAAGCTGCTGGATCCGATCATGTACGACAGCGTCACCCACGCCTATTGGAATTTTGGCGAGAAGGTCGGTCAGGCGTTTTCGGACGGCAAAAAGATCAAAGGATGAACGAGGATCATGGCATGAAGTACGATTTTGAATCCATCATCGACCGCCACGGTCGCGACGCGCTGGCCGTAGATGCGCTGGGTAGCGATTGGACGCCGGGCAAGCCCAAGGAGGGCTTTGACGTCATCCCCATGTGGGTGGCGGATATGAATTTCCCGACCGCGCCTACCGTTTGTATGGCCATGCAGGAGCGCATCGAGCATCCCGCATTCGGCTATTTTTCTCCGCGCGACGAATACTTTGAATCTATCATTCGCTGGCAAGCCGAGCGCAACGGTGTGACGGACCTGTTGCCCGAGCACATCGGTTATGAAAACGGCGTGCTGGGCGGACTGCTGTCGGCCATCGGCACGTTTTGCTCGCGCGGCGACAACGTGCTCGTTCACAGCCCGACCTACATGGGCTTTACGGGTTCGCTGAAAAACGGCGGCTACAACGCCGTTCACAGTCCACTCTCCCGCGACGAGCAGGGCGTGTGGCGCATGGATTTTGAGGACATGGATAAAAAGATCGTCGAGAACCATATCCACGCGGCAATTTTTTGCTCGCCTCACAATCCCACGGGACGCGTGTGGGAGCGCTGGGAGATCGAGCGGGCGATGGAAGTCTTCCGCAAGCACGACGTCTACGTCGTGTCGGACGAGATCTGGTCGGATATCATCCTCGACGGTCACAAGCATATCCCGACCCAGTCGGTCAGCGAGGACGCCCGTGAGCGAACGGTGGCGCTTTACGCCCCCTCCAAGACCTTCAACCTCGCTGGCTTAATCGGCTCGTACCATATCATTTATAATCAGCGCCTGCGTGATCGCGTGGAAAAGGAATCCTCACTCAGCCACTACAATTCCATGAACGTGCTTTCGATGTACGCGCTCATCGGTGCCTATAAGCCCGAGGGCGGGGAATGGGTGGACGAACTGTGCGCGACGCTCAGCGGAAACGTACAGTACGCCTGCGACTATATCAACGCGCATTTTGATGGCGTGAGTGCCGCTCATCCGCAGGGAACTTACATGATCTTTATGGATTGCGGCGAGTGGCTGGCTTCTCACGGCAAAACGCTGGACGAGCTGCTGCGGGCAGGCTGGGACGTCGGCGTGGCGTGGCAGGACGGCAGACAGCACGGCGGCACGACGCATATCCGCCTGAACGTCGCGTTGCCCCTCTCGCGCGTCAAAGAAGCCTTTGACCGCATGGACAAATACGTGTTCCATTCGTAAAACATGATTCTTATAAAAGATTGGAAAGCATATGAAATATAACGTCAGTAAACAGTTTTTTCCATTTTCCTGCTTCAAGCCGCCCATTGGCGAGAGGTTTCTGGCTATGGCGGTTCCACACATGAAACCGCCGCGCTGTCTGTATCATGACAAGGCGCTTGACGTGAGCCGCCACGAGATCACAAGCTATGACGGCGAGGCAATCGAATGCTTTTTGATTTCACCCAAAGACGTCGGTGAGAGTGCCCCTTGCCTGATCTATATTCATGGCGGTGGCTTTGTGCTGGCGGCAGCAGGGTATCACTATAAAAATGCCATGCGTTATGCCAAAGAGGTCGGCTGTAAGGTCGTGTTCGTCAACTATCGCCTCGCGCCGAAACACGCGCATCCCATCTTTTTTGAGGACTCGTACGCCGCGGCGTGCTGGGCGTATGACAACGCGGATGCGCTCAAAATTGATCCTGCGTGCATTGGCATCGGCGGAGACAGCGCAGGCTCGACGCTCGCGGTCGGCGTGTGTATGATGGTCAAAGACCGCAAGCACCCGATGACCTTTGCTTTCCAGATGCTCCCGTATCCCTTTCTCGACGCGCGCAACAATAGCGAGTCCTGCAAGAAATATACCGACACGCCCATGTGGAACTCTTCGCTGTCGGACCGTATTGCGCCCATGACGAGAGTCGATCGAAGTAGGGCAGACTACGTGTATTATTCGCCCGTAGAAGCTGAAAGCTTTGATGGACTTCCGCCCGCTTATATCGAAACGGCCGAGTTTGATTGCCTGCACGACGACGGCATCCTCTACGCCAAGCTACTTCGCGACGCAGGCGTTGACGTCGTATTGAACGAGACTCAAGGCACGATGCACGGTTTTGATATTGTCCAAAGAGCAAGCATCACGCAAAAGGCGCTCGGCGCGAGGATCCAATTTATGAAGCAACGCTTTTATCCATAAGAATAACCGCTGAGGAATCGTCTGATTCTTCAGCGGCTATTTTTATATTCCGTAAGTTCCCGTCAGCGGATCCTTGAAAATGCCGATCTCTGGTGTCAAAAAGGTGAAGATAATGAAGAGAAGGGCAACGGTCACAAGAGAGGCAATCGCCGCCTTGGACGAGCGACAGCGCAGCTTTTCAGCGTTAATCAGCCGCGTTTCATAGAAATATGCAATCGCGGCACAGATAAAGAAAATGGCGATATTGAGCCAATCGGGCGATTTGCCGACCACGCCGTTATAGGTGTAGAAGATCACGGGGATTAAAGTGATTCCAAGAAGAATACCGCGCAGCTTGACGCACCAGAAATCCTCGCGGTCGCGAAAGAAAAAGCTCTGTACGATAGCGAAAAGCAGCATCGGCCAGAAGAGCAGCTTCATGTGCTCCCAGGTCGATTCGTTCACGCCCGAAAGCGGGGCGATCCAAGCCGCCTTACCCAGCCAATCGTACAGAAAATGCAGTATCGTGCCCCCAAGCGAGGTCACGGCGAAGCCCCATAGCTGCCAGAGTCCGATCGATCGTTTCATAATGCCTCCCAACGTCGTTTTTTTCATCCTATTCGATAGAAAATCAAAATATGCGTAAAGCGAAAAAGATTGACAGAAAGACTTGGATTTGCTATAATAGACGTGATAAATTCTATTGAAAAAGGATGGGTCCAGCATGAAAATTACCGAGGTCGTCGCCGCTTTGATATGGGATGAAAACAGATTTATGATCTGCCAGCGCCCTGCCCACAAGGCAAGAGGCTTGCTTTGGGAGTTCGTCGGAGGCAAGGTGGAGGCAGGTGAGACGAAGGAGCAGGCGCTCATTCGTGAGTGCCGTGAGGAGCTTGCGGTCACGCTCAGCGTCGGCGAGGTATTTATGGACGTCGTTCACGAGTATCCCGATCTTTTGGTTCATCTGACGCTGTTTCACGCAAGCATTGCCGAGGGCGTTCCGCAAAAGCTGGAGCATAACGACATCAAATGGATCACGCCGCGCGAAATTCCCGATTATGAATTTTGCCCCGCGGACGAGGAGATTTTGAAAAGGATTATCGAAAGGTACGGGGAGACTGTATGAGGAAGCTTAAGCAAAACCGCGCGGCAAGCTTTGTCGCCGTGACCGTGGTTTATATATTTGCCACCGTCGTGGGTGTGATGGTCTATCGCGCACTGCGTCCGGATTGGTGGCTGACTCTCCTGATCGCCGACGTGGCGGCAACCGTGATAACCTTTGCGTTCAGTATCATATTCAAAAACGCATCGGTCTACGACCCGTATTGGAGCGTTCAGCCGCCCGTGATTCTCGTGGCGTTTGCCATCGGCAAAAATCTGACCGCCCTTGGCGTGCTGCTCATCATCGTCGTCTCCTTCTGGGCGATCCGATTGACGGCCAACTGGGCGTACACCTTCCACGGTCTGGAGCATCAGGATTGGCGTTACACCATGCTCAAGGAAAAGACGGGCATGTTCTATCCTGTCATCAATTTCGTCGGCATCCATATGGTCCCCACGCTTGTGGTGTACGGATGTATATTGCCCGGCGTTTACGCCATCCGAGAGGGGCTTTGCGCGAACGTTGCAAGTGTTTTGCTTCTTTGCGTTTCGCTTGGCGCGGCTGTCATGCAGGGCGTTGCTGATATTCAGATGCACCAATTCCGCAAAGCGCGTGACGGCGCGTTTATCCGTCGCGGACTTTGGAAACATTCGCGCCATCCCAACTACCTTGGTGAAATTCTCATGTGGTGGGGCGTGGGTCTTTCCGTTGTCTGTGCCGCGCCGAGTGCCTGGTATTTGGTAGCGGGAGCGCTTGCCAATACCGTGCTGTTCTTTGCCGTCAGCATTCCAATGGCCGACAAAAGGCAGTCGCGAAAAGAGGGCTTTGCCGCGTATAAGAAGCAAACGAGAATGCTGTTGCCCATCAAGAAATAAGTAATGGAAAATTAACAAATAAGGATTGACGGAGAAACAAAATGAACTTTGACATAAACCAAATGCGCTGGACGCGCGAGCCGGCAGAGTACACCGTGTCCGATCATCAGATTGAGATCGTCACAAGCCCGAACACGGATCTGTGGCAGAGAACCTATTACCATTTCAGAAATGACAATGCGCCCGTGTTGCAGATGGAAACGGACGAGCCGTTTTTCTCGTTCGTCGTCAAAACGCAGTTTGAAAGCAAGCGCAGATTCGATCAATGCGGCATCGTCATGTACCTTGACAGCGAAAACTGGATCAAGGCCTCGATCGAATATGAAAACGATACCTTTCAGCACCTTGGCAGCGTCGTGACCAACAACGGATACTCCGACTGGGCGACCACCGAGATCGACGCGGGCATCAAATCCATGTGGTACCGCTTCAGCCGTCGCGAGGACGACTATCTGATCGAATGCTCGGAGGATGGCGTCGTTTTCAAGCAGATGCGCGTCTGCCATATGTGGCAGGGCGGCGGGACGATCCGCTTTGGCATCTATGCCTGCAGCCCCGAGGATTCTTCCTTCAAAGCGACGTTTACCCACATGGAGCTGACCGAATGCCAATGGCCGGCACACGACGGCCAGCCGCCGGATGAAGGATAAAAGCAGCCACGAAATAAACCTGAAAAATAAAAATAAGAAAAAGAGCGGCAATCGCAGTTTTGCGATTGCCGCTTTGCGGTTTTCATTCCTTTTTCTTGGCAATCAATGCCTGAAGATTGCTCCGAAGTGAGGAGTCATCGGTGCCGGAGGAGGGCGGTGTGTCCGTTGAATCGGCAGAGCCATTGCCCGAATCGGTGGTGCCGCCTTGTCTCTTTGCCGCCAACCGCGCGTTGAGGTCACTTCGTACGCCGCCGTCATCCTTGCCGGAGGAGGGCGATGTGGCCGAGTGGTTGCCTGAAGCGGCGGGGGTGCTATCCTGTGATTTGCCGCTGCGCATTGAAGCGGTATTTTTCTCCTATGCAAGCAGAGAGCGAATAATTTCCAGATTTTTTTGATAACGTGCTACGCCTGGGCATGCGTGACAGAGCTTTTCATAAATTTCGATCGCCTTTTTCAAATATTCTGCTTTCTCGCGCCCACGGGAGATCAGGGCGAGTTTATAATAGGATATAGCAAGGTCATCGTGGCTTTCTATTGTTCTTGTCGCCTGCACCAGTTGCTCATCGATGGCAAGCGACTTCTCATAATACGCTTTCGCGCCGTTAAGATCACCATGAGACTTGCAGATGTCGCCAAGCTTGTTATAATTGACCGACAAATCGCGACGCGCCTCTACCGTTCCTGTTTTTTGCACCAGTTGCTCGCTGATGGCAAGCGCCTTCTCATAATACGCCTTCGCGCCGTCAAGGTCGCCATGGGACAGGCAGATATAGCCGAGTCTCTCATAACTGATCGACAGATCACGGCGCGCCTCTACCGTTCCCGTCTCCTGCGCCAATTGCTCGCGGATGGTAAGAGCCTTCTCATAATACGTCTTCGCGCCGTCAAGGTTACCGCGAGACTGGCAGATATCGCCGAGTCTCTCATAACTGATCGACAGATCACGGCGCGCCTCTACCGTTCTCGTCTCCTGCGCCAATTGTTCGCAGATGGCAAGCTTTTTTTCATAATAGGCCATCGCGCCGTCAAGGTCGCCATGGGAATTGCAGATATCGCCGAGTCTCTCATAACTGATCGACAGATCACGTCGCGCCCCTACCGTTCCTGTCTCCTGCACCAGTTGCTCGCTGGTGGCAAGAGTCTTCTCATAATACGTCTTCGCGCCGTCAAGGTCGCCACGGGACTTACAGATATCGCCGAGATTGCTATAACTGATTGACAGATCACGGCGCGCATCTACTGTTTCTGTTTCCTGCACCAATTGTTCGCAGATGGCAAGCATTTTTTCATAATACGCCTTCGCGCCGTCAAGGTCACCACAAGACTGGCAGATATAGCCGAGTTTCTCATAACTGATCGCCAGATCACGGCGCGCCTCTACCGTTCCTGTCTCCTGCGCCAATTGTTCGCAGATGGCAAGCTTTTTTTCATAATAGGCCGTCGCGCCGCCAAGGTCGCCATGGGACTTGCAGATATCGCCGAGTCTCTCATAACTGATCGACAGATCACTGCGTGCCTGTACCGTTCCTGTCTCCTGCGCCAATTGTTCGCAGATGGCAAGAGTCTTCTCATAATACGCCTTCGCGCCGATAAGGTCACCACAAGACTTGCAGATATCGCCGATTTTATTATAGCTGATTGACAGATCACGGCGCGCCTCTACCGTTCCCGTCTCCTGCACCAGTTGCTCGCAGATGGCAAGCGCCTTCTCATAATACGCCTTCGCGCCGTCAAGGTCGCCATGGGACTGACAGATGCCGCCGAGTCTCGCATAACTGATTGATAGATCACGGCGCGCCTCTACCGTTCCGGTCTCCTGAGCCAATTGCTCGCAGATGGCAAGCTTTTTTTCATAATAGGCCTTCGCGCCGTCAAGGTCGCCATGGGAATTGCAGATATCGCCGAGTCTCTCATAACTGATCGCCAGATCACGGCGCGCTTCTACCGTTCCTGTCTCCTGCACCAGTTGCTCGCTGATGGCAAGAGTCTTCTCATAATACGTCTTCGCGCCGTCAAGGTCGCCACAAGACTTGCAGATATCGCCAAGATTGTTATAACAGACCGACAGACCGCGGCGCGCCTGTACCGTTCCGGTTTCTTGAACCAGTTGCTCATCGATGGCAAGCGACTTCTCATAATACGCCTCCGCGCCGTCAAGGTCGCCTTGGGAATTGCAGATATCGCCGAGTCTATTATAGCTGATTGACAGATCACGGCGCGCATCTACCGTTCCCGTCTCCTGCACCAGTTGCTCGCAGATGGCAAGAGTCTTCTCGTAATACGCTTTCGCGGCGATAAGGTTACCATGAGACTCACAGATATCGCCGAGTCTTCCATAGCTGACCAATAGATTGCGGAGAATATTTTCGTTCTTTTCTTGTCTGCCCGAGTCCTTGATCAGTTGCTCCCCTTGGGCAAATTTTAACCTGGCAAGCTCCAATTTTCCAAGAGCCCGGTAGGCTTCGCCGCATTCAATGACCGTCCAGAAGAGGTCGTCCAAGCGCCGGTCGTCGGGAGTTTCACGGTATTCACGCTCCATGACGACGATCTTCTTTTCCCGCCATGCTACCGCGGTCTCATAATTTCGCTCGACGCCCTCGCCCTCCTCATACATCTTCACCAGCTTGTCGATCGCCTCCATCAGCCCTGCCTCGGCGGCAGAGGTGATCAGCGAGACGGCGCGGGCGTGATCAACCTCCACGTCAACACCGCCAAGATAGGCGAGTCCGATAAAGAAGTTGTGTTGAGGATCCTCGTCGTTTTCCTTGATCGCAAGGTCTCTGATGGCAATTTGAAGTGCCTCAGTCAAGGCACCCTCGTCGTGCGCGTCGGTCGGAATGGGAATATTTTCATATTTTGCGGCGAGCTCGCCATGGTCGGTCTCTACCATCTCTGCAGGGAGAATGGTTTTTTTGGCATCTCGTGCCATGGGGTATTCCACCGTCATGACGTAATTCTTCTCGTTGACCAGATTGGGCGTGACGGCAAGGACGAACAGCCCGCTTTTATCCAGTGCATCCCGGATAGCGTCGTTGAAATTCTCGCCCGGTGTGAGGAATTCGTCATACCAGATGGCGATATCCCGACAAAACTCATTTTTATGGATCAGCCGCATCAGCTCCTGTGCGTGCTTGCGGTCCTTTTTGCGATAGCTGAGGAAGACGTAAGCGTCAAACGCCGCGCGGATCTTCTCCGCCAGCTCGTCTCCAATCAGGATGGAGGAGAGATAGGTTTTGAATTTTTCTTCATAAGGAACGGCGGTAGGGTCATATCCGTTCTTGTCCAAAAATTGCAGATCGCCGCATTTTTGATTGAAGATTTCCTCAAGACCGCTTTCCTGCATCAAAGGCAGAACGGGGATGTGGTGCTCAATAGCAAAGGGAAATTCAACGTCCAACGCGTGGTTGGGCGTGCATAGGAGCTCCGTCGTTACGGGCATGACGAAAAGCTGCATTTGCGTCAGATCGTCCAGAAAGTCCGCGTCGCGCGGTGTGTTCACGTCCTCGGCGTACCAGACGGCGCAGTTCTGCTGCTCCAGAATTTCGTTGGAAATTCCCTCAAAAAAGCGCTCGAAGTCCTTGGGGTGACAGCAGAAATAAACCCTCGGCTTACCCTGAGGGGAGGATGCTCCTCTCGTTTTGTATTTCAAATGATATTGCAGATCCGACATGACGTACCTCCATGATGTTCGATATATTTATTTTAACATATGCTGAAGGGAATGGCAAGACCGAACTGCAAAATTTGCCCTGCGACAGACAGAAAAGTCCCCAAAAGTAGAGTTCTGTTTACTTCGTATCATAATTGCAGTGCTTATTTGTTTGAGCAGAAGCTTGAGTCTGCGCCTTGGCCGCCTGAAGAATCCCGCTTTCGACAATCAGCGCGGATGTCAAAAATCTTTGAAAACCAATTTACCTATATACTTTATGTTGAAATAGTTTCGCAATTGTGTTATAATAAAGTATCATCATTCAGAATGTCGATATGGCAGTGTGCTTTCCTTGGTGCCCGGACGTCCGAACAAGTAGAAACAGATGGTATCCGGCTGTTTAGTGTTATGATCTGACGTGTATTACGCAGATATTATTGCGTAATATTTAACCATAGCAAAACGATAATATGACGGAGGAAAATATGAAAAACGAACTCTACCGCTTCATACTCAATAAAGAGCATCATCAGTACCGCAGACGCATCGATTGGAATCTTGCTGCTGAATATTGTGCGCTCGGACTTTCCCCGGATGAGCGAATGAGCGATCGGTTTTCGCGGATGTGCCGCGAGGAGAGGGCGGTTATTCTCCCCGGTGAACAGATCGTATTGATTCGAACGATAGAAAATTTACCTGATATTTTCACCGAGGGCGAGTGGACGGAAATAAAAGAAAATCACTATATCCACGAACTGGGCTATCATTCTAACCTTGCTCCTGATTATTACAGCACAATAGCGTCGGGACTTCTTGCCAAAAGAGAATTTGCGGACGAGTACGGTAAACGAGCGATCGATAGCGTGATTGCTCTTGCCGATCAGTATCTGGAGGAAGCAAAGAGAATCGGAAGAGACGATCTTGTGGAAATCTTTACGAGAATTCCTCGCTACGGAGCGAGAACCTTCAGAGAAGCCTTGCAATTCTTCAGAATATTGCACTTCGCCTTGTGGCTCGAGGGAAATTATCACGTAACCGTCGGCAGATTCGATAAGCATATATATCCCTACCTCAAAAACGATATGGAAAAGGGAATCATCACCGAAGACGAGGCGCTTGATTTGCTTTGTGATTTCTTCCTCTCGTTCAATAAGGATTCCGATCTTTATCCCGGCGTTCAGCAGGGCGATAACGGTCAGAGCATGATGCTTGGCGGTGTGGATGAAAACGGAAACGAGGTATTTAATCTTCTTTCGGCGCTCTGCCTTAAGGCGTCTGCGAGAAATAAGATGATAGACCCCAAAATCAATCTCCGTGTCAATAAAAACACGGACATAGAAATATTTAAGCAGGCGACCGAGCTGACCCGGTGCGGACTTGGATTTCCACAGTATTCAAACGATGACGTAGTGATCCCCGCCCTCGAGGCACTCGGATACGAGCATAAGGATGCCACGGATTATACCGTTGCGGCCTGCTGGGAATTTATCATTCCCGCGGTGGGCGCAGACATTGCGAATATTGCAGCCCTCTCCTATCCCAAGGCGGTTGATATCGCCTTGCATACCGCTCTTCTGTCGTCGGAGACCTACGCTGATTTCTTCAACGCAGTAAAAACGGAAATAGAGAAAGAATCGGAAAGAATATGCAGCTCTATTAACAACGTGTGGTTCGTACCCTCACCGCTGATGAGAACGCTGATGAATACCGATATCAGCGGCAAGGGGAAGTATCATAATTTCGGCATACACGGAACGGGGATCGCGACCGCTTCGGACTCTCTCGCCGCCATCAAGAAATACGTTTTTGAAGACAAAAGCATAGACAAAGGGAGCCTGATCACTGCCGTGGACTCGAATTTTGAAAACGATCCGGAGCTTCTCAATCTTTTGCGCTATCATTCGCCCAAGCTCGGAAATAACGACGATTTTGTGGATAGCATCGCAACCGAGCTTCTGGATGCGTTTGCCGATTCGCTATCGGGAAGAGTCAACTGTCTGGGCGGCGTTTATCGAGCAGGTACCGGAAGCGCGATGTACTATCTCTGGCACGCAAACGAGATTGGTGCCTCGCCCGACGGCAGACGCCTCGGCGAGCCGTTTGGCACGAATTTCTCAGTCAGCCTTTTTGCAAGAATCCATGGGCCGATATCCGTGATTGCTTCTATGACCAAGCCACACGTGGAACGAGCGATCAACGGCGGCCCCCTCACGCTCGAATTCCATAGTAGCGTATTTGACGACGTTGACGGTATTGAAAAAATAGCCATGCTCGTGAAACGCTACGTAGCGCTTGGCGGTCATCAGCTTCAGCTGAACACGGTCAATAAAGAGGTTTTGCTTGAGGCTCAGAAAAACCCCGAGGCATATAGAAATCTGATCGTAAGAATTTGGGGCTGGAGCGCCTATTTCGTTGAGCTTTCGCCCGAATATCAGAACCATGTCATAGCAAGGCAGGAATATTCTGTATGAAGGGCATCATATTCGACGTCAAGGAAATGGCACTGCACGACGGCCCGGGAATACGGACTACCGTGTTCCTCAAAGGCTGCCCGCTTCGATGCAAGTGGTGTCACAATCCCGAGGGTTTGCATCAGGCGAGTGAGCTTATGTTCAAATATTCGCTCTGTAAGGGCTGCAACCGTTGCAGAAAAGAGTGTGAGCATCCGGAATGTAAGCCCTTTGCCAGATGCGTGCGCGCCTGTCCGGAGGGGCTTTTACAGATCGTAGGTGAGTCCATAGAGGCTACGGAGCTTGCCGCACGGATTGAAGACGGTGCCAAGATTCTTGGTGACTCTTTTGGCGGCGTTACCTTCTCGGGCGGTGAACCGCTGATGCAGTGGAAATTTCTTCTTGAGACGGTAAAAATGCTCGGCAAGTATCACCTTGCCATTGAAACCTCGGGCCATGCCGAGAAATCGGTATTCCGTGAGGTCTTGGAAAAAATGGATCTTGTCATGATGGACATAAAGCTTGCCGATCCCGAGGCTCATAAATATTATACAGGTGTTGACAATTCGCTCATATTAAGCAATCTGAAAGAGCTTCAAGCGAGCGGAAAGCCCCATATCATACGGACCCCGCTCATCCCCGGAATTACGGATACCGAAGAAAATCTACGCCGCATAGAGTGCATCGTCGGGGACAGCAAATGGGAACGCTTGCCCTATAATAAATTGGCAGGCGCCAAGTACGGTATGCTTGGATTGAAATACGAGCTTGATTGAACGAAGGAGCTATCCAACATATGATCATCCATTCTATTGAAGAAATAAAAGAATTTGCCGCAACGCGCAGAGCGGAAATCCGCACCGCAAGGGACAATTTGATCATAGCGGGCAAAACGTACTACGTCAGCGCTGACGGCAATGATAAGAACGACGGCAGATCTCCCGAGAGTGCTTGGAAAACGCTTGAAAAAGTATCAGCGGCAGAGCTTCTTCCGGGTGACGGCGTTCTTTTTCAAAGGGGAGACCTTTTCCGTGGGATGGTTGTCGCAAAGCCCGGCGTAAGCTACGGAGCATACGGAGAAGGGGAGAAGCCGAGAATATACGGCGGCCCTTGTGATTTTGCCAATCCCGAGCTTTGGATCCCTTATGATCCGTCCCGTGGAATCTGGAAATACAGAGATAAAATAACCGACTGCGGGACACTCGTTTTCAATCACGGAGAAGCGCATTCAAGAAAGCTCATTCCGTCATACCGACATGGAAAATTCGTTTGCAGAGACAACGAGGAGCAGGATTTTGACGTAAGAACCGAAATGACGCTCGACCTCGATATATTTTGCCATTACGATGCAAATCTTACCACGACACCCTCCAAGGGAGAGGATTTTCCCGTTCCCGTGATGGATAAGCAATGCTACGGCGATCTTTATCTTCGATGCGACAAAGGAAATCCCGGTGAGGTCTTTGATTCTATCGAGGCTATAACCTGGCTTCCCGCATTTTACGTTCGCAGAAGTGATAACGTAAGAATCGATAACATTTGCATAAAATATGCAAAATTCGGAGTTAGCGCCGCCGGTGTATCGGTTCGCGGACTTAAGGTAACCAACTGTGAGATCGGTTGGATCGGCGGAAACATTCAGAACTATCTCGGACTTGACCCGAACTATATCCCCGGTAAGCGCGGAAGCGTTACGCGATATGGAAACGGCGTGGAAATTTATGGCGGCTGTGATGATTACGAGGTATCGAATTGTTATATCTATCAGTCTTACGATGCGGGAATCACTCACCAGATCAGCACGAGGGGCAATAAATATGAGCTCAAAAATATTCTCTATCGAGATAACCTGATAGAGAATTGTGTTTATTCGATAGAGTATTTTCTTGAAAAGGAAAACGGTGATACCGAAAGCCTGATAAAAAACTGCAAAATATGCGGAAACGTGATGCTTGATTCCGGTTACGGTTGGGGACAACAGCGTCACAACGTTAACACCCCCGCGCATATCAAGGGCTGGAGCTATGAAAATACTGCAAAGGATTTTGAAATCACGGACAACGTTTTTGCTGGCGCCGCATATCGCATGATACATATCGTTGCAAAGGAAGAGGAAAGCCTTCCCACCATGCGAAAAAACACCTATGCCCAGAAGATTGGATTCACGCTCGGCCAATACGGTGTCAATCACGACGTCGAGCCTCCGATTTTGCCTTTTGACGAAAACGCAAAGGATGTAATCGCGACTGCCCTTTGTGAGCCCGATGCAAACATTGTTGTCATTCCTGATGGTGACGCTCGTGTTTTCAATACTTAAAGCTTGAGTGCATGGATAACGAAAAAAGCAGGAATGGACAAAGTGCGTTACGAATCATGTCCTGAAATTTTGATATCGTCAGTGTTTGGCAAAAGCCAAGATCTTTTAACAATCGCATTACGCTAATAAGCGGTATGGAGCACTCGATCGTCGACGGATCGTCGAACTTATAGCTATATTGTATTGTGGCATCCTGAATGTCGTACTCTTTACAAAACGCTTTCAATGCCTCATACAAAAGAGAAGTGGGCAGAGGCAAACGATGGCATGATGGCGATCTTTTCCGAGCTTGCCGCGTGCCGAGCGAGCGGTGCGAGTGCCGATTCGGATAAGGCGCGGGCCCTTGTTGCCAAGCTTCAGGCGCACATCACGGAAAACTACTACACCTGCACCGACGAGATCCTTGCAGGACTGGGGAAGATATACGCCCTCGACGAGCGCTTCAAGCAAAACATCGACAAGTACGGCGAGGGAACGGCTGCGTTTGCGGCCGATGCGATTGCCGCTTACACGAGTGAAATTTGAATCACTCCCAATGATGAACGACTCGGGGTTAACGCAACCTGTAATCGTTTATTGGCATTTTAAAAAATGACATGATGGTGTTATCGCAAAGGAGATGATAGAAGAATGGGTGGAAAAAGCCTGTCAAAGGATTTTACACAAGGAAATATAGCCCGACAGCTTTTTTTCTTTGCGATACCCTTTATGGCGTCAAACGCACTTCAAGTGCTATACAGTACGATCGATATGATCATTGTCGGAGAGTTTGTGGGCACGCCCGGACTTTCGGCAGTTTCACAGAGCAGCCAAATCGTCAATTTTGCAACGATGGTTTGCCTTGGATTTTCCAATGCAGGGCAGGTCCTCTTAGCACAAGCGCTTGGTGCGAAAAAGCGAAAAGAAATGAACGATATCATCGGTACGCTTTTCACTTTCGTTAGCGTGATTGCGTTGATATTCACTTGCGCTATGCTTTGTGCGCAGAGGTGGATTTTGGACACGATGAAGATTCCAAGTGAATCGTACGATATGGCAAGAGATTATCTTGTCATCTGCGCCTCCGGACTGATCTTCACGGCCGGCTACAATATGGTTTCCGCCGTTCTTCGCGGAATGGGAGATGCCAAGCGACCGTTTTTGTTCATTGGCATCGCGTCTTTGGTCAATCTCGTGCTTGATATTCTTTTTACCGGCATTCTCGGTTGGGGTGTCGCAGGCGCTGCATGGGCAACGATCATCGGCCAGGCGGCATCCTTCGTTTTTTCCTTGTTTTATCTTTTCCGCAAAAAAGAGTCCTTCGGCTTTGATTTTAAGGCGCAAAGCTTCGCACCGAAATGGAAATACGTTGGAATGATTGCCGGACTCGGAACCCCCATGGCGATACAATCCGGCTGTATCAATCTTTCCATGCTCGTTGTCAATGCCATGATCAATGAGATCGGCGTTGTGGCATCCGCAACGTTTGGCGTGGGTGTGAGAATCGACGATATCGTGAACAAGATCTCACAGGGCATACAGTATGCCGCCGTCCCTATGATCAGCCAAAATATCGGGGCTGCCCAGCTTGACCGCTCGAAAAAGGTCGTCCGCGTGGCGTGGATTTACTCCGCGGGTCTGACGATCTTCTTTATGGTGTTGTACGTAACGCTAGGCAAGCAGCTCTTTATGATCTTTTCTGACGATCCCCTGGTTCATGAAATGTCCGGTGAATTTATAAAGGCGATCCTTTGGATGTTCCCGGCCTTTTCGATGATGCGCGGAAGCGGCGCGTTTATACAGGGCATTGGCAACGCCAAATTGAGTATGGTCCTTGCGCTTCTCGACGGCGTTGTCCTCAGAATTGGTCTTAGCTGGCTCTTTGGTATCTACCTTGGATGGGGATTTTTTGGCTTTGTGCTTGGCTACGGCCTTGCGCCTTACGGATACGCGATCCCGAGTACGATCTACTTCCTGGCGGGAAAGTGGCAGAGGCGAAGAGCCCTGGCAGAAAACATATAATTGACGAAAATATTGATTTGGTGGCGTTATGACGGTAAGTAAGAATCCTTATCTTAAAAATCTAAATAAGATCGAATTCGTCGTGACCTACGCCTGCACGGGGCGGTGCAAGCACTGTTCTGAGGGAGATCACACGTCCTGCGGTGAGCGGATCGATCCGCAAATTGCCGCGGATGTGGTGCGTAAGATTGCAGCGGAGTATGATATCAAAACGGTTATGACATTCGGCGGTGAGCCGCTCTTGTATCCGGACGCGGTCTATGCAATCATGACAGCCGCTAAGGAGCTGAATATTCCCAAATGCCAGATCATCACCAACGGCTATTTTTCAAAGAATGGCGACAGGATCCGTGAGGTCGCGGAGCGACTTGCCGCGTGCGGCGTGAACCATCTGCTTTTGTCGGTGGATGCGTTCCATCAGGAAACGATTCCGATTGACGTGGTGAAGCAATTTGCCTCGGAAGCAAAGGCGTGCGGCATTCCGATTCGCCTTCAGCCTGCGTGGCTGGTGAGTGCGATGGATGACAATCCGTATAACCGAAAAACGCGAGAGGTTCTCGGCAGCTTTGCCGATATGGGGATATGCGAGAACGAGGGAAACGTGATTTTCCCCGAAGGAAACGCGCTGAAATATCTCGCGGATTATTTCACGGACGAGCGTCCCGAAAATCCGTACGTGGAAGATCCGCGCGACGTTCGCTGTGTGTCCTTCGAGCCGAATGGCAATGTTCTCAGTGGGAATGTGTATAGAAAAGATATTATGGAAATTATAAAGGATTATGCACCGTAAGCGAGGTGATTAAGATGATCGATATGACTGCTTGGATGAATGACTTTTTGCAGACATTAAACGAAACATTTGTAAACCGCGTATGGTTTGTAGGACTGCAAGGAAGTTACGGCCGCGGTGAAGCAATCGAAACGAGCGACATTGACATTGTCGTGATACTGGACGAGCTGACCGCCTCGGATATTCAAGCCTACAATGCAATGCTCGACACTTTGCCTCACCGGGAGCTGATCTGCGGTTTTTTGTCGGGCAAAAATGAAATTTTGAATTGGGAGCCTTCCGATCTCTTTCAGTTTTATTATGATACGACACCCATAAAAGGCAGTCTTGATGAATTGCTTACGGTCATTGATGAAGCGGCTGTGGGCAGAGCTATCAAAATCGGCGCTTGCAATATCTATCACGGCTGTGTTCATAATATGCTGATTGATAAGAGTGATGAAATTTTGTATGGACTGTATAAATCCGCCTCTTTCGTTGTGCAGGCGATCGTTTTCAAGAAGACAGGAAAATATACCAAGCACCAAAAAGAATTGCTGTCGGTTGCCGCTCCCGATGAGAAGGCGATCGTTCAGACTTTTTTGACTTTGAAAAACGGTGGGGCGGTTGATTTTTCTCGGGCGTCCGAAGCCTTGTTCGGCTTTGCACAAAAGTGGATCGTCCGAAGCAATGCATGAATTCCAATTTGAGGGAGATAGATTTATGACAGAGCTTGAGAAGATTGCATACGCAAAATCGTTTATTGACAAATTGGCAAATGGGATCAATCCCTTGGACGATACGCCCATTCCCAAGGGTGATATTGCGAATAACGTCCGCCTTTCGCGTTGCTTTTTCTATGTGTCGAGTATTCTTCAAAGAGAGATAGACAGGGAACGGAGAAAAGTTCCAAAGGAGAAGAGAAAAGTTGCAAAGGAGAAGAAACAGGAGAGACTTCCGTTCACAATCACGCAAGAACAACTTAAAGATTTTGGATATTCTCCCAATCCACTTTCCGCAACAGCAGTAGCGAGAAAAATAAATTGGTTGGTCAGAGACGATATTGAGCAAAAGAAAATTGAGAGTCTTTCATACAGAAAAATTACGCAATGGCTGTTAAATATCGGAATGATAGAGTATAGAGAATGGGAAGACGGAAAAATGAAACGGTTTCCCACGGAAGAGGGCGAGAAGATCGGACTCGTTTTAGCTGATTGGGATAACTACGGCAGACGAGCTCCTGTGATATACTATACCGAGGATGCTCAAAGGTTTATTATTGATAATATTGATGCAGTAATTGCAACCGAAGTAATAAAGGGGAAAACGTCGTATCCTTGGGGTGTGAATAACGAGGAAGCAGATGATTAAAGAACTGATGCACGATCCCATCTTCTTTGCGGGAAAGTCGGGGAGTTAAGGAGAATATGATGATCACATTTGCTCAAATCAAGCAATTATTCGCATTTGAAACACAAGGCAAGTAATACTTGAAAACAGCATTGAATATGCAAAAAAAGCGGCAGAGAATATACTGCCGCTTTACTGTTTACAGAATAATGTTGAAGAAAGGATAAAAATATGGTATAATAAGATATAGAAAATCAGGGGGTATTTATGCTTACCTACACATACATACGGGAAGGAAAATTCGGATTGGTTGAGAAGCCAAAGCCGACGATACAGCACGAGAGAGATGCGATCGTTAAGGTAACACTGGCGAGCATCTGTTCAAGCGATTTGCACATCAAGCACGGCAGCGTGCCGAGAGCGGTGGAGGGGATCACGGTCGGTCATGAGATGGTCGGTATCGTTGAAGAGGTCGGCTCTGCGGTTACGCACGTAAAGTCCGGCGACAGAGTCACGGTAAACGTAGAAACCTTCTGCGGCGAGTGTTTCTTCTGCAAGGAGGGCTTCGTCAACAACTGCACCGACAAGAACGGCGGTTGGGCGCTTGGTTGCCGCATAGATGGCGGTCAGGCAGAGTACGTTCGCGTGCCGTTCGCGGATCAGGGGCTGAATAAGATTCCCGATACTGTAACTGACAATCACAGCGTGGCTTGGCGGTGAACGTCGCCCGGTGAAAGAATGCCTTTGATAAACCCAAAATGGACGACCAGGGATCGACCATGCAAAATGAAGTATCGATTTATGAAAACGCAGGGCGGGAGACAGCTCCCGCCCTGCGTTATGAAATTACTGTTCGAGCAAAGAAGCACCGATCAGAGCGGTATCTTCCGTTTGATCAGAAAGTCTGATCTTACACTTGTTCGAAAGGCTATGGGTATATTGCTCGCGCAGAAGGATATCCATCATGGGCTCCGTCAGTGCTTCACCGGCCGTGGTAAAGGGGCCTTCCAATACGACCTCATTAGGCTGGAAAAGGTTGATGATATTGGTAATGCCGCCCGCAAGGTAGGTAACGTATTTCTTTTTGGCACGCTCTGCTTCCGGGGAGTACATGTTAAACAGCTCGGCGTGCGTGAGAGATTCAATGTCCGCAAGGCCGGATTCCGCAGCAATACGCTTCAGTCCCGCATTGCTTGCATATGCTTCAAAGCATCCTTTTCTGCCGCAAGTACAAGCATATCCGCCGGTGTGAATGACCATATGGGCGATCTTTCCGCCAAGGTGATGCGTGCCGGTAAATACCTTGTTTTCGATTACGATGCCGCACTCGACCGTGTTGTCTACCTTGAGCAAAAACAAAGAAGGAACGCCGCCTGACAGATGTGCTTCGCCCAATGCGCGAGCTCCCATCACGGATGCGTACAAGCACCGAATACCCGTATCCTTTTCTATATCGGATGCGATAAGGGCAGGGGTGCCGACGGAATCGTCAACGGCAATGCCGATATATTTCACGTCGGTCGGTTTTATGTTTTGTTCGGATATTGCGTCAAGACAGAGCTCTGAAAGGGAGGTAAAGGGCCCCTCTTTTTTCAGCAAAAGCGTATGCTCTGCGTCATATATCGCAACTCTCGATTGGTTTTTTTCAACAACTGCACTGATAATATACATAGTTCCCTCACTAATTTATTAATAAAGCATTATTGCCTACATTTTAATAGTATACTAACATAGTTTTTATGAAAAATAAAGCCGTATCACAAATAATTAAAAATAAATTCACAGTTTGTTCATCATATTTTGGTATACTGAATGAAATTAAAATCTTATTAAAGGAGTGTGTAATATGGCACTGACCTATATTATCAATGGTAAAATCGTGCTTTCCGATTCGGTCGTGTGCGATAAGGTTCTTGTATTTGATCAAGACAGCGGAAAAATCTGTGGTATTACAGACGAACTGCCCACAGATGCGCATACCATAGACGCAAAGGGAAATTACGTTGCGCCCGGATTGATTGACATCCATATCCACGGATATCTGGGAGAGGATACCTGCGACGCAAAGCCTGAGGGCATTCGGAAAATGGCTTACGGCGTGGCACAAAACGGAGTTACCGCTTTTCTTCCCACGACCATGACGGTTTCCAAAGGTGAGATCGTGGCGGCGCTGGATGCCGTGCGCTCGCTCAAGGAGCAAAGCCAAGGCTGGGACGGAGCCGAGATCCTTGGCGTTCACGCGGAAGGCCCGTTTATCAATCCTTCGAAAAAGGGCGCTCAGGCTGAGGAAAATATTCTGAAACCGGATGCGGATTTTATCATGGAGCACTCTGATATCATCACGTCCGTCACGCTCGCGCCTGAGATGGATGAAGGACACGCGTGCATCAAGAAGCTGGCAGCAGAGTCGAACGTGCTGATCTCCATGGGACATACGGACGCAAAGTTCGAAGAGGCAATGCAGGCGGCCCGAGACGGTGTCAATCATGCCACTCACCTCTTTAATGCGATGTCGGCGCTGGCGCACAGAAATCCCGGCGTCGTTGGTGCGGCGCTCGCCTCCGATAACGTATCGGTTGAGGTCATTGCGGATACGTTCCATATCAATCCCGGCCTTTATTCGATCATCGCTAAGGTTAAGGGCGATAAGATGGTGCTGATCACCGACTGTACCCGCGCAGGCGGTATGCCGGACGGTGAGTACGATCTCGGCGGACAACCGATCTTCTTGAAAGGAATTGAATGCCGCTTGGCGGACGGGACCATTGCAGGAAGCGTATTGAAGCTTAACCACGCGGTAAGAAACGTCCTTTGTCATACCGATCTTCCGGTATACGAGGTCTTTAAAATGGCCTCGCTCAATCCCGCCAGAGCGATTCATTGTGACGAGCGACTGGGTTCGCTTGAAAAGGGAAAGGATGCTGACATCATCATTGCGGATGAAAGCATAAACATCATCAGAACGATCAAGAAAGGAAGAACGATTTATGAAGCTTAAAGTGAATGCACCGCTCGATCCCGGCTTTATGCCGATGGCTGTAGTGTACCGTGATTTTCAAGCCGCAGTAAAAGCGGAGGGCGGTGAAAAGCTGACCATAGGGCTTGAAAGAAACAGCGGTCTGACCTCTGTGTTTACCATTGAGGTATTCAAGGATGGAACGGGTCATGACGAGGAAAACCACGAATTCGTTGAAAGAATCGTAAAGACACTTCTTTGGGTTTACGGTGGCTATAAAATCATTATTGCGGGCTCCAAGGTTATCGCTGATAAGATAAAGGCTGATTACGCAAAGGACGGCGTTCGCGCATTCGATAACGACTTTATGTCGGGCGTTTACGAGGCTCCCTTTGAGGTTATCCACGTTCCCTTTGACAGCGCTCCCGTTGCTAACGAAACAGCATCTCCCGTAGGCCGTCACCTCGACGGTTGCCGTATTGGCTTCGACGCAGGCGGAAGTGACCGCAAGGTAAGCGCAGTCGTTGAAGGCGAGGCTACATATTCTGAGGAGGTGGTTTGGTTCCCCAAGCTCCAGAACGATCCTCAGTATCACTACGAGGGAATCATGGATGCTATGAAGACGGCAGCTTCCAAGATGCCCCGCGTTGACGCTATCGGCGTTTCCACTGCAGGCGTTGTTATTGGAAACCGCATTATGACCTCTTCGCTTTTCCTGAAGGTCAAAAATGAAAATCCCGAGGCCTTTGAAAAGGTCGTGAAGAATATCTATATTGATATTGCCAAAGAGTTTGGTGACGTTCCGATTGAGGTCGCCAATGACGGTGACGTAACCGCACTGGCAGGCGCGATGGATCTTGGCGACAATAACGTGCTGGGCATCGCCATGGGTACGAGTGAAGCGGGCGGATACGTTGATGGAAACGGAAATATCACGGGCTGGCTCAATGAACTTGCCTTTGTGCCTGCTGACTATAACAAGGAATCCATGGTGGATGAGTGGTCTGGGGACTACGGTTGCGGTGTCAAATATTTCTCGCAGGACTCTGTGATCAAGCTTTGCCCCGCGGCAGGTATCGAGCTTGACGAGGGCGCATCCCCTGCTGAAAAGCTCAAGGTCGTTCAGGGCCTGATGTCCAAGGGTGATGAGCGCGCGGCAAAAATCTATCAGACCATTGGCGTGTATTTCGGATATGCCATTGCCTACTACGCGTTGTTCTACGACATCAAGCACGTACTGCTGATGGGACGCGTATCCTCCGGTGAGGGTGGCAACATTCTGTTTGAAAACGCGAACAAGGCTCTGGCAGAGGAATTCCCGGAGCTTGCGGAAAGGATTACGATACATCTTCCCGATGAAAGCAGCCGCCGCGTAGGTCAGTCCATTGCAGCGGCAAGTCTTCCTAACATCAATCATTGATCAAAATAGGGAAACACGGTTTCATTGACATGATAAAGCAACAGTACCGATATCTTAACGGATATCGGTACTGTCGTTTTGTATTGAATGAATCATGTTTGAAGTAACGGGCGTTTTGCTGATTAAGGAAAATGATGTAGTTGAAATAACTCCTTAATTGTGCTATAATTAAGTATCATCATTCAGGAGGCCGACATGCTGACCTACACATACATATCAAAAGGAAAATTCGGTTTGGTTGAGAAGCCCAAGCCAACGATACAGCACGAGAGGGATGCTATAGTCAAGGTCACGCTTCTATATTCATGATATTTCCTCCAAAATTTTTTATTATTGTTTTGATTAATCATTCACCAAAGCCCTCATGCAGCTTTTCACGGCGAAGCAGTAGGTAGCTTGCCACCAAGAGAAGCAGCCCGAGCACCAAAAAGAACAAGCGGTTGAGCGTCCAAAGGTGGGGAAGCGAGAGCGATGCGGGCACGCTGTCCCCCAGAAAATAGCAGGATATAAAGGGGTCAAACAGGGCGTGCTTCGTGCCCAGCGCTGCCGTTTGAATGTCTTGCGATCGCTCCTTGAAGAATAGAAAGACGAACAACCCAAGCCCCACGGGCAGATAGCAGTTGCGCGTTACCACGCGGAAGAACAGAAACAGCGCGGTGAAGAACAACAGCGTAATGGCAAGAGAGAGCAGCATATACCACCGATACCCCTCGGGGATGACGATGGGAAAGATCAGCTTTGCGGTCGGATCGGGGACATAAGGGGTGTAGCGAAAGATGAGCACAAACAGAGCAAGGACACCGTAGGCGTAGCTGACGAGCGCCAGCACGCGTTGAAGCATCAGCTTGGCAGTGGATACGCCACACACCAGCGCCAACTCAATCTCGTAGCGATCAAACAGCATCATCGAGAGGGGAACCAATAACAGCATAGGTAAAAACAACTCTAAATAGGCAAGATAGCCGTTTCTTGGATAGGGCATGATGATCGACGATGGCTCCCACACGCGCGTCAGAATGGCAAAGACGGGGAGAAGCAGCGCTACAACCCACCAATACTTTTTATAAGTACGAAGTAATAACATTCGATTCACTCCTCTTGCTTACTGAATGCGCTTGCGCTGGCAAAGGTAGCTGACCGCGCTGTAAATAAGCGACACACCCAACAGCACGCCAACGCAGGCCGCGGCTTTACCAAGTGAGGTTTCCGTCATTTCCTGCATCAAGGCCGCATCGGCGGTATCAAAGGAATACAAATAGTCACGCAGACGATTGGGAATGGGAGAAACGTCGATACGGCAAGTATGGCGGTATCGTCGCTTACCACGGATACCAAAGCTTCAAACCCGGTGAGGTAACACCCGAGCAATGCCACGCGCTCGGGGTAGAGCTTGCCAAGAGGTTGTGGGGCGATAAGTACGAAGTTCTCGTTGCCAGCCACCGAGATCACGAGCATCTACACAACCATTTTATTTTGAATAGCGTTAGTTTCAAGGACGGAGAAAAGTTCCACTGTCCACCGTATTATCACGACACGGTGATGGCACCCGAATCGGACAAGCTCTGTCTTGAACACAATCTCTCGGTGATCCAGAACCCACAGAGGAAACGTGCACCATACGTCGCGTATATGGCTGAGAAGAAAGGTAAGTCATCCCACAGAACGCTATTGAAAATGGATATTGACGATGCCATCGCGGATTGTATGTTACCAAGTCATTTTCAATTCGCTCTGACTCGGCGCGGCTATACCTTGCTGCGTGGGAAGGAGTATAAGCATCCTTGTGTAATAGCGAAAGGATGGAAACGTCCTATTCGTATAGACAGCCTCGGAGAGCGCTACACACCCGAAGCTATTGAGAAAAGGATTCTTTCAAGGCGAGAATATCGAACACCGTACTATCCGAGTCGCCCGCCGCTTTATGAGATTTGGGATCGTCGTAAGAGCTACAATCAATACAACACGATTGAACTAATTTTTATGATCGTGCTTGAGCTGTTTGGTATTGATACAAGCGGCAAGGTGATTCAGAACGATAACTACCAAGAACCGCTATCTCCCGCTATGCGCCAAGAGCAGATTTATTTAGACCGATATATGCAGACGGTCAACCTCATCAACCGCAACGACCTCGGTACTGCCGATAGAGTACAAGCCTTCATTGATGAAAAAGAAGCGGAGATGACTGCCCTTATATCTGCACGCAACAAGATCGATAACCGCCGCCGAAGAGCAACAACTGAAGCTGAGAAAGACGAATGTTCACGTAAGCGCAAAGCCATAAGTGCCGAACTAAAAATGCTTCGCCACGATATCAACTTGGCTAAGGGCGTATTCCCGATGATCGAAAACCTAAAAGAAAAGCTCCGCGTTGAGATGGAGCAAGAACAAGAAATGTTCCCGAGAGAAACGGGAGCGAAAATTCAACCTAAAATTAAAAGAAATGAGGAAAAACAAAGATGATTACCAATTCAAACAAAAGAATCGAGACCACCATTAATTACAACTTGGATATGTTTACACCCATGCGGGATCATCCGTTCCAAGTGCGCGATGACAGCGATATGCAGCAGTTGATGGAGAGCATCAAAGAGTACGGCGTAATCGTACCGATTCTTGTGCGCCCCAATCCCATTGAAGGTGGTGCAAAGTATGAGATCGTGTCGGGACACCGCCGCTTTGAAGCCTGCAAGCGGCTTGGTATTGAGGACATTCCCGTAATTGTTCGCAACTTGGATGACGATGAGGCGATTCTTGCGATGGTTGATTCCAACCTTCACAGAGAACAACTGCTTCCGTCGGAAAAAGCCTTCGCGTACAAAATGAAGTTCGATGCGCTGAAACGGCAGGGAGCACGGAGTGATTTAACTTCGGAGCAAGTTGCACCGAAGTTATCTACCGAGATAATCGCGGAGCAGGAGAACACGAGCAAGGACACGATCAAGCGGTATATTCGCTTAACTAAACTTATCAAGCCTTTGCTTGATTTAGTGGATGAAGGCAAGATCGCGTTAACTCCTGCCGAGAAATTATCTTACCTCAAGGAGGAAGAGCAGCGAGCTCTTGCCGAACTGATTCAAGATTACGAGGCAACTCCGTCGCTCTCGCAGGCGGTAAAACTAAAAGAAATGAGTGCAATGCAGTTGCTTGATGCGGATATGATGTTTGAGGTCATGAGCCGACCGAAGCCAAATCAAAAAGAAACGCTGAAGCTCGATTTGGAATCTCTGCGAACTTTCTTCCCTAATTATACGCCGAAAGATATAGAGAGTGCAATTCTGCGAATCTTAACCGAATGGCAAAAGCGTGAGCAGAGCAAGGTGTCGAGCCGTAATAACTGGGATAGAGACGGGAGGTAAAATATTTGGAATTGATGAAGAGAGCAGTATACGTTCTGTTATGGCTGGCTCACGATAAAAGTGGTGAATACAGACCACGCTCGTGTATTCCAAAGCACGAGATAGAAGCAATCGTCCGCGCCTTTTATCCCGCGGTAGTGGCGTTCTTTGAAAGCGAGGAAGGTAAGCGCGAGTTTGAAGATTGGAAGGCAAAGAAAGAGGCAGAGAAGCCTTCTAAAGCAAAAACAGCTTAACCAGAAAACCTGTGCCGCATATAGCGACACAGGCATACATAGAAATGCTTATTCATCAATGACCGTACTTGAATGACAGTTGCTTTTCGAGTATGGTTTTCTTTTTTATTTGCGACTATGTTGGGTACAAAAAACAAAGAATCCGAACGCATCCCCAATTAGGAATAAGTTCGGATTATCTTTGTTTGGCAAAGGCTTATAATATTGATACGGTTTCACAGGGTTTCAAAAGGTTTCACTTTTTCCGCTATGGTTTCATTTTCGGTGGTAGGGTTTCACCCGGCTCTTTTGCCTTACCTTCCTCTGTCGCAACGACTACGGAAATATCCTCAAAACAGTCCTTCGATGCAAATGATCTGCGAAGATAATCGTGCCCTCCATCAACGGCACAGGCACCACAGCTACAGCTGACATAATCGTGCCGATATGTGGATTCTATCTCATCCCCGCAAATTTTGCAGCGGATGGCATTCTTTACTATTCTCATTATCTTTCTCCGTTAAAATAAGCGCAACAGACTGACCTTCGGCCTAGGTTGCTTTCTGCTTTCGCATAGATATGATTTTATCTTTTTGAGCCGTTGTCATAGTTTTTCCTCCGTTCTGAGGGGTTACCTCACTTCGCCACCGAGGAAAAAAAGTGCGTTTTGGCGGATAATCTGCAAAGTCGGAAAAAAAGAAAGCCCACCGACGAGATTTTTTCTCCTCGATGGGAACAAAAATTACAGAAACAATGCAATTTCATAAAAAATATGGTATAATAAAATGTCCAATGATTATTTCGGTACAGTACCGCTTTAGAAATATACTTCATGTGAGGATAAGCACGATGAAAAACACAGAACAATTCACTATGCGTGGAAAGACCACGCAGTTTACAACTATTGATGATTTCCAAGGTATCGTTGAAGAACTGGAATCCAGGGGGCTGTTCCATGACGCCACTATTGAGCATATTGGTCATGATGCAGAATGCACCTCGATAAGTTTTCATCATTACGAAGACCCGGAATACAAAATGTACACATTGGTTTTTGAAGGGTCTGTGGACTTGCAGATGAATTACGATGCTCGGCTGTTAGTGATTTATGAGATAGCCATGACCGCCGGAGATTGTATTGAGGCGGTTTTTGATGGAACTGGCATCATTGTAAAGGCAGAAAAAGTAAAGTTGACGATACGTGAACTTGTATAAATATCATACATAAACAAAAAAACCCACCACGCATACAGCTTTTGCTAATGCGCGGTGGGTTTTGTGCTTAGTTAGGAATCTTCAGTTTCCAGCCAGAATAGATGACATTGGAAGTCAGTCCGTTCAGCTTTTTGATTTCCGGGTATCGGCTACCCTTGCCAAGGTACTTGGCAGAAATGTCCCACAGGGTATCGCCACGCACCACCGTATGGATACGGTACTCCTCGTCCTTGACGGGAGCGTTGGTGTTGATCGTGGGATAAATAGCGGTGCCGTCATTGGTGAACACAAAGGTGCCGGGATGCTCATCCGCAGCCTTCTTGGCATTGGTGAGGATGCGATACGCACCAACCTGGGACTTCTTGTCCGACCAGGTTTTGCGGACACGATAGTATCCTTCGGTCAGCTTCTCCGGGTAAGTAATAACAGGAGTTTCATCCTTATCTTCGGTGGTATCATCCACCATGGGTTCGGAAAGACCTGCCTTTACATCTGCACGGAAGGTATCCATGGACTTGCCGTGCTTGGGAAACCAGTGCATGACGTCACCATGATTGGAGGCAACCTTCTGCTTGTAACCCTCGGAGTGGCAGATGATGTTCTCCTCGGTCAGACCGTACAGCTTGCACAGATACACGCAAAGTTCAACGGCCTCCCGGTACACCTTCTTGAAATAGGTGTAGTCCAGAAGACCGTCCTCGCAGATCTCAAAGCCGATATGGGTGTTGTTTGCAGAACCTCCGG
>SVRN01000013.1 GCA_015064805.1 Oscillospiraceae bacterium
TTTTACTTTCGCTAACGCGCCTAATGATTTTTTTGAAAAGTCCTTGAAACACCTGCATTTTTCGTCCTCGCTCGGCGTTGCCGTGCGATGTGATGCGCCGTGAATAAGACACGGCTTTATCCTGCTAAAAAAATAGGGGCTTGCAAAGCCCCCATAGTGCGTGGTACACGGTTCACTTATTGTTGCGTTCACCGTGGCAATTCATCGTATCTCGTTTGCTCATCGAGCCATTCGAGGAGTCGGTCACGAGGAATAATCGTGCGCCCCTGAACGATCTTCAGCTTCGGGAAGTTATCCTCACGCACAAGCTCATAGGCACTTGCACGGGAGATCCCAAGCAGATTTGCCACGTCCATCACGGTGAGGAACATAGGCATCTCATCTCGGTTCTTATACATTGACTGCTTCATCAAGTTTTCCTCCTTTCTTCTCAAATTTTTTCATCGCCTGATTGAACCTCGCTCTTGCTTCGGCTTCTCGCAATTGCTGTTCGAAGTACGCTTCTTCGATGGGCTTTATCGGTTGCAAGGTATATTGCAGGCTACCGTTGTGAGCGCGACCGTCACGAGTGCGAACCATCGTCGGCTCGGTGTAGATGAAGCCCTTCTTTTCAAGGCTATCTACATATTTTTTGACGGTGTTGTTGCTCATGCCGATGGCTTCACCAATCGTGGCGTAGCTCGGATGGCACGTGAAGGTTTTCCTGTCCTCGCAGTACATGAGGAATGCAAGGAGAGCGATCTCTCCGTAGTCGAGTCCGAGACGGAACACAGCCTTCGGCATGGGAAAGAAATCGCCGGGGTTATCTCTTTTGTTGTTATAACTATAATTGTATTTCAATAAAATACCTCCATAATTTTTTTGCAATAAAAAAAGAGTGCCGAGAATTTCTCGACACTCATGTGTGTTTGGGATTTTAATAATCCAATACGGATATGGGAACTCTGTTTCCATTGGCATCATAGTAAATGAATTTGTCATCGTATATTTCAATTTTTCCGTGGTTGCCCAAGACGGTATCGCCGTCAACAACAATTACGTGAGGATGACCGTATATGATTTCTATCATATCGTCACGCTCAACGTTTTCATCGGTTGCGAGCTTCAGCTCGGTGTAGTGATAATCCTCGGGCGTTTTTACTTTTGAGAGCAACCGTCCGTTCTTCTCGAACAGTAGGCAGGCGAACAGGAAGCTTTTGATTTGCGATATCTCTTTTTTCTCTCCCGAATCAAGCTCTCGCAGAAGCAATCCAAGCACGTGGTCACCCGATACGTTACGTGCTACGACCTTCATGCATTCATCAAGTATCGCTTGCATCTCGGCGCGAAGAATGACTTTCGCATCGCCCAGTGCTTTGCTTTCCCTGATGCGAAGGTGGCGGATATCTTCTTCGGCTTTTTGCACAGCGACGATGATATTTTTCTTGCGGTGGTAGTCGTTGCTGTCGCCGTCGCCCTCATCAAGTGCGAAGAGATCGGAGAGCTTCACCTTTCTTTTTGGCAATCTGTACGGCTCGTATTTCGTAACAAAATCGTAGATGATCGACATCGGACAGTTCAGCGTTGCGGTATTATTTTTCTCGATCTTTTCTTCTTGCCCTGTGATGAAATAATAGAAGTTCGGGAGCTTGCCGCCGTTTGCTTTCTTGTACTCTTGCTTGCGCTTTTCTAAGCGGTGAAGCACCTTGCTTGTTTTCACAGCGTACATTCTTTTCGCTTTGTCGATCTCCATGCCCGACAGCACAGCCAAGATGCAGATCTCATTGTATATCGGGAGGATGTCGTTGATGCTTGCGCCGTTACTAACATTATGCCATAAGAGGCTGTTAAGGAATTGCGAGAGGTTGACGATATCTCCGATCTTGTTTTCCGCAATTGCAAGGTCAAGCCTTGCGAGATCCACGGCAGAAGAAGAATACTCCGCTTTGCCTACGGGAGCAACACAGCATACGGGAACACCCATATTCTCATAACAGGTCTTTGCCGAAAGGTAGAGGAACTGATCGTTCGTTACAAGCATAGAGTCTGAATCGTAATCGCATCCGTTGAGCCTTTGCTGTAGATTGCTATTGATTGCGTTGGCGCAAACGATATCTCTTGTGAGGTTGAAATAGGTGTCTATTTCTTCTTTTCTGCGGTTGACTCCTATGAGGATATTGCCGAGGGTGATGTGCGGATTTCTCGCACAAGTCAACTTCTCGCCGTCCTCAAAGCGCTTGGTATAGACCTCGCCGTCACCGAGAAGCATCGGCTCTGTCGGCTCGTAAGCTTTATCCGTCACGGCACACAAAAATTCATAAGGGTTTCCGAAGATGGTTTGGTTGTTACCGTTCACAAGCACTCTGCCTTTCTTCAGCCTGCGCTTGAAATAATAACACACATCGGTTTTCAGATCCTTATAAAATTCTGTGTGTTCAAAATCGGGAGTCCTGAACAGCATCTCCATTACGACCTTACGCCGATAGTTATCTGCCGTCATAACCGCAAGGTCATCGGGTTCTGTTTCCGATAGGTAGTTGATCTGATAGCGGAGGTGCATTGCGCTTGCGTATATCTTGTATAGGTAATAAAGCGACGCATCGAGCAACTGCTCCATTCCCGACGGCGTGATGGCAAGGGTGTTCATCAGCTGATAGTTGGTGTACGCCAAGCGACCTTCCATATTGGATGGAGGCTTATCCGTTTTAACAACACCGAACTCAGATGTTGTCTTGCCGCCGTATATGGCATCAAGCCATGCTTCAAGGGACAACTTGAGAGATTGACCTTTCGGCATAAACTTGAGGTATTTGAGACTGCTCTCAGTAATGACGAGCTTGATGTCCTCGATCTTACGCGCGGTGGTGTAGCCTGTAAGCTGTCCTACGGTGGTGATGCCTTTATCCTTGAACCACTTTTGCAGATTTGTGTTGAACGCACAGGTCTTGAAGAAGCGGTTACGAAGGAGCATCATGCCTTTATCGCCGTAGCCTGCGTTCTCGAACTCGCTCACATCAAGGAGAGCTTCGCCATCCCATATCACGTTCTCGATCTCGGTTTCTTCCTCGGCTGCCGTGAGTCCGAGAGCTTTATCTTCCTTTACGCACACAGCAGTGGTCTTGAATTTGCTCACCTTATCGGGAATGATAAGGATCGCTTTCTTCGGAAGCCTTATCGTGCTTTCGATGCTACTTAAAGTCAAGGCAATATACGCCTGCCACGATGCCTGATCCGAAACACTATCCGCTGAAAGACCGCACGAACTCCATTCCATCATATCCGCATAGAGAGGCTCGGCAATGAACAAACACCGTCCGTCGCGGCTACTGCCTGCGCTTCGCTTATAACGAACATAATGGATGCCGTCAATGTCAAAGCCGTGCAGGTACAGATGCTCTCGGATTTTCTCCTTCTTCACAACCGAGGGCATTTCCTTATCGCTTCTCTTGTACTCGCGCTTTTCTGCATCGTACACAAAGTATTTACCGAGAAGCTCTGCGGAGATAGGCTGTTCTACGGGGGCATAGTGCTTATCCTGATTCAGCGGTGTTTCGATTGCTACGAGCGTTGGTTTGCCGTCAAGCGTGCGGATGCACACGTGGTCGGTCATTTCCTCATCGGTAACCGTCTGTCCGTAGAGAACGTATCTCCGTCCTTGCTTTTCATATTGCTTGATAGCATAATCGAAGGAGACGGAAACAATGGCTCGGCAGAAGGCTTTATCTTCAAGATAGGGATATCCTATCTCGGCTTCGTGCTTTGCGTAGATCTCTCGGAGCTTGATTGTTTCAAGGCTATCATCAAGAACACCCGAGAAGGCATGGGCATTTGTCTTGCCGTCCTTCAGCGCGGTCAGCTCTCGGCTTCTGTAAATTGTACTGCCATCAAGCGCTATGATACGCATAAATTCATATTTTTTCTTTTCTGCCGTCATCGTTAACCCTCCTTTCGTAGTTTTTGATGGTATTCTATTTTACCATATTTTGCGGCTTTTTTCAAGTAAGAGAATATGAACGGAGCGAGATTTCTCTCAAAAATCTGCCGCTTTGACCTGCCTACCATATACGCAAGATGATAGGAGTGGATGCAATATCACAAAAAGCGTTGATTTCTCTATGTTTTGCGCTCTTTTGACCTACGGCAGAAAAAGAACATCTGTAAATTTTGCTGCCATTTTTGCAAATCTGTGCAAACTTTTCACGCAAAAGTGGTCTGTCCTACATTTCGGGACAGACCACCTGAGCTATTCAGTTTTTCACATTTTCGCCGAGAGCCTTTTCTTTGACTACAGCGATGCAATTATTGCGTTTTGATAGAGAAAGCGGTGGGCATTTCTGCCCACCGCTTTAGTGTTATTCATCATCGTCTTGTTTTCTCTTTTTCTTATCCTGTCTTGTTAATACGCAGAAGAAGATAAATAAGGACACGACGTGTGCCATTCCCACGCCGATGGTTGCACAAACAGCCCACGAAACTTCGCCGGGAGCAACCTCGCTGGGAAAGAAATGTCCGATTATCATTAAGGTCGGGATAGAAACTAAGAACGTAATCAGATGAGCCAATAATATATTGAATTTCGTTTTTTCGCTCATACTGTACCTCCGTTTTCAAGGTAGGCGGTAAGCGAACTTACCGCCTATTTATCAATTTTTATTCCGTGTCCTTCTTATCTTCCGTTTCGGGAGTATCCTCTGTATCAGGTGCTTCATCATCCGCATCGGGAGCATCCTCTGTATCAGGTGCTTCATCATCCGCATCGGGAGCATCCTCTGTGTCGGGTGCTTCATCATCCGTTTCGGGAGAGTTATCCTCATCGGTTGCTTCCGCATCTTCATCCGTATCGGCATCAACGTCGGTATCGGGAGCTTCCTCTATGGGGGTGGTAGGATCGGTAGGAAGGATCGGCTTCTTTCTCAGCACGAACCAATAGAGAGCAAATCCACCGCCGCCAAGTACGGCAAGAACACCAACCACGATACCTACAATCGCGCCTGCACCGAGTCCGTCCTTATCGTCGCTCGGATCATCGGGAGTGTTATTCGGGTTGTCGAGCGTATTGTTAGGATTATCGGGATTGTCGGGCGTTTCAGTATTGCCGCCACCGTTAGTCATCTGATATTCGCAAGTATCGCACTTGCCGTCATTGTTGCTATCGGTATGAGCTGCCTTGTTTGCCTTATCTCCGCAAGCACACTCGTTCCAATGCTCGTTTGCATCGGTTTTCCATTCAGAGCCGTGGCTGTGAGCTGCGGTGTTGCCGTATGCGGCGTTACATACCGAGCAAACTGCCTTTTCGGTGCAAGTAGCAGTACCGCCACTATGAGCCGCCTTGTTTGCCTTGTCACCACACTCGCACTCGTTCCAATGCTCGTTCGCATCGCTTTCCCATGCAGTACCGTGGTCGTGAACGTGAAGGGGTTCTATCTTAACGTATTTATAAGAACTCAAATATCCTTCGTTAAATTCACTAGCATCGCTACCATTTGTATTAACACCAGCCGTCAAATTATAATCGCCAACATAATTCGAAGTGTCAGGCTTAACAGGATTAAGATCCGTATCCATATAAATGAAAGAATATCCACCTACAGCAGTACCAATTTCTACTGAACCACCATTAATACAAATTCCATCTTCTTTAGAAGTTCCAATACCTACCGTCGATGCAGTAATTTTTAAATCACCACTTGTCATTACAAAATCGAGTGCCATAATACCAGCAGACATTGCTTCTGTGGTAGTAATATGAATGTTGCCGCCATCAATATTTATCCCGTCACTGGACTCCACTAAAACTATACCATACGCGCCGGCATTGATGACAAGCGAGCCGTTGCCCTTAACAGTAAGGCCGCCACCTCCAAAGAATGCCATACCGGCAGATCCGCCGCCGCTTACTGTGATACTGTTTGTACCAACTAAAACAATGGTAAGACCTTCGATAGGAGTATCTGCTGTAATTGCACATGGAACACCATTTCCTCCCAATCCTTCGCCATTGTAAACATAGTTGTTTAAAGTTAAAGTATTAGTTGTAGGGTCATAAGAAACTGTGCCATCTCCAAGAACATCTTCATAGTTTTCGGTTGTTATATCCACACCAACTGTAGTGCTTCCGTCTTTATCGGCAATAGTGATATTGTAATCTTGGTCGATTGCATATGCTGTAAGTGGTGTAATTGCCCATACGCTAAGTAGCATTGCAACAGCAAAAACTGCAAAGCAAATTAAAGTTTTTAATTTTTTCATAAAACACTCCTTAAAATTTACATATATCCTAGTGCTTCTTGAAGAGAGCAATAAACTCTGCCCAAGTCTTCTTCTTGATAACGAACCAGAAGAGAGCAAAGCCGCCTACGCCGACTACTGCGACAGAGCCGATTACGATACCGACAATTGCGCCTGCGCCGAGTCCACCATCATCGTCGGTAGGAGGATTGTTCGCAGGAGGCGTTGTTCCGGGATCATCGGGAGTGTTGGGAGTGGTACTCATCTGATATTCACAAGTATCGCACTTGCCGTCATTGTTGCTATCGGCATGAGCTGCCTTTTCAAGCTGTTGTCCTTCGCAACCTGTGCATTCGTGCCAATGGTTATCCGCATCGGACTTCCATTCGGTCTTGGGAGTGTGAGTGGTGTGTCCGAGAGCAGGGGTGATTACGTATCCGCAAACCGTACAGGTTTCGGGAGTTGTTTCTGTAGCCGAGCCGGACGAGGTGTGAGCTACCAAGGTATCGTGATATTCACAACCCGTTCTCTTACAAACGTGATAATGTCCTTCAGCGGTCTTTGTCCACTCGGTTGCCATATCGTGATTATTGGTGTCTACTGCGATTGTAAGATCAGTAATTTCGGTTACGCCGTCTGCTTGAAAATGCTTATGGCAGGTGGAGCAGGTCTTGTGTGCTTTTGTTCCCGTTGCCACGCAGGTTGCAGCTACTTCGTTCTGCCACTCGCCAAATGTGTGTGCACCGAGTGCACCATAGCTCTGACCGCAAGAGCAGACCGCCTGTGCCAAACAGGTTGCAGTTCCACCGGAGTGAGGAGTTATATCCTTTCTACTTCCAAACTTATCGGGGCAATCATTAGCATCACATTCAAGCCAATGGTTTGTATCATCCTTTTGAAGAACGCTGTTTGTGTAGGTATGTGTATGTTCAACGCAAACAAAAGCTATTGAGTAAACATCGCCAAAATTGGGAATAATATAGCTACAATCATAAATTTTATCTACATTAACACCGTTAATGTTAGTATTTGCCAAAAGGCTTGAATGGTAATCATTAGTTGTTACACTGTAGTCATCAAAAACATAACCTTCCGCTGCTGTAAAACAAATTGAAACATAATAGCTTTCGCCTGCAACAAAAGGACCTGTTACTTTCGAATCATCAGCGGCATTGTACCAAATAATCGCACCTGCTTCAATTATAACCTTACCATTCTTTTCGATGGCAGTAGTAGAAGGTGTTTGTCCTGCAATTGGTGGACTGATCAAAATATCAAGGCTTTCTATATATTGTGAGCCAACAAACTCTTGACTGCAAGCCACCTTATCGTCTGCTGTAACAACAACTTGAATTGTTTTTTTAGCATAATCAGTACCGAGTGCAAATTTGGAAAGTTTAGCACCGTCAATTTCTGTACCATCAACATACCATTGATAGCTTACTTTGTTTGCTTCGTAGGCAGTCTTAAAATCGGTACTTGCCGCTTTCATCGCTTCAATATCCAGCTCAAGTGTATCACCAAGTCCGACTCCGCTGTCAGCTGTCATAATTATCGAGAAAGGATTGCTTGGCGTTGCATCAAAAGTGATCCAACCACGAGCCAATGTACCATAGTCTATCGCACTTGTTGTTCGTCCGTCAGCGGATACGGTAGGAGAAACAAAGCTATATCCTTCGGGCGGTATAATATCTACCATCAATCGATATTTTACACCGGGTTCAAAGATAAAATCTTTATTAATAATTGTCCAATAACCCCCGGCATCTTTCTGCCAAGACAGACCGTCTTCCTCTGCTATTGTAAAACCTGCCGATACAAATTGAGGAATAAAATCGCTTGATTTTTGACCGACTTGGGGATCGTCCATTGTTAAACCGATGTCACCAATCAGCTTTTCATTGAACATTCTTGCAGAACCACACGAAACAACACCATCTGCGATTACTTTAACTTGGAATTTATCGCCATTGTTCGCAGAGGTTATTTTATAGCTTACGTCTGTTGCGCCCTCAATTGCTTCTCCGTTTTTGTACCACTGATAAGTAACCTTATCATCAAGGTACGCAGCCCTAAAAGAAGCGTTTTCGTTCGCCATTTTCTCCACATCAACAGTTTTTGTAGAGCCAAAACCGACAATGAAATCATCAGTATAATATACCGGGAACGAGCTTGAAAGCGAGGCAAAAGTATAAGAAACAGAAGCCACACTGGGCATACTGCTCGAAGCAGAAGCGGTATTACCGTTTACCGTGGCAGTAGGATTGCTTGCAAACAACCAACCGTTAGCCGGAGAGAATTCAACTACTACTTTATATGTGTTGCCTGCTGCAAAAAGCTCTCCACCGATAAGCGGAGTCGTGCTACCACCGTTTACTAAATACCACCTAATTGAAACAAATTCAGATTTACCCGAAACACTTGTAATTGTATCATAGAGCGGCTCGCCTACCTGCGGAGCGGGAAGGATTACATCAATATTGTGTATTTTCTCTTTTCCGTAATTTGCAGAGGTCACAACGTTGCCATAAGGCATAACGAACGTAGTCGTCGCCGAGCTATTATCTGCAAAGGAATAATCGCCACTCCAATAAGTAAATTCATAGCCGCTTTCGGGTGCGTTTGCTTCAAGCGTAACGGTTTCACCGTATTTTGCCTCTGTAACTGTAACGTCTCCAACCTTGGCTACACCGTTAGTTACCGTGATGGGGAATTTTCGCTCTGTGTCCATTACCGAAATCTCAAGTACAAATTTTCTGGGATTAACTGTTGTAAAAATAGCATATCCGGTAGGACTTCCACGATACCAAGAGTAATCGTACTCAGAAGCGGAAGGTAGTCCATCTCCGTCGTAGATTTTCTTGGTCAGCTTAGTACCGTCTATCTTAACTTCTTTTTTGGTAACATCAAACTCATCGATTTGCGTTGGATGTACCTGCACGCCCGACTTAAAGTAAGCACCATAAACAGTCAGATCTCCGCTTGAAGAGAAATAAAGAGAACCGTATCCAAAGTTATTAACAGTATGCGACCCATCGCCTACAGTAGTACGAAGCGTTACACCATAATCAAGCGTGAGCGCAGATGTTCCGTATGCATAAACGGCATATCCGTTCATTGCTTGAACCGAACCACCGTTAAGGGTTGCCTTCGCTTGCTTTTCCAAAATAATAGTGCAACCCGCCTTGTAGCTTTCAAACGCAACGTTCTCTGTAATAAGTTCGGCAGAATCGGTTACCTGAACACTACCATAGTCCTCTCTGCTTTTTGCCTTATTGTTTCCAAATCCAACAAAACCGTTTTTAACGGTCAGCTTCGATGTGCCCATAACCTTAATGAAGGATATCGTACCTGAAAAATATTCGTTGTCACGGTTTTGAACACTTAAATTGTAACCGTTCAGATCAAGCACGTATTCTTTATTTCCGTCAAACACAAGTCTGTGTTGGTCGGGAAGTTCCATAGGAACTGTGTGTGTAATATCTGCCATAAGCTTGATGTTGGTCTTATCCTCGTTGACAGCCGCCACAAGCTCGGCAAATGTAGCAACCTCTGTGGGCGCATCACCTGTTGCATCCGCAAATACGGTGATTGCCGAGAACGGCAGAATCGCTACAACCATCAGAATGGCGAGCAATAATGCAAAAAATTTGCTTGTGTGTTTTGTTTTCATTGTAATTCTCCTTTTCTAAAGAATGCGTTTAGGCGGAAACCGCCGTGTCTTTTAATCTAACTTGTTCAAGTATCTCAATGAATTTGGGCTTATCCTTCGCCATCCTGATGCAAGACTCGCTCATTTCCACTCGCACCTGTCCGGGAAGTCCGTGCGCCACACCCTGTTCATCGAACAGCTCTACGTAGAAGTACCAAACGACCGAATCAAGATTTTCGTGCCGCTCGGGGCAGAAGAATTTTATCACTCTGCCGGGGCGCTTCATCTCGAATAAGCAATACGGTCGGTCGCTGTTCTCGGGTACGGTGAAGATCGGAAATCCCTTCTCGAACATAAGCAAAAAGGCATCGTGCTGCTCGTTGATCAAGAGAAAATCGGTTTCGGGTACGTTTTCGTTGATCACGTAATCAAGCCCCTTCTCCACAGGGAACTCAAACCTGTCGAATAGAATTCGCTTTTCGGTCACATTTCACCACCTCCGTTTTTATTTTCATTGCGTTTTTTGGATAGCACCGAATTCTATCTTGCCTATATTTTATCATAAATCTCTTGCTTTGACATCTACCCCTTAGGGGTAAAAGTATCAAAATTAGGGGTAGGTTTGGGGTAATTTTTCAAAATTTAGGGGTAAAAACGGGTAATTACGGTATTTTAGGGGTGAAAAAGGGTGAGAACGCCATTTTTTTGAGCAAAAAAGGACGACGGAGCATTTCCGTCGTCCTATGTAAACTATGGTTTATATTTTTATCATTTTTTCACGAGAATTGCATACAATTCCTCTCGACAGGTTACGCCGAGCTTGGAGTAAAGTGTTCTCGTATAGAGCTTCACGGAGCTTTCCGATACGTACATAATTTCAGCGATCTCTCTGCGCTTTTTATATTGAAGTATCAGCTCCAGCACCTCACGCTCACGGGGAGCAAGGGTTTCACCGTTCTTCAAGCACAAAAGCACCTTGCCGATCTTTACGTCCATCGGCATCGTGGCAATATCGATTCCAAGCTGCTCCGACTCTGCCGGAGTGAACACGGGAACATCGTTCTTGTGAACATAGTCCTGAAGCATCAGCCACTCAATGAGGAAACCGCCTGCACTCATAAGATATGTAACCGAAAGGAATTCCACATCCCAAGGGATAACCTTGCCGAAGCACCACATGGCGATATTGCCAAGCACGATCAAGAGCATTCCGCAGGCGTGCTTTTGCGATGCGCTCTTATGTTGACCGAGCGATAAACCGATTACGGTTATCATTCCGACGAAATAAAGAATAATGTATATGAGGTTTATCGGGTGCAAAACTCCGTATTCCTTATGGAGAACGGTTGCTCCGTCAACCTTTTCTATCGTTGCGCTTGTATAGTACCAATCGAGATAGCCCGTGGTGCAGATGATGGCGAACATAATTACCGCCACACCGATCAACACGCCAAGCACCCATTTCTTGTAGGTGTAACCGCAGAGCTTCGAGATCAGCATGAACATACACAAGGGGATCAGAACTTGTCCGAGGTATGTAATCTTATTGGCAAAGAGCGCGAATTCTACCGTGTTTGAAAATGCTATCAAGGTATACCCGAGGTTGACTACTGCCACGCAAGCGAACAAAAACAACAGCCACGGCTCGTTCTGCTTTTTACGCACGAACAGAAAGTATAATGGTAACAGAGACAGCGAAAGCAAAAGCAACGCTCCATATGTCCATTGCATATAGTCACACCTCCTTTGACGATAGTATCGCATTGTAAATAATTGATTATATTATTATAGCATAAAAATGTGAATAAATCAAGGTGTTTTGACTCATTTGTGAGGATTCGTGTCAAAAAATCGGCATCGGATTTTGCTCCGATGCCTGAATCGTTATTCGTTTGTGTCCGATTGCACCTCCATCGTGAGCCTTGCTCCGAGGCGGAAGGCGTATTCGAAGATGGCTGCTTCGGCAAGGCTTACGTACTCGTCCCAGCAGTCGTGGAATTTTTCAAAGATCTCCTTCTGCTCGTCGGTAAAGGTCTTTTCCAAGTCCTCGTGATGCCTTGCCATGTATCCGAGCAGCTCTTTCATTTCCTTTGAGTTGTTTCTGCTGTCCTCTTGCGGAATGATGTTTCCGTGCCATAACTCTTTTATCATACTTTTCATGTGTTGTACCTCCTTTTCTGTCAGCACAACAACATACCACAGAAGAGAGAGGAAGTCCAGCACTTTTCCGAAAATAAATTCGGGCTTTTTTCACGGGCGTTTTCTTTGACTACTGCGATGCAAATTTTGAGTGTTGAGAGAAGGCGCTTGACTATTGTGCTGATGTATGGTATAATAACGGCAGAAGAAAAAACTCGACACGGGGTGAACCGTTTAGTCACCTGACGGTGCAAGATTCAAATATTTTGAGCTTGGATTTTGGGTTCAAAAAGTGGGATGACCACACCTTTGACCATCTACAGACTTGGACTGTGTGGAAACAGTGCGAACAAGAGCATCCGAAAGCATCGTTTTCGGACTGAAAAGCCCCCAAAAGTCGCAAAAATCACTTAAAAATCAAGTGTGCAACTCTTCGGGACGTAGAAGTCGCAAGTTCGAATCTTGTCACCTCGACCAAAGAAAAGGAACCGAGTTAAAACTCGGTTCCTTTTCTTTCGTTTGAAATGATGGGCTTGAGAATTTGTACAGAAGAATGCGCAAAGCGCATTCTTCGTGAACTCGCGCTTGCGCGAGTTCTATGTTCGAATCTTGTCACCTCGAACACATACACACAAGGAAGCGCAAAGGCCGTAGCCTTTGCGCTTCTTTTTTATACCAGCCAACATCCGTTACCCCTTCTTTTGACTTGGCTTTTTCTTCTTCTTCACCGCCGAAAACCCAAACTGCCCGATCTTTTTGCCCAGCGCAAAGTATTCGCCGTGGGCGAAGGCGGCAAGGTCGGCGCGCTCCATGCACAATTTGCCCTTGTCGTCGAGCAGCTTTTCATCGGCGCGGACGGAGACGATGTCGGCGATGAACATATCGTGCGTGCCCAGCGGGACGACGTCGGTCACGCGGCACTCCAACGAAAGCGGGCACTCGGCGATGGAGGGGCAGGCGACCTCGCTTCCCTCCTCGCGTGTCAAGCCGCACTTGGCGAATTTATCCACCTTGGCGCCCGTATACATGCCGCAATAGTCGGCGGCGCGGATGAGGTGGGCAGGGGTGAGGTTGAGGGTGAATTCACCGCTCTCCTTGATGATCTTATAGGAATGGCGCTGTGGGCGAATGGAAACGTAGGTCTTGGGCGGGTGGGTGTTGAGAATACCCGTCCAGGCGATTGTGATGATATTGCTCTCTTCCATCGTCCCGCAGCTGACCATGACGGGCGGCAGGGGGCCGAGCAGCGTCGAGCCCTTCCATTGAACCTTAGCCATAGGATCAGCTCAGCTTCAGATAGCCCTTATAGGCCAGCAGCTGAATGAAATATCCGCCGACGACGGTGCGGTTCTGGAAGCCGCACTGTGCCGAGGTGACGGTATCGTACCAGTCGGTCAGCGGCACGCGGGAGGGAGACTCGTTGTAGGCTCTCCACAGCGGATCGACGATCGCCTCGAAATCTGCGCGGTTGGTCGAAAGCGCGCCCGCCCAGATGAGCCAGTCGGCCTTGGTGTAGGTGCGGCGGCTGTCCAGCGGCGTGCCGTAGGCGTGTGCCTCTCTCTTATAGCGGTTGATCTCGGCCTCGCGGAAATGTACGGGGAACAGATCAAGACCGATCAGCTGGTCCCAGATCAGATTATACTTGAGGCTGAAGGTCCCCTCGCGGTCAAAGGCCAGGCGGTAAGAGCCGTCGGTGTTGAGGGCGCGGGGCAAAAAGCTTTCGGCCTTTTCCTTTGCGGTCGCCAGCATACGCGCGGCGTCCTCTTCCCTGCCCAGCATACGGTACAGGATACCCAGCGAGGCGATGCCCATGATGGCCTTGAGGGTGAGGTTGCAGTTGTGAGCCATGTGGCCTGCGAAGTCGTCGGTGCAGAGCTGATGGGCGGGGTCGTCGCCGTTGGCGATGAGATATTTCACCCAATCCTCCAGCACGTCCAGATGCGCGGCGGCGAACGAGGCGTCGCCCGATGCGACGGCCGTGGTGGCCTCCATGACCAGCATATTGCCGCACTCCTCGACGGGCATCTGACCCTCCTTGCGCATCTCGCCCGTCTCGCGGTTTTTGTTGTAGACCTGGCCGTTGACCAGCGGATACTGGCCTGCATCGTGGGGCGCAAAGTCGAATTTCCAAGCGTCGCTTGCGGCGAAGCGGTAAATGGGGCGCATCATGCCGCGCACCAGCTCGGGATTATACAGCAGATACAGAGGGATGGAGGGGTAGCTGACGTCGACGGTCGCGGCACAGCCGTTGGAGAAATTCTCCTTGGAGATAAAGAGAATTTCGCCGTTTTCGTCCAGCACCAGCTTGTGGGAATGGATGGTCTGGCGCAGTGCCAGCATCAGAATTTCAGCGTACTTTTCGCCGCCCGCGCGAACGGCGTCGGCAAACAGGCGGTCGGAGAAGATCTTGCAGCGTTCCATGACGGCAAGATAGCCCTCGTGCGCCTCGGCAATGGCGGCCTCGATGGTCGGGGTGACCGACTTCCAATAGGCCTTGAGGTTCTGACCGAAATACTGGATACTCTCAACATCGTCATACGCGAAGGTGAACAGCACGCTGTCGCCCACGCAAGCCTCGGCGACAAGATACGCCATGCCGTCGTCCGACTCCTCACGGCTAAGGAAGCCGAGCGCGCCGCCTGCGACGGACAGATAGAAATAGCCCCAGTCGATGCGTCTGTCGTCACCGCTGCAGTGCAGGACGGGCTGTCCCTCGCTGCCCATTTTCATGGTAGACAGACCGTCGATCGAAACGGCCTCGGCCACGACGGCGTCCTGGCCCTTTTCGTGGAGGCAGAACTCCTCCGACGCGGACAGCTTGACGCTCACGCTATGCTCCTCACCGTCGGTGGGGCGGGCGATGATCTCAAGGTAGCTGACGGGGCGGGAGATGAGATAGTTGTCGTCGGGCAGAATGGGCGTGGTGAACAGAGCGGTCAGCTCAACGCCTGCCGCCTCGAAGACAACGGTGGTGGTAAACGCCTCGACGTCAAGGGAGACCTGACGCATGGCGGGGATTTTGTCTGCGTTTTTAGTGCCGATGAAGCGGTATTCAACGCCGTCGATGGTGGCAACACCCTGCAAATTCATGGGACGGTTGGTCCAATGGCAGGTGTGGATGTCGGTCAGGCGGTCGGCGGGCGACCACAGACTGAAATAGGGGTCGACGGTAATCAGCGGTACGGAGGGGGGACGGAGGATCATAACAGATACATCCTTTCTATTGATTTTTGTTGCTTTAATTATAGCAAGAGAGGGGGGATTTGTCAACGGAGGCAACGGGAAAAGTTGGGATTATTTGGGCTAAATTTCGAACGACCGTTTCTACGGACGATCATACTGCGCGCTTTCAGCGCGCGCTGATCTGTGCCATCTTTTTTGATGCCACTTCTTGGCGCGCCCCAAGAAGTGGCCAAGAAGGGCGCCCGGCCGTTCCCTCCGGGACCTCCCTGCGATTGCCGCGCTACATAGCAGACAGAGGAGATAGACATCTTTGATCCAATGCATCTCCCGCCGTAAGCCATCACGCGCGGCAGGTGAAAGGGGACGAAATCGTTTTTGTTAAAAAGTTAGTTGATCCGGGGTGCGTCGCAGATAGCAAAAACTTTTGCTGTTTTACTTGCGTGCGTCTTTCGTGTTGGCGTTTTTATTGAAAACGCCAACGCAAAGGCTGAAGATGCTTGCTTTCGCGAAAAAATGAGTGGAGCGACAGCGGAACGACTTTTCGCGCTCGGGGTTTCCAAAGGGCATTAGGCCCTTTGGCGCCTTTCTTCCGCCACTTCTTGGGGCGCACCAAGAAGTGGCATAAAAACCGGTACACCGAGCGCGCGAAGCTGTGCGAGGCTCAAGGAGAAGTCGTTAAAAATCCCCCTTTACACCTCATCTTTTTCGTGTTATACTGTAACCAACCGATCCCAATTCCCGTGTATTAGAGTGAAAGGTACCTACAAAGCCCTTGGGAGGTGACACAATGGACGATCAAAAAATCGTAGACCTGTACTGGGAGCGCTCCGAGTCTGCGATCAAAGAGACCCAAAAGAAATACGGCCGATACTGTCACAGCATCGCCTACGCCATCCTACACTCAAACGAGGACGCGGAGGAGTGTGTCAACGACACCTATCTGCGCGCCTGGGGGGCCATTCCCCCCGCAAAGCCGAGTCGTCTTGCCACGTTTCTTGGCAAGATCACCCGCAATCTCGCCCTTGACCGCTACGACAGCGCCCACGCCCAAAAGCGAAACGCCGCTACCGAGCTTGTGCTGGACGAGCTCTGCGAGTGCATCCCCGATGCCGACTCGACGCTCGATCTGACCGACAAGATCGCCCTTGGCGACGCCATCAACTCGTTTTTGGAGAGCCTGCCCGTCAAGACGCGCCAGATCTTTATGCGGCGGTACTGGTTTATGAGTCCGATCAAGGACATCGCACGGGACGTCGACATGAGTGAGAGCGCGATCAAGGTCTCGCTCATGCGGACGAGAAACGAATTCAAAGCCCATTTAGAGAAAGAAGGGATCGTATTATGAAAAATAAAAAGTTGCTTCGCGCCATGAGCCTGGCCGACGAAAAGTACGTCGCCGAGGCCGATCCGCGCGCCATGAGAAAGCGCCCAAGCTGGCAACGCTGGACGGCCCTCGCCGCCTGCATCTGCCTCTTGGTCACCGCGCTGAATTTAGTGCTGTTCGTGCCCTACGACACCACCCCGCCCGACGTGTCGCGCTACGAGGACAGCGAGTATTACTCCGTCATTCAGAGCATCAACGCGCTGACATTCCAAAAGCCCAAATATAAAAACAACTTCCAGACGCTTTGGAACACGCTGACAAGCATAGGCCGTAATTTTGTCAAAGGTGATATGATGGCCCCCGGTGCCGCTGCGCCGGATGAAGAAAGTAATATTACTGGGGAAACGACCGGCCAGAAGTATGAGGAAACCACCGACAACCAGGTCGCGGGCGTTATCGAGGGTGATATTTTCAAGAGAAGCGACAAGTATATCTATTATATGCACGCCTCCAATTTGTACGTCTACACCATCGAAAAGGAAAACTCCCGGCTCCTTTTCTCCTGCTCACTGGATCGCAGCAAGGAGGAAATCAACGGCTACTACTACACAAGAGACTTCGAGATGTATCTCTCGACCGACTGCACGACGCTGACCGTCATCATGCCCTTCTACAGCATGAACAAAGACGGCTGGGCCAAAAGCATGGTCGATATCGTTTCCCTTGACGTGACCGATCCTGCCAACGTGCGCGAGACAAAGCGCATCACCGTAACGGGCAGTTATCTTTCCTCCCGCGTGGTGGACGGTCAGCTCATGGTCATGACCAATATGCTCGTCCAAAACCCCGATTTTTCCAAGGAAGAAACCTTCCTACCCCAGATCAATTCGGGCAACGGTTTCGTTAGCATCGCCCCCGAAAATATCATGCTGCCCGAAACGCTGTCCAGCCCTCGCTACACCACCGTCTTTTTGCTCGACGAAAAGACGCTCGAGGTGAAGGGCGACGCCGCCTTCCTGTCCTACTCGCAGGAGGTCTACGTCTCGCGTGACAGCATTTACGCCACCTCGCAGTACACCGACCAAGTCAAGCTGGATGACGGCTACACCAAGACAGAGATCATGACCGAGATCGCGCGACTCTCCTATGAAAACGACACGCTGACCCCCATGGGCAAAACGAGCGTCCGCGGCCGCGTCAAGAACCAGTATAGTTTGGATGAATACGAAGGTGTGCTCCGCGTGGTCACCACCACCGACACGAGCAAGTTCAAGGAAACCATCATGGGCAACAACACGTCTGTCACGATCCCGAACGATGACGGCAATAGCGACCTCGGCATCGGCGCGGCGCTGTACTGCATCGATATCAATACGTGGGAAACCCTCGCCGAGGTGACAAACTTCGCTCCCAAGGGCGAGACGGTCGAGTCCGTCCGCTTTGACGGCGACAAGGCTTACGTCTGCACCGCCGTGGTGGTCACACTGACCGACCCCGTCTTCTTCTTCGATCTGTCCGATCTTTCCAACATCACCGTCAAGGACACGGGCGTCATCGACGGCTACTCCTCCTCGCTCGTCAACTGGGGCGACGGATATCTTTTGGGTATCGGCATTAACGACCGCCGCGAGCTCAAGATCGAGGTGTACGAGGAGGGCGAGAACGGTGTCAATCCCGTCGCCGCTTACGAGCAGGATGTCAGCTTCTCGCTGGATTACAAGGCATACTTCATCGACCGCGAAAATCAGCTGATCGGTCTGTGCGTAGTCGATTACAGCAAGGACTCCTCGGAAAGACACCGTTATATCGTTCTTCACTTCAACGGATTCCAACTGCGCGAGGTGCTCAACGTGGGGTTCATCACTTCCCCCGACTTCTGCCGCGCCACGCTGATCGACGGATATATGTATATCCTCGGACAGGAGAGCTTCAAGGCCGTTGAGCTTTGGCAGTAAAATTGAATATCCGACATGGGGCCCGAGCGAAAGCTCGGGCTCTTTTTTATGCTTTTGGCTTTTTTGCGCATACTATCAAAAAAGGAGGCGGCTTATGAAGGTTCTTTTACTCATCGACGCCCTGACGCCGGGCGGAGCGGAAACGCACGTGGTCACGCTGGCGCGCTCACTTGCATCCAAAGGACACACGGTCAGCGTACTGTCCGACGGCGGCGCGCTGGAGGGGCGGCTGATCGACTCCGGCGTGCGCTGTTTGCATCCCCCGTGCCCGTTTGGCGGCGCGGCTTGGCAGGGCTTTTGGCGCAATTTGCGCTTTTTGAAGCGGCTCGGACAGGAGCAAAGCTACGATATTTTCCACGCACACACGCGGCGCACCGCGCTGTTGCTCCGTTTGATGGGCAAGCGCCCCTTCGCCGCTCGCCTGGTCACCTGCCATGCTCGATTTTCGCCCCGCTATCGCCGCCTGTCCTACTGGGGTGAGCGTACCGTTGCCGTCAGCGACGATCTGCGCGAGCATCTGTGTGATGCGTTTTTTCTGCCGAAGGAGCAGATCACGATCATCCCCAACGGCATTGATCTGGACGAATTTTGCCCCGACGAGCGTCCAAAAGCGGCAGGGGCGGCGCACGTCGTCTTTGCCAGTCGGCTGGACGAGGATTGCTCGGCGGCGGCCTTTGCCCTGATCCCTATCATCGACCGTCTGCGAGCAAAATACAACGTGACGCTGACGATCGCGGGAGGCGGCGGCTGCTATGGTGCGCTGTCCGCGCTTGCGAAAAAAGTCAACGCCCGTCACGGAGCAACGATCGTTCGTCTGACGGGGGCGCTCGAGCAGGTAGCGCCGCTGTTTCGGACGGCAGACGTGTTCGTCGGGGTGTCGCGCGCCGCGCTGGAGGCGCTTGGATGCGGTGCGGCGGTGATTTTGGCAGGTGACGAGGGCTTTGGCGGCGTACTGACCGAGGAAAATTTCGATCGGCATTTCGCCGCTAATTTCTGCTGTCGGGGTGAGGCGGCGATAAGTGAGGGCGCATTGGAACAGGCCCTGACACATCTTTTGTCCATGCCGCAAGCGGATCGCTCGCGTCTGATCGGGGCGTTGCGAGGGCGGATAGCGGAGCGCTGTGACGCGCGTATCATGGCCGAGGCGACCGAGGAAGTCTATCGCAAGGCGATGGGCGAGCATTTGCCCCGTCGGGTGCTGATCGGCGGCTACGCGGGATGCGGAAATTTAGGCGACGACGCTATTTTGCGCTGTCTGATCGACCGTGCGAGGCGCGAATTTCCCTCAATTTCCCTGTGCGCGACGGTAGCCGATCCCAAGTCCGCGCAGGCGGGGTTTGATGGGATCGATCTGATCCGCCGCACCTCCCTCCCCTCGCTCTGGCACGAGATGGGTCGGGCAGACGCGTTCGCGCTGGGTGGCGGCTGTCTGCTTCAGAACTGCTCGGCACACGGCAATCGGTCGCTCGCCTATTATCTCGGTCTGCTCACGCTCGCGCGCTTGCACCGCCGCCCCATTTTGCTGCTGTCCAACGGCATCGGGCCGCTCGAGGGACGGTTGCCGCGGTGGCTGGTGGGGCGTGCTTTGCGTCGTGCTGCCCGCATTTCGGTGCGGGATGAGCAATCGCGCCGCTTGCTGATCTCGCTGGGGCTATCCGAGGGGACCGTGCGCCTGGAGGACGATCCCGTACTGTCGCTCCACCCGGCGGACAAGGGTGTCGCCGCGCACGTTTTATCCCTCCATCTGCCGTCCGAGTCGAGTGGAAAAGCGTTGATCGCCGTCGCGCCGAGGCCAAACGAGGTGCAAGAGGCGGCGCTGATCGGCGCGCTTCGGTCGCTGTGGAAAACGCGGGGCGTTTACCCGCTGTTTTTTGCCTTTGACAAGGCGCAGGACGCCCCGCTTTGCGAACGCATACGGGCGGCGGTCGGGGCGGGAAGTATCCTCCCTTGCGAGGACGAGCGCATGATCGCCGCGCTCTTTGCCCACGAGCGCGTGGGGGCGGTGATCTCGGGGCGCTTGCACGCGCTGATCCTTGCACACGTTGCAAAAAAAGAGGCAGTCGCCCTTTGCTGTGACGCGCGCGACGGCAAGGTGAGCGAGTTTGCCGCCTCGGTCGGGCAGGCGGTTTTGCCCTTGCCATCAACGGCCGAGGATATTCTCCGCTCGCTCGACGGAATAATCAACCGCCAAGACGAATAATTCAACTCTTCGTTGCTTGACTTTACTCTATATCTATGATAAAATTTTAGTTACTATCATCCGCTATCGGAAAGGGGTGTCGTCACGTGAAGCAAAGCTACGAGCAGCTTGGGAAAAATATCGCCTATTACCGCCGCCGCGCGGGGCTGACGCAGGATATGCTGGCCATGCAGATGGGCGTTTCCATGCAGGCGGTTTCCAAATGGGAGCGCAGTATTTCTTCGCCCGACGTGTCCTTACTTCCGCCGCTGGCGCAGGCGCTGGACGTCACCATCGACGCGCTGTTCGCGCTGCCCGAGGAGCGAGCACCGCTGCTTTATATCGAAGAAGTGCCCTGGGATGACGACGACGAATACCGTCTGGCGCTGTTTCACGGCAAAGTACTGCTCAACCGCCAGACGCATTTGTGTCGGCGCGGGGGCAGCTTGATCGCGCATATACAGATCCCCGAAGGGGGCGAGGGGGAGGAAGGCTGAAGAGGTATACAACTTCTCCTTGGGCGCTCACACTGCTGCGCGCGTTCGCGGAAGGCATGGATGCCATTTCTTTGTCGTTTCACAAAGAAATGGCGAAAGAAAACAGATTTCGGCAAGCCGAAATCGCAAGTTTGCTTGTTCGCTAAACGCGAACATCGTGCTTCGCACGGGCGCAAACATTGCGCGCCAAGACGTTCCCTCTTGGATTTTCCTTGGCATTGCCGCTCTTCACATCTCGGCTTGCGCCGAGACACACGAGCATTGCTTGCTCGCTGAACGCGAGCATCGCGCAGAAGCGCGACCGCAAGGCTCCCGCCCTACGGAAAGAATCTCTCGCCATATAGCCACCACGCGCGGCAGACGAAGAAGAAAACGTTTTTGCTTGAAAATTAGTTTGCGTAGAGTGCGTCGCAGATAGCGTAAACTTTTACTGTTTCGCTTGCGTGCGACTTTCGTGTTTGCAAGTTTCTTTAACTTGCAAACGCAAAAGCTGAAAATGTAACCCTTCGCGAAAAAATGAGTGGAGCGATAGCGGAATGACTTTTCGCGTTGCGGGTTTCCAAAGGGCATTCGGCCCTTTGGCTGACTTTCTTTTGCCATTTCTTTGTTCAGCGACAAAGAAATGGCATCAATGCCGCACAGCGCGCCGCGTTGTGGCGCGCCCTCCGTAGAAGAAGTTGTAAAAAACTCAGCCAAACTCCCCCATCCCTTCCCCGAAAGGAGGTCCTCATGAAAAAGAAGAAAACCGAAGAAAAAGAAAACAAAAAAGAGAAAAAGCCAAAGCTTCCCCTTGGCAAGGTTCTCTCGGACAATCTCTTCGTCTTAAAGATCGTCCACCGTGCCGCGCCCTGGTATATGCCGACCTATTTCGGCTGGTCCGTCTTTGGCTCCATCATCAATTTCCTCTCGGGATCCTACCTGCTCCGTCTGGTCATCAACAAAATGCAAGATCCCGACGCGCTGATATCGGTTCTGCTCTATATCGGCGTTATTTTTTCCCTGAACGTCGTGTATCGCCTCGTCATCGGCTGGATCAACAACAAGCTGTATCCCCGTTACAACATCAAGATCGTGGGCGAATTTCAGCAGATGCTGTTTGACAAGGCCCGCCGCGTCGAGCTCGCCTGCTACGAGGATCCCGCCTTTTACGACAAGTACGTCAAGGTCATGGACACGGCCTACAACCGCTCGATGAACGTCATCTACGCGCTGGACCGCCTGATCTGGAACGGCGTTTCCTTCTTTGCCAACGCCGCGCTGTTGTATATCATCGATCCTTGGTTTATCGTCTTCGGACTGTTCCCGCTTCTTTTGGGTCTGCTCAACAAAACGTCAAACAAGCTGGGACACAAGCTCCGAACGGACGCGACGCCCTGCGACCGCAAGGAGGCTTACGTCCGCCGCGCCTTTTACATGGCCGATTACGCCAAGGAAATGCGCCTGTCCAATATCAGCCGACCGATCTTCGGTCTGCAAAAAAAGGCGATGGAGGATCATATCGCGCTCCTTCGCGCCTATCGCTGGAAGCAGGTCCCCATCCGTTACGCGCTGGAGATCGGTCTTGAGGTCGTCACGATCCTGGGCTCGATGCTGTACGCCGCCTGGCGGACGCTGGTCGATACCACGGCTCCCATGCTCATCGGCGACTGCATCGTCGTGTTCAACTCGGTTTCCATGATCGCCTGGACGCTCAACGATCTGATTGCCAATCTTGCCGAATTTCACGCCAACGCGCTCTACATTGAAGATTTTCGCTATTTTCTCGACTACGAACCCAAAATCGCGCAAAACGAGGATGGGCGAACGGCCAGAGGCGGCACGCTGGAATGTCGCAACGTATCCTTTGGCTACAAGGACGCGCCCGAGCAGGCACTGAGCGACGTCAGCTTTACCATCCGTCCGGGCGAGAAGATCGCGCTGGTCGGCTGCAACGGCTCGGGCAAGACTACGCTGGTCAAGCTGTTGCTCCATCTGTACGAGCCGACAAAGGGACAGATTTTGCTTAACGGCATCGACGCGGGCGAGTACTCGCTGGATTCCTGGCGCGCCCAGTTTGGCGTTGTATTCCAGGATCTGAAAACGTTTTCCATGTCGGTGGCCGAGAACGTGCTCATGCGCCCTTTGCGCGAGGGCGACGAGGAGCGCGTCGTCGAGGCACTCAAGCAAAGCGGCGGTTGGGACAAGGTAGCGTCCTTGCCCGGCGGCATACATACCACCCTCACCCGCGAGTTTGACGACAAGGGCGTCGTGCTTTCGGGCGGTGAGTCCCAAAAGATCGCACTGGCCCGCATTTTTGCCGATCCCAGCCCCATCGTCATTCTGGACGAGCCCTCCAGCGCCCTTGACCCCATCGCCGAGTACACGATGTTTAATAACATGCTGCGTGCCTGCGAGGGCCGCACGCTCGTTTTCATCTCTCACCGTCTGTCCTCGGCCGTTCTTGCCGACCGCGTCATTCTTCTGGACGGCGGCCGCATCTGCGAGATGGGCTCGCACGAGGAGCTGATGAAGGCAAACGGTCCTTACGCCGAGATGTTCCGCAAGCAGGCAGAAAACTACGTGGACACCACCGAGCAAAAGGAGGTGAACGTATGAGCACGACCGAAAAAAAGCCTAAGATCAAGCAAAAGCCCGCCCGCATCATCCGCAACAATCTGGCCGTCATCGCCAAGGTTGCCCGTCTGACACCCGGCTATATCATCGCCATGGTGCTGGAGGGCGTGGTGTACGGTGCGCTCAACGCCTGCGAAACGGTGTTTATGTTCCGCTTGTTCAACGCGCTGGACGAAAATCCTTCGTTCGAGCTCGTAGCGACCATTATCCTCACGCTCGCCGCGTTCTATCTGATCGCCCGCGTCTACACCAACTGGTACTGGCACTATTATCACGCCGCGATCCAGCGCAAGCTGATTTACAAAATGCACCGCGAGCTGTTTGAAAAGGCGCGGCAGATGGATCTTGCCTGCTACGACGATCCCGTGTTTTACAACGACTTCGTCTGGGCCATGGACCAGTCGCACAGCCGTGCCGTATCCGTCATTGAGGACGTAGGTAAGATCATCAACCGTCTGGTGGCATCGGGAACCATCTTTTCCGTTTTGTTCACCGTCGATATTCCCATGGCACTGATCCTACTCGTGTGCTGTGTATCCACGATCGTCCTACGCCAGTACATGAACAAGGTCTCCTTCCGCCACAGAGAGGAAACCCAGTCCATGCACCGACACAAAAACTACATCAACCGTCTGTATTATCTGTCCGATTACGCCAAGGAGCTGCGCATCTCGCAGGTGGACAGCAATCTGATGGATGCCTATTGGAGAAACATGAACGGCATCGTCGACACCGATCTGCGCTACGGAAAAATTTATTTTCTGTGGAACGACGTGGTCGCGGGCATCGTTGACAACCTGACCTACTACGGTATTCTGGTCTACATGGTGCTGCAGCTCGCACACGGCAACGTTCTCATCGGCGGTCTTGCCGCGGCTGTCAACGCCGTGTGGTCCTGCCGTTGGCTGCTCTCCGATCTGATCAGCCGCTTCACCAAATTCCCCGAGCATTCGCTCTATATCGAAAAATATCTGACCTTCCTTTCGCACAAGCCGACCATCGTCAGCGGCGAGGGCGAGGTCGAGGAGCTGGAGGAGCTGGTGCTGGAAAACGTCGGCTTCACCTACCCCTCATCCGAGAAAAAGGAGGAGGGCAAGGAGGAATCGAAGGAGAAAACGCAAGAGCAAGCCAAAGAGGCGCCCAAGGCGTCGCTGACGAACGTGTCGCTGACCATCAAACGGGGCGAAAAGGTGGCTTTCGTCGGCTACAACGGCGCGGGGAAAACGACGCTGACCAAGCTGCTCATGCGTCTTTACGACCCAAGCGAGGGACGTATTCTGTATAACGGCCGCGATCTGCGAGATTTGTCGCTGGAGCAGCTGCGATCTCACATCGGCGCGGTCTTCCAGGATTACCGTCTGTTTGGCGCGACGGTCGCAGAAAACGTGCTTGGCGACGTCTACGACGGCTCGCCCGAGCAGGAGGCGGCGGTCAAGGCGGCCTTGCACGCGGCAACCTTTGACGAAAAGCTGGAGCATCTGCCCGACGGCATTCACACCCTTCTGACCCGCGAATTTGACGACAAGGGCGTCAATCTGTCGGGAGGAGAATCGCAAAAGGTGGCGATCGCCCGCTGCTTTGCCCATCCGTACGAGCTGATGATCCTGGACGAGCCGTCCAGCGCGCTCGATCCTCTCGCCGAGTACGAGCTCAATCACGCAATTTTGCAAAAGGCCGACGAGAAAACGGTCATTTTCATCTCGCACCGTCTGTCGACCACGCGCATGGCGGATCGCATTTACATGTTTGAGAACGGATCGATCATTGAGTCGGGCTCGCACGAGGAGCTGATGGAGCAAAACGGCAAATACGCCGAGATGTTCCGTTTGCAGGCGGAAAAATACCAGACAAAAGGATGATTTTCAGGGGTTCCGACAGTTGTCGGAGCCCCTTTTTCGACGGGGGGCAGGGGGGAGGGATTAAACGGGTGGGGGGAGCAACTTCTCCTTTTGTTTGCCGCCGCACAACGCGCGGCGGTGGTAAGGATTGTCCTTTTTGTCACGCGACAAAAAGGACGAAAAAACGCGCCAAAGGGCCTAATGCCCTTTGGATTCCCGCAGTGCGCCACGAAAAATCACGGATTTTTCTGATTGTGGCGCAAAAGTGAGCATCTTCAGCTTTTGCGTTTGCAAGTTAAAGAAACTTGCAAACACGGAAGTTGCTCGGACTTCGCTTTAACAAACGACGTCAGTTTTTGCCTCTCTCCCTGTGATAGATGAAAGTTCAAGCAGGACGGAAAAGCAAAAACTTTTGCCATGCTGACCCATCTGCGGGGTGGGATATATGCCCCGCAGATGGAGGAAGTTTGCGAAACTTCGCCTTTCCGCCGTTCTTCGTCAGAACGGCGGACGGTGAGGGAGGCCCCGGAGGGAACGGCCGGGCGTCCTTTCTTTCGCCATTTCTTTGCGACGAGGCAAAGAAATGGCATCCCATGCCTTCCGCGAACGCACGCAGCAGTGTGAGCCCGGCTACGAAGGTGTAAAAAATTTAGCTAAACTCCTCTCTTCCCGTCGCTCCCCCTTGACACGCCGCCCCTTGCAGAGTATAATAAACTGGAAGAAATGTTTGTCCGCCCACCCCAAGAGAAAACAGAGGTATTACAACTATGAAAAACATCCCTGAAATTTTCGGTTCTATGGTATTCAACGACGACGTCATGCGCGAGCGTCTTCCCGCCGACGTCTACGAGTCCCTTTCCACCACCATCGAACAAGGCACGCCGCTTGACCCCTCCATCGCCGACTGCGTTGCAAACGCCATGAAGGACTGGGCCATCGAAAAGGGCGCCACCCACTATACCCACTGGTTTCTCCCTCTGACGGGCGTCACCGCCGAAAAGCACGACGCCTTCATCTCCCCCACGGGCAAAGGGAAGGTCGTCATGGAAATGTCGGGCAAGGAGCTTATCCACGGCGAGGCCGACGCCTCCTCCTTCCCCTCGGGCGGCCTTCGCGCGACCTTCGAGGCACGCGGCTACACCACCTGGGATCCCGCGTCCTACGCCTTCGTCAAGGACGGCTCGCTGTATATTCCCACCGCGTTCTGCTCCTGGGGCGGCGACGCGCTGGATACCAAAACCCCTCTGCTTCGCTCGATGAACGAGATCGGTCGCCAATCGTTGCGTATTCTGCGCCTGTTCGGTGACAACGAGACCACCCGCGTCTCTCCCACCGTCGGTGCCGAGCAGGAATATTTTCTGATCAGCCGCACGCTGCGCAATCTGCGCAAGGATCTGCTGTTCACGGGCCGCACGCTGTTCGGCGCACCCGCGCCCAAGGGCCAGGAAATGGACGACCACTACTACGGTCCTCTGCGCGCCCAGGTCATCGACTTCATGAAGGAGCTGGACGAGGCGCTGTGGAAGCTGGGCATTGACGCCAAGACCAAGCACAACGAGGCCGCGCCCGCACAGCACGAGCTGGCGCCCGTCTACGCGACCGCCAACATGGCCGTCGACCACAACCTGCTGACCATGGAGGAGATGAAGCGTCTGGCTGCGCATCACGATCTGGTCTGCCTGCTTCACGAAAAGCCCTTTGCGGGCGTCAACGGCTCGGGCAAGCACAACAACTGGTCGCTGTCGACCGACACGGGCAAAAATCTGCTCGATCATGGCAAAACGCCTGCCGAAAACCACCAATTTCTGCTCATTCTGGCCGCCATTCTCAAGGCCGTTGACGATTATCAGGATCTGATGCGTCTGTCCGTCGCCTCGGCGGGCAACGATCACCGTCTGGGCGGCGGCGAAGCGCCTCCCGCCATCGTTTCCATTTTCGTTGGCGACGAGCTGCACGAGGTCATCCGCGCCATTATCGAGGGCAAGACCTACGCCGCGCACGACGCAGGCACCATGAATCTGGGCATCCCTGCCCTGCCCTCCTTCCGCCGCGACACGACCGACCGCAACCGCACCTCTCCATTCGCCTTCACGGGCAACAAGTTTGAGTTCCGCATGCCCGGCTCGGCACAGAACATTGCTATGCCGAACATCATTCTCAACACGGCCGTCGCGCACGTGTTCGCTCAGTTTGCCGACCGTCTGGAGGCGGCGGAGAATTTCGAGGCCGAGCTGGCGGCGCTGTTGCGCGAGACCTTCACCGCGCACGAGCGCATTTTGTTCAACGGCAACGGCTATTCCGAGGAATGGAAGAAAGAAGCCGCCCGCCGAGGATTGCTCAATCTGGCGACCTCTCCCGAGGCGTTCGATTGCTTTGATGCGGACAAAAACCTGTCGCTGTTCACCCAGCGCGGCATCATGAGCGAGGCCGAGGTTCGCTCCAGAAAAGAGATTTTGTTTGAAAATTACGCCAAGACGGTCAATATCGAGGCCTTGACCATGATCGAGATGGCCGAGAGAGAGCTGTTGCCCGGCGTAGAAAATTACGTAGCAAAGCTGGCCGAGGTGGCCGTCAACAAACGGACGCTGGGCTATATTCCCACCAAGGTGGAGGATCGCCAGCTCATCGCCCTGACGTCAGGCATGGAGCGGGCGTACGATGCGCTGCAGGCGCTTAAGGACGCTGATGCGGCTGCCATTGCACATACGGGTCATGCCAAGTCGCTGGCGCTGGCTTACTGCCAGAAGGTCGTTCCTGCGATGGACAAGCTGAGAAAAGAAGTGGATTTGCTTGAGACGATGACCTCGAGTGAGTTCTGGCCGGTGCCGACGTATGCGGATTTGATGTTCAGACAGAAGGGGAAGATTTGAGTTTGGCTGAAATTTTCAGCGTGTTCTCCTACGGACGCGCGTACAGCTTCGCGCCGCGCTGTGCGGCTTTGTTGCCACTTCTTGCTACGCGGCAAGAAGTGGCGGAAGAAACACGCCAAAGGGCCTAATGCCCTTTGGATTCCCGCAGCGCGCAAACGTCGCTACGTTGTCACTCCGCTCATATTTGCGCGAAGTTTTACAGCTTCAGCTTTTGCGTTGGCGTTTAAATAAAAACGCCAACACGAAAGACGCACGCAAGTAACAAAGCAAAAGCTTTTGCTATCTGCGACGCACCCCGGTTCGACTAAATTTCCAACAAAAACGATTTTGCTCCCCTTGCCTGCCGCTCGTGGTGGCTATATGGCGAGAGATTCTTTCCGTAGGGCGGGAGCCTTGCGGTCGCGCTTCTGCGCGATGCTCGCGTTCAGCGAGCAAGCAATGCTCGTGTGTCTCGGCGCAAGCCGAGATGTGAAGAGCGGCAAAGGAGGGGAATCCAAGGGGGAAAGCCTTGGTTACTTTTCTTGGTTACTTCTTTGTGGAATAACAAAGAAGTAACATAAAAACAAAACACCGAACACGCGCGATGAAATCGCGCTGTGTGAGGCCGGCTACGAAGTTGCAAAAACCACAGATATCTTCAAAATCCTCCGAAAGGACTTCCCTTATGACCCCCGACACCTACCATTCCCCCTCCGTCGCCGTCGTCGGCGCAGGACACGCCGGTATCGAAGCCGCCCTCGCGGCCGCCCGTCTGGGGCTTGACACCGTGCTGTTCACCCTCTCGCTCGACGCCATCGCCAATCTCCCTTGCAACCCCTCCATCGGCGGTACGGGCAAGGGCCATCTCGTCTTCGAGATCGACGCGCTTGGCGGCGAAATGGGACGCGCGGCCGATGCCGTCACGCTGCAGAACCGAACCCTTAACACGGGCAAGGGCGCGGCCGTTCAATCCAAGCGTATTCAGGCGGATCGCCGCCGTTATCATCAATATATGAAGCAGGTGCTGGAGACTCAGCCCAACTTGCGCGTGGTGCAGGCCGAGGTGGTCGATCTTCTCACCGAAACGGACGAAAACGGCGAGAAGGTCGTCGCAGGGCTTCGCACCTCCCTTGGCGAGGTCTGGGCCTGCCGCCGCGTCGTTTTGTGCACGGGCACCTATCTGGACTCGCGCGTGTTCGTGGGCGACGTCAATTATCCCTCGGGCCCCGACGGCTTTTTGCCCGCCCGCGGGCTGACCGAGTCGCTCGTCCGCGAGGGCCTTAAGATCATGCGCTTCAAAACGGGCACCCCCGCGCGCGTGCGCCGCTCCTCGATCGATCTGAACGCGCTCGAGCTTCAGCCCGGCGAGACGCCCGTCACCCCCTATTCCGTCCGCACGCCTGAGGACGCGCTGGACGATCTGGCGCAGATTCCCTGCCACATCGTCTACACCAACGCCGAGACCCATCGCATCATTCACGAAAATATCAAGCGCAGCGCCATGTATTCGGGCGCCATCCACGGCACGGGCCCGCGCTACTGCCCTTCCATCGAGGACAAGCTGACCCGCTTTGCCGACAAGCCCCGCCACCAGCTGTTCGTTGAGCCCTGCGGAAGTGAGACGGAGGAAATGTATATCCAGGGCTTCTCCACTTCCCTTCCCACCGACGTGCAATACGCCATGCTTCGCTCGCTCGACGGCTTTGCACGGGCCGAGATCATGCGCTACGCCTACGCGATCGAGTACGATTGCATCGATCCCACCCAGCTCTACGCGACGCTGGAGTGCAAGACCATCCGCGGTCTATACGGCGCGGGACAATTCAACGGCACCTCGGGCTACGAGGAGGCCGCCGCGCAGGGACTGGTCGCAGGCATCAACGCCGCGCTTTCCTTGCAGGGCAAGGAGCCGCTGATTCTGGAGCGATCGGGCAGTTATATCGGCACGCTGATCGACGATCTGGTCACCAAAGGAACCAACGAGCCCTACCGCATGATGACCTCGCGCTCGGAGTACCGTCTGTTGCTCCGCCAGGACAATGCCGATCTCCGTTTGACGCCGCTGGGCCGCGCCGTCGGGCTGGTCACGGACGGGCAATACGAGGACTTTCTCTCACGCAAGGCGGCGATCGAGGCCGAATGCGAGCGACTGAACACCACCTATCTCTCCCCGAAAATTGTCAATCCCTATATGGAAAAAATGGGTGAGCCGCCCGTGGGAAGCGGCGTCTCGCTGGGAGACTTGTTGCGCCGCCCTGCCATCACCTACGATTCCCTCGCCGCGCTGGACGAGCATCGCCCCACGCTTCCCCGCCGCGTGCGCACGACGGTTGAGGTCACCCTCAAATACGACGGCTATATCAAGCGCGAAATGGCCGAGGTCGAGCGTCACCGCAAGCTGGAGCAAAAGAGATTGCCCGACGACCTGGATTATTCCACCCTCAAGGGTCTGCGCATCGAGGCCGCCCAAAAGCTGCAGGCCATCCGCCCGCTGACCGTCGGTCAGGCCTCACGCATCAGCGGGGTAAACCCGGCCGATATCTCCGTGCTGCTCATCTATCTTGGACTCAAATGAAAGGAGCGACCATGACGCCCATCGATCAAAAGGATTTTTACGACTATCTCGCCGCCGCGCTGGAGAAAAACGGCATGAGCGACTTTGCCCGCAACGAAACGCTATCGCAAGCGCTGTACGCTCTGACCTGCCGCATGCTCGAGGTCAACGAATATATGAACCTGACAACGATCAAGAAACCGCATGATATCATCATGCGACATTATGTGGATTCCTTGACGGTCGCCGCTCATATTCCCGAGGGCGCGAGCGTGCTGGACATCGGCTGTGGCGCGGGCTTCCCTTGCCTGCCCCTCGCTCTCGCCCGTCCCGACCTGCGCATCACCGCCATTGACAGCACCGAAAAGAAGGTACGCTACGTCAACGAAACGGCAGCCATGCTGGGGATCTTCCCCGACACGCTGACGGCAATCGCCATGCGCGCCGAGGAGGGCGGCAGCGTGGGAGGACAACTTCGTGAAAAATTTAACATAGTTGTCAGCCGAGCGGTTGCTCACCTGTCTATTTTAGGCGAGCTTGCCCTTCCCTGCCTCAAGATCGGCGGCACGCTGATCGCGCTCAAGGGTGCCAAGGCCGCTGAGGAAATGAACGACGCCAAAGGGCTGGGCGTTCTTGGTGCCTCCCCTGCCCGTCTGATCCCGACGCCGCTGACCGCCCCCGATACGGGCGAGAGCGACAGCCACGCGCTGGTGATGATGGATAAGTGCGAGAAAACTCCGAAAATTTATCCGCGCAAATATGCACAAATTGTGAAAAAGCCGTTGTAATCAACGGCTTTTTTCTTGTTTTGCCCCGATTTTCGCTCACTTTTTTGCACGCTCGCGCAAAGGACGCCATCACCCACACCTTTTTTTGCATTTCCGACGCGCACCGCACGACGAAAACCGCACCACAGCCGTGTTACAATGGCTTCACTTCCCCATTGGGAAAACAAACGTGCAAAAAGGAGATTTATTATTTATGGCAATCCTCACCGAAATTCGTCGAAAGCTGCCGCTTCGCCCGCACAATCAAGACGAAGACGAGCAAAACGCTTCCAAATCCAACGAGATCCACCAAATTTGCGTGGACGACATCATACCCAACCGTTCCCAACCCCGCAGTGCCTTTAATCAGAACGCAATCGCGCGGCTGGCCGATTCCATCCGCCGCTACGGCATTCTTCAGCCCTTGACTGTGCGCAAGGTCATGGTCCCCTTGACAACAAGCGTCAAAAATGCGCCTGCCGCCACCCATAACGTCATATACGAGCTGGTCGCGGGCGAGCGCCGCCTGCGCGCCGCCAAGCTGGCAGAGCTGCGCGAGGTTCCCTGCATCATTATCAACACGGACGACGCCACCTGCGCTGAGTTGGCGATCATCGAGAACCTTTTGCGCGAAAACCTCAACATGTTCGAGCAGGCCGAAGCGTTTGCGCGGCTGATCAACGAATTTCACCTGACGCAGGAGGAGGCCGCGCGGCGAGTGTCCATGAGTCAATCCGCCGTGGCCAACAAGCTGCGTATTTTGCGTCTTTCGCCTATGGAGCGTGAAAAGATCCTTTCCTCGGGCCTGACCGAACGTCACGCACGCGCGCTGTTGAAATTGGAGGATCCAACGCTTCGCGGCGAAGTTCTGCAGCACATTCTGGACAAAAAAATGAACGTAAGCGCCAGCGAGACCTACATAGATCAGATCGTCTGCGAGCTCTCACGTTATCGTTACAAGCATCCCGAAAACGCGCAAGAATCAACAAAAAGCGCCCAAAACGTTGAAATCGAGCCGCAGGAAGCATTGCCGCGCGAAATCCAGAGCGTTTTGACGCAACGAAGGTCACGATTCAAGGGGTCGATCAAGGATATGCAGTTGTTTTACAATTCCGTGCGCCACGCTGTCAGTATTCTCGAAACAGCAGGCATCGTTGGCAACATCCAGAAGAACGAAGGTGAAAACCAAGTTGTTCTGACCATCACACTTTCCAAAAACGATCAGGCCGTTTGAGTGTTTCACGTGAAACATTTGCTCGCCTCGCGCATTGATGTTTCACGTGAAACTTTTTGTCGGACACGCGCGACTCGTACCGAATTTGACGTTTCACGTGAAACATTTTGCCGCCAATCCCGATTTTTAATAAGTTATTTTATAAAAGCCCTTGCAATACCGTCGGGGTTGTGATATAATAAAAAGGCTAAAAAGCACGCAAAACCAAACAGAAAGGCGGCAAAACAGCCAAAATGGGAAAAATCATTGCATTTGCAAACCAAAAAGGCGGCGTGGGAAAGACCACCTCGGCGGTCAACGTAGCCGCATCGCTCGGCATTCTGGGCAAAAAGGTATTGCTGATCGACCTCGACCCGCAGGGCAACACTACCAGCGGCGTCGGCATCTCCAAAAAGACGTTAAGGCACACCATGCGCGACGTGTTGACAGGCTCGCTGCCTGCCGAACAGGCCGTTATGTCTACCGCGTTCGCGAACTTGTGGGTTCTTCCTGCCAATATTTCGCTGGCGGGATGCGAATTCGACCTCTACGACGCAGAAAACAGCGAATTTCAAATCAAAATGTTGCTCGAGCCATTGCGCGAGATTTACGATTATATCGTCATCGACTGTCCGCCCTCGCTCGGCATGCTGACCGTCAACGCCATGACAGCCGCCGACGGCGTGATCATTCCGATGCAATGCGAATTTTACGCGCTTGAAGGCTTGTCCCAGCTGATGATCACTGTCAGCCGCATTAAGCAGCATTATAATCCGACGCTGAACATCACGGGCATTCTCGTTACCATGCACAATAGCCGCTTGTTGTTGTCCATTCAGGTCATCAGCGAGCTGAAAAAGTATTACGCGGACAAGCTGTTTGAGACAACCATCTCCCGCAACGTCAAGCTGTCCGAGGCGCCCGGCTTCGGCGTGCCCGTTTACTATCACGACAAACGCAGCAAAGGTGCAGAGGAATATCTCTCCGTCGCCAAAGAGCTGATGCAGCGCATCTAAGAAAGAGAGGGAAGTGACATGGCAAGAAAACCCGGTGGTCTGGGACGCGATTTTTACTCAGTTCTGGACGACAACATGCCCGAAAACAACAAAAACGGCGTTTCTACGCTGAGAATTGCCGATATTGAGCCGCGGAGTGACCAACCGCGAAAGCTGTTCGGACGCGAGGCGCTCGAAGCATTGGCTGAGTCCATCGGCCAGCACGGCGTATTACAGCCCATTATCGTACGCGAAAGCGTCGCACTGAAGGGCTCGTACGAAATCATTGCGGGCGAGCGTCGTTGGCGCGCGGCCAAGATGGCAGGACTTTCTGAAATCCCCGTCGTCATTCTTGAGGGCGACGATCTCAAGGCTGCTCAGGTCTCTATTATCGAGAACGTCCAACGCGAAGGTCTCAATCCCGTAGAAGAAGCGCTTGCTTATCGCGCGTTGATGGATAAGTTTGGTCTGACACAGGATCAGGTGTCTCAGCAGGTCGGCAAGAGCCGCTCCAATATCGCCAATATGATGCGTCTGTTGGATCTGCCCGAAAACGTGCTCGATATGCTTCGCGAGGGATCGATCTCAACCGGCCACGCGCGTGCGTTGCTGGGCCTGGAAAGGGAAGAAGACATTCCCGTGCTGGCCGAGCGCATTTTGCAGTCTGAGCTTTCCGTCCGCGAGGTGGAAAGAGCGGTCAAGCTGATGAACGAGGCGGCCAACGCCCCCGAAGTCGAGCCCGAGGATGCCGCGACCAAGGCAGAAACCAGCCTGCGCCGCGTCCACATCCGCGATCTCGAACGTCGAATTTTGAAAAAAATGGGTAGAAAGGCAAAAATTACCAGCACACCCAAGAAAAAGGTAATTGAACTGACATACGACAACGACGAAGATCTGGAAGAGCTGCTCAAAGCACTGTGCGGCGCCGATTTCTTCGAAGAATGCTAAATCACAAGCCCACACAGGACGGAAAGGAACCAAACCATCATGATCGATATTAAATACATCAAAGAAAACCCCGAAGAGGTCATCGCCCGCTACGCCATCAAGGGCAAGGACGCCCGCGAGGAGATCACCAGAATTCTCGAGCTGGACGCACAGCGCCGCGCGCTGATCGTTGAGGGTGAGTCGCTCAAGGCAGAGCAGAACAAGACCAACAAGCTCATCCCCCAGTACAAGAAGGAGGGAAGAGACGTTGCCCCCATTTTTGCCGAGCTCAAGGAGATCGCAAACAAGACCAAGGCCATCGACGAGCAGCTGCGCGCCGTTGAAGGCGAGTACAACACGCTGATGCTGGGGCTGCCCAACCTGCCCGACCGTGATCTCAAGCCCGGCGGCAAAGAGAACAACGAGCCCCTGCGTTACTGGGGCGAGCCGAGAAAGTTTGATTTTGAGGCCAAGAATCACGTAGATCTGTGCACCGAGCTGGGTCTGATCGACTACAAGCGCGGCACCAAGCTCTCGGGCTCCGGCTTCTGGATCTATCGCGGCATGGGCGCGCGCCTTGAGTGGGCGTTGCTCAACTATTTTATTGACACTCACCTGGGCGACGGCTACGAGCTCATTCTGCCTCCCCATATGCTCGAGTACGAGTGCGGCGTGACGGCGGGCCAGTTCCCCAAGTTTGCCGACGAGGTCTTTAAGATCGCCAACCCCACCGACAACCGTTCGCTGTATATGCTGCCCACCGCCGAAGCGGCGCTGGCATCGCTGTATCGCGGCGAGCTGCTCACCGAGGCAGACCTGCCCAAAAAGCTGGTCAGCTACACCCCTTGCTTCCGCCGTGAGGCAGGCTCTTACCGTTCGGACGAGCGCGGCATGGTGCGCGGACATCAGTTCAACAAGGTTGAAATGTTCCAGTACACGCTGCCCGAAAAGTCGGACGAGGCGTTCGAGGAGCTGGTCACCAAGGCAGAGGCGCTGGTCAGCGGTCTGGGCTTCCATTTCCGCACCGTCAAGCTGGCGGCAGAGGACTGCTCGGCTTCCATGGCACGCACCTACGACATTGAGATCAACATCCCCTCCATGAACGGTTACAAGGAGGTCTCCTCCGTTTCCAACGCACGTGACTATCAGGCTCGCCGCGGCGGCATCCGCGTCAAGCGCGCCGACGGTCACATCGAGTACGTTCACACCCTCAACGGCTCGGGTCTGGCCACCTCGCGTATTCTGCCCGCACTGGTCGAGCAGAATCAGACCCGTGACGGTGATATCATCGTTCCCGAGGTTCTGCGCAAGTACCTTGGCACCGATATCATCCGCAAGGGCTGATCTCACCGCCATATCACAGAAAGGAGCCCTGTTATGCTGTCATTTCTTTCTAATCTGACAATGCGAATGGGACAACTTTGCCACGCGACCCTTTCTTCCTCGGACGAGCCCTCGCTTTTGCGCGAGCTTTGGGATTATTTCGTTGAAAAGTATTTCACCGTTCACTTCGAGGAGTACAACTATCAGAATATCACCATCCGTTCAGGTGGCCTTCTTTCGGCGCAGGCCGTGATCGTTGCCTTTTTCCTTGGACTGATCATCGCCGCAGGCATCGCCATGTTCCAGAAAAGAACGCTGGGCGATCTCGTACGTGCGCTTGACAGAGAGGACGCCAACGAGCCCTCAAGGGCAATGACGCTGGAGCAGCTCGGCTTGATCCGCAACACGGCTATCAAGCAGGACCTCCGCCACGGAACCGCTCTTCGCCGCGTCGTTCGCTGTGTCGAGGAGGAGGAATTCCTCGCTTCCATGGCAGAAAAAAAGGCCGCGTTCGAAGCGGACGAGCAAAACAAAGGAAAAAAGTGGAAGGACGTTCCGTTCCAGTACGATTTTTACAAGCACCACTTTTACATTCCCGCTGAGCTGATGTTCGGCGCGGACGTGCATTTTGACAAAAAGGGAAGCAACCCACTGGTTTTCGTCTTTACCGTCATCGTTTGCGTGGTGTTTGCCGCGCTGGTCTGCTACCTGCTGCCCGAAATGCTTCAGCTTGCCGATAACTTTATCGGCGTGTTCAAGGGTTAAGCCCTGAAAATCTTCGTTATATTGACACAAGCGCGTTATATTGACGCACGGGTGTCCATATATTATAAAAAACAAAAAAGGAGAGTTCTATCATGGACAACAAGATTCTTTACGGCATCATGACCATCATCTTCAACTCGATTGGTGTTCCTTGCTTCATGCAGGGCAAGGTTAAGGCGGGCGTTCTCAGAATCGTTCTGGCCTGCATCACCTTCGGCGTCGTTGGCGTCATCAACGAGATCATGGGTATCATCCAGGGTATCAAGATCCTGTGCATGTCGGATGAGGACTATGCAGCTGCTGACAAGGCTACGCTGCTGATGGGTGTTCCTTCCGGAAAATAATCCAAAACGATAAATAAGGGTGTGGGCGATGATACCCACGCCCTTGTTTTCCAATTATTTCCAATTTCAACCAAACAAATTTTGGCAAAGGGGTTGAAAAGGGGGAGAAAGTGTGGTATACTACTGCAGGAGATGCACCAGTAGCTCAGATGGATAGAGCACCAGCCTCCGACGCTGGGTGTCGCCGGTTCGAGTCCGGCTTGGTGTACCAAAAAAAGAAGGGATCGCTATGCGATCCCTTCTTTTTTTGGTACACCCGAACTCGAGTCGTTTCGCGACACCCAATGGAAGTTTTACTTGCGGAGCAAGTGAAACTTCGTGAATTCAGGCATTCATGCCTGAATTCGGTCGCCGGTTCGAGGTTCCTTATTTCTTGCCACACCCGAACTCGAGTCGTTTTGCGGCACCCAATGGAAGTTTTACTTGCGGAGCAAGTGAAACTTCGTGAACTCACGCGCCTGCGCGAAACTATTCCGGTTTTGCTTGCAAAATGCGGTCGTTGAGACCGCAAGGGAAAGTTTGTGAATTCAGGCATTCATGCCTGAATTCGGTCGCCGGTTCGAACTGTTTTTTTCTTTTTTGTCAAGTTGGTTGGGCGTAAATCTTTCACTACCGTTTCTTTTGACGCGCGTACAGCTTCGCGCCGCGCTGCTTCGGTTTTTCATGTCACTTCTTGCCACGCGGCAAGAAGTGACCAAGAAGCGCGCCCGGACGTTCCCTCCGGGACCTCCCTTTCCGTGCCGCTCTTCAAAGCGGACAGGGGAGAAAAACATCTATTTTTTCTCTGCATCTCTCGCCACACAGACACTACGAGCGGCAGATATGCCAAAGAGAAAAGTTTTGCGGGGTGCCAAGGGGTATTAGACCCCTTGGTTCGTTTCTTGGCTACTTCTTGGGGAAAGCCAAGAAGTAGCATAAATTGCTTTCACCGAGCGCGCGAAGCTGTGCGAGGCTGTAGGAGAAGAAGTAGAAAATTTAGTTTTCCCCTATCTCTCCCCGCCTTGCCACCACGAGCGGCAGGCGGAGAAGCGGAAACGTGTTAAAGCAAATCTGCTATGGCGAAGAAAAAAGGGGACTTCTTTCAAGAAGTCCCCCTCATCGTTCCTTTTAAACCTTCACCAAGTTTGCTTCGATGGGGTAATGATCGACCACGCTCATGGCGTTATCCAACGTGGTACGGGCAATGGCGTCGAGGGCCTCATGAGTGAGAAATCCCTGATGGGAGGTGACGACGACGTTAGGGAAGGACAACAGGCGCGAGGTAATGGAGGACTCCAGAATATCGTCCTCGCGGTTTTCGAAGACGTTGTTGTTTTCTTCCTCGTACACGTCCAGGCCGACGCCGAAAAAGCGATGAGAGCGGATGCCCGCGATCAAGTCAGTGCTGTCCACCAGCGCGCCGCGCGAGGTGTTGATGAGAATGCACCCGGGTTTGAGCTTTTCGATGGTGTCCTTGTTGATCATATGGTAGGTCTCGTCGGTCAGCGGGCAGTGGAGTGAGATCAGATCGGAAGCGGATAGCAGCTGATCCAGCGGCACGTAGCTTACGCCCTCAACCGCCAGCGCCTCGCTGGGGTACTTGTCATACGCCAGCACCTTCATGCCAAAGCCGCGGCAGATGCGGCACATCGCCTGACCGATCTTGCCCGTGCCGATGATGCCCGCCGTTTTTCCGTGGAAGGTCATGCCCGTCAGTCCCACCAAGCTGAAATTATTCTCCCGCACCTTGATATACGCCTTGTGCAGCTTTCTGTTGACCGCCAGCGCCAGCGCCATGGCGTGCTCGGCAACCGCCTCGGGCGAATAGCCCGGCACGCGCAAAACGGTCATATCGTATTCGTCCGCCGCGTAGGCGTCCAGCTGATTGAAGCCCGCGCAACGCAAGAGGATGGTCTTCACTCCAACCTCGTGCAGGCGTCTGAGCATATCCCGACCGAGATCGGCGTTGACGAAGGCGCAAATGGCATCGTAGCCCTGCGCGAGCCTCGCCGTGCCGGGGGTCAGGTCGGCGTCGAGATAGTCCAGCGTGATGCCCGGATAGTCGGGCAGGTGAGCGTCAAAGCTCTCGCGGTCGTAGGGTTTGGCGTCGTATAATAGAATTTTCATAAAAGCGTCCTTTCTGTTTTTATATATCAAGTATGCGGTGCTGTCGGCCGGTTCATGCGGGCACCGCGCATTTCTTTGGTTTTGCGCCTCATTATACCACAAATTTGCTCATAATACAAGAGAGATTTCGGAAACGGGTATTGACGCACCTACGGTTATATGCTATACTGAATTTGCAAACAAATAAAATTTTTCAAAAATGTGGGAAGTTTTTCACTTTTTTGACGTCTTATATAGCAGAGGCCCTAAAATTTGAAACGAAGGAGGACTATGAAATGAAACGTCGCGCCGCGCACACCCTATTCTTTGCCGCCTCGAGACTGCTTTTGCTGTTGCTGAGCATGAGCCTTTTGCTGTCCGCCTGCGCCCATCCCCCTATTCAATTCCCGCCCTCCGTGACCGATCCGACCAAGGAACTGCAGACGGACGACACACAGCATCCCACGCCATCCGAGAACATCACGCCTGAGCCCGGGCCGTACATCAGCCGCATGGGCAACATCTGCTCCATTTGCCTGAACGATCGCTATCAGGACAAGAACTGCCAGTCCGTTATCATCTCGATAGGAACGCTGTCTTATAAATCTCACGATCTTTGCCGGATATATCTGTCACAGGCTGACAACGAGCTGATCGGCGTCCGCGTACTCGGACGGGACATCACGCCGACGACAGGCGAGGACGGAACGTTGATCTATTGTCTGGATATGAACGCCCTGGGTATCGATTTTGATAGTTGGGAATACGCATGGAACGACTTGTGGATCCAGTTGTTCTTTTCCACCAACAGCCTGAAGGAAAACCAAGCGTATCCGATGATGGTCGAAAAACATTACGAAGAAGGGCTATACAAAAAAGAAGAGCTGCACGTGTTCGGCGAGCGCGGCGTATTGGAATATTCCCACACCCGAGTTTCATCTGCCCGCGTGTATGCGTCGCTGTCTCAGCTATACGAGCAAACCAATGTCAGCGATCTGCATCTACCCGCCTCTGCCACCTGTATGCAGGTGGAATATCAAAACGCAGGAAAGAAAATCATATACGATCTGGCCTTCCACCAAGGTATTATTTATATCACGCAAGAAGCCGAAGGATCTTTGGAAAAGGAACTGAGCTATAAGGATCATTTCAGTGAGACGGTGATCCACGAAAAAGGCGGCATCACCTACTACATCGTGGGGCATTGGGACTCTTGCGGTGCTCCAGCTGTACCAACCGGTTTTGTCATTTATTGGCAGATCGGAACTAGATGCTATAGGTGGGACACGAGAAGCGTCAGCAGTTTTGAAGAGGCCACCGCCCTGGTGGAGGATTTGAAAACGTTTCCTGCGCAATAAGTAAAAACGAACAGCGGAGCCACGGCTCCGCTGTTCGTTTTCGTGTAAGGATGATAAGCTTTTTTTCATGCGCATACACCGCCCGTTTTATGCCTTTTTATAGAACGTATTTCCGCCGATGAACTCGCGCACGATGCTGGTCGGGGGAATTTCGTCGTCCACGTCGGCGGCGTGAATGAAATTGAGCACCTTAACGATGGCTCGCACCTCGTCGTAGCATTCGTCCTCGGGGCCGATGGCCGTCAAGAGCGGGAAAATGTGCTTTTTGAGCACCGCCAGCTCGTACAGCGTGGAGCTGTTGAAGATCACGTCGGCGTTTTCCTGGAAGGGGAAGATCCAGCGCATCTCGCCGTTTCGCACCGACTCCCACATGGACAGCGTACGCTGTACGGGGGCGTTGCGCGTCTCGAAATCGCGCACGATGCGGCGAAGCAGACGCAGATAGCTGGCAGCGATGCGGTTGTGATCGTCCAGATTCAAGGGGAGCAGGGGGCAGACGAACAGCTTGAACAACAAATGCTGCTCAATGTGCTCGGGAAGCATCAGCGGATTGAGGGCGTGCAGTCCCTCGATGATTATGACCGTGTTTTCCTTGAGGCGCAGGGTGTGTCCGCGCCATTCGCGCTTACCCGTAGCGAAATTGAAGGAGGGAAGCGAGACCTCCTTGCCCTCGAGCAGCTCGGAGAGGTGCTGCTTGAACAGCTCGACGTCAATGGTGTTGATGTGCTCCAGATCGAGCTTGCCGTCAGGCCCGGGCGCGATCTGGTCACGGTCGAGGTAATAATCGTCCAGGCTCATCAGAATGGGCGCCTTGCCGTGAACGCGAAGCTGGGTCGCCAGGCGATTGGCCGAGGTGGTCTTGCCCGACGAGCTCGGGCCCGAGAGCAGAACCGCCCGCGAGCCGCGCTCGCAGATCATATCCGCCACGCCCGAAAAGCGCTTTTCGTGCAGAGCCTCGTTGACGCGGATAAGCTCGCGGATGCGTCCCGAGTCGACCAGCTCGTTCAGATCGGCCACCGTTTCACATTCCATCAGCTCGCACCAGTTTTTTCCGTCGGTATACACGCTCGTGATCTTGGGCAGCTGGGGGTAGGGAGCGATGCGGTCGGGGTCCATGCTATCGGGAAAAACAAACAAAAAGCCATCGGGAGCGGGCAAAACGTCCCAAACCCGCAAAAAGCCGGTCGATGGCGCCATTTCACCGTAATAATAGTCGGCAAAGCCGCCAAATTCGTACACGTCCAGAGATTCGCTCTCGCGATAGGACAGCAATCTTGCCTTGTCCTCCTGCCCATTCGCCGTGTAATAGTCGATGGCTTCGCGCGTTGCGATGCGGCGGCGGACGAGAGGAATATCCCGCTCCACGATGGTCTGCACTCTGACCTTGAGGCGCTCGGCCGAAAAATCGACCGCGTCACTGACCTTGAAGTACATTCCCGAGCCGACGCTACAGCTCATGGTCGTTCTGGCCGTCGGCCAAAGCTCGTGCATGGCCAAAAACAGCACGAACTGTGCCGTTCGGGTATAGGCTTCCTTGCCCGCGTGGTCGCGGTAACGGAGCAGATGCACGACACCGCCCGACGCCGCCATGGCGCGGCGCATGGACTCGCGCTCAAATCGGACGTCCTTTTCGCGCAGGGGAATATAATTGAGGGTAAACACCTCGCCCGCGATCTTGGCGGCCAGCGGGTCGCAGGACAGCTTGCCCTGATACCGTCCCAGACGCTTGACCATATCCAACAGGGTTTCGCCCGCGCGGGGCTCTATCGGATGGTTATCTATTGTAAGTTTCATGTTGTTTCTCCCTTCGATCGGTTTGTTTTGGCCTCGCGGATGAGCTGGACGACGTTGATGATGATCAGACCCACGTTCAAAAAGACGACGGGGAAGGCACTCATCAGCACGGAGTAGATGGTTGTGATGACGGACCCTGCGATATTGACCACGCGCAGTCTGGTCAGCGAGGTCATCATCATGGAAAGAAGTACGAGCGACGTGCCCAGATATCCAAACAATTCCAAATATATATTCATACGTATAATACTCCTTTCAAAACGAAAAAATGGCTGTCCGCGGCAAAAAAACAAAACCGGTAGACAACCATGATTGGTGGTTTGTAGAAACGCTTGCCCATTTTGCAAGCATATACCTTGATATTGCGGACGCTCCTCCTTTGGAGGAGGGATAGTATACCATATTTTAGCGTATTTGTCAAGTATTTTTGTGCAAAAAGCCTACAAAAACTTGGCTTTTGCGTTTTGGGGTTGAACTATGCGGGGAAAGCTGAACTTCAAGCAACTTTTTCTACGGACGCGCGTACAGCACAGGGCAAAATTTAAGCTATCTTCGTAGCCGGACGCTCACACAGCTGCGCGCGTTCGCGGTTTTTCTTATTTATGCTACTTCTTGGCGCGCCCCAAGAAGTAGCCAAGAAGGACGCCCGGACGTTCCCTCCGGGGACCTCCCTGCGATCGCCGCGCTACAAAGCGCATAGAGGAGAACATATTTCGGCTTACGCCGAAACGAGGCGAGTTTTATTCGCCCGCTAAACACGGGCGTTGCGCAGGAGCGCAAGCATAAAACTCCAAGACATCTTTGATCTAATGCATCTCTCGCCGCTTTGCCACCACGCGCGGCAGGCGGAGAAAGAAAAAGTTTTTTCTTTCTCGGTAGGGGCTGGCGCCTCGACAGCCCGTTTTGGTGGCAGGCGCAGAAAACAAAATCGTTTTTGCTGAAAAGTTAGTTAAACCGGGGTGCGTCGCAGATGGCAAAAACTTTTTGCTTTTATGCTTGCGTGCGACTTTCGTGTTGGCGTTTTTATTTAAAACGCCAACGCAAAAGCTGAAGATGCTTGCCTTCGCGAAAAAATGAGTGGAGCGACAGCGGAACGACTTTTCGCGTTGCGGGTTTCCAAAGGGCATTAGGCCCTTTGGTTCCTTTCTTGGCTACTTCTTGGGGAAGGCCAAGAAGTAGCATAACCGCACAGCGCGACGCGTTGTGTCGCGCCAAACCATAAAAGAAAAAAAAGAAAGGAGCCCGCCCCAGCAAGCTCCTTTTCCTCTGTCTTATTCAACCTTCTCCATATATTCCTTCTGCTCATCCGACAAAACGTCAATACGAACGTTCATCGACTCCAGCTTAATGCGAGCGACCTCCTCGTCGATCTCGCGCGGAACCGCATACAGCTTGTGCGCAAGCTGACCCTTGGTCTTGACCAGGTACTCCAACCCCTTGGCCTGAATCGCAAAGGACATATCCATAATCTCAGCGGGATGACCGTTGCCGGCCGCCAGATTGACCAGTCTGCCCTCAGCCAGCAAATTGAGCGTGCGGCCGTCCTTCAGATGATAGCCCGTGATGTGGGGCTTGCGCTCGTAGACCTTGTCCGACAGCTCGGCAAGCGCGACCTTGTCGATCTCCACGTCGAAATGTCCGCTGTTGGCCAGCAGAACGCCGTCCTTCATGACCTCGAAATGCTCGCGGCGAATGACGTCGCGGCAGCCCGTCAGCGTAACGAAAATATCACCCAGCTTGGCCGCCTCTTCCATAGGCAGAACGGTGAAGCCGTCCATAATAGCCTCGATCGCCTTGATGGGATCGATCTCGGTGACCACGACGACTGCGCCCATGCCGCGCGCGCGCATGGCCAGTCCGCGACCGCACCAGCCGTAGCCCGCGATGACGAACACCTTACCCGCGATCATCAGGTTGGTGGGGTTCATGATGCCGTCCAGCGTCGACTGACCCGTGCCGTAACGGTTGTCAAACAGATGCTTGCAATCGGCGTCGTTGACGTCGATCATGGTATAATCAAGCATACCTGCCGCCTCGCGCGACTGCAGACGGTGAATGCCCGTAGTAGTCTCCTCACAGCCGCCGATCAGACGGTCGCCGTATTCGCGGCACTCGCCGTGAAGCAGCGAGATCAGATCGCCGCCGTCGTCGATGATGAGATCGGGATGGCAGGACAGCGTGTCCTTCAGATGCTTGGTATATTCCTCGTCGCTCACGCCGTGGCGGGCGTAAACCTCAAAGCCCGCTTCGTCGGTCGCCATAGCGGCGGCAACGTCGTCCTGCGTCGACAGCGGATTGCAGCCCGTCATGACTACGCGGGCACCGCCTGCGCGGAGCGTCTTGGCAAGATAGGCCGTTTTTGCTTCGAGATGGATGGACATAGCGATGGTCAGACCCGCAAAGGGCTGCGTTTTTTCAAACTCCGCGCGGATGCGGTTCAGAATGGGCATATAATCGGCGACCCAGGCGATCTTATCGCGGCCCGAGGGGGCAAGGCTTGCGTCTTTGATGTCACTCATGGTAAAAATCCTCACTTTTCATTATTTTCCGTGGTTGTTGCCGCGCTTGATCGGCGGCGATATTCGCTGGGCGATTGCCCCATTTGCTTAACGAAGGAACGGTTAAAGGTGCGCAGGGTGTTAAATCCGACCCGCTCGGCGATGTCGGTCATGCTCAGCGTCGTCGTTCGCAGCAGCCGACAGGCTTCGGACACGCGAAGCGAGTTAACGTAATCGTTGAAGCGGATGTTGAGCTTGTCGCTGAAGAGATGCGAGATGTAATATCGGCTCAGGTGCAACGCCTCCTCCAGCATTTCCAGCGACAGATTCTTGGTAAAATGCTCCGAGCAGAAGTTGACGATCTCGCGAATGGCGTGCGAGTCCTCGGCGCGCGGCTCGGTCAGCTCGATCCTATCGAGCAATCGACCGAAAAAGGCGAGCAGCAGCCCCTTGAGCGTTACGTCGCGATAGGGCGAGGGAGCGTCGATCGTTCTCATCAGCTGCAACAGCGCGAGCAGCGAAGCGTCGCTGTCGGCGTTTTTCACCAGAGGCGAGGCGGGCGTTTGCTTGGCAAACACCTCGGACATCTCGGGCATCAGATCGGGATGGATGATGAACAAAAGATAGCGCTCGGGCTCGATACGCTCAAAGCGGTGTACGCGGTTGGGAAAGGCGATCAGAATATCGCCTGCCTCCACGATATGCTCCGACGAATCAATAAACGCCCGCATCTTGCCCTCGAGCAGATAAAACAGCTCGATGTGAACGTGCAGGTGCGCCGAACAAGCCAGCGGGTGACGGCCGCTGTCGTCGTCGCGGTGATAAAAGTCCGTCGTCCGATTTTCATACGGGATACTCATGCGCGCCCCCCTTCCTGTTTACCAACGTCTCAACTATCATACCACAAACAATGGACGATTGCAAGGGATTTCTTGCAAAATCTGCCGCTTTTCGGACAAAAATTGCACTCCGCACCCATATTTTTCCGCTCCTGCGCATACATTGAAGGGGAAGGGGGCGAAATCATGAAAAAACGAACGATCGTGCGACTGGCCGCCGCGCTATTGATAATTCTTTCGCTGCTTTGCCTGCCCGGGTGTCAAAGCAGAAGCCCTACGCGCTATTTTTCCTATCTCGACTCCCCCATGCACGCGACGCTGACGGGCAAGATCAACGGGATCCCCTTTGCCGCGACGCTGTACAGCGAAGGGAGAGAGGCAGGAGGCGCGCGGGGTATGCCCGATGCCGCCCTGACCTTTACCGCCCCCGACACGCTCGCGGGGGTGAGCGTCCGTTTCCGTGCCGAAACGGGGGAATGGTCGCTTTCTCTTGACGATCTGGCAGGCGAGATCGACGCGGCGGGCCTTGGTGCCATCGCGTCCATGCTGCTTTGCGAGCAGGCGATCACCTCAAGCACGCGCAGGCAAAGCACCGTCACCTTGACCTTGGCGGACGGCACCGTGCTGACGCTGGACGAGGCCACGGGCAAGCCGCTGGGCGCGACGAGGTCAACGGACGGTCGGGTGATCGAGATCACGGTGGTCAGGTGGGAGTAACAAAGAAACGACGTGACACCCTTGCGAGTGGCACGCCGTTTCTTATTTTATTTCAGCGAGTCGACGTAGTCGCAGGCGGCAAGAGCCGCAACCGCGCCATCGGCAGAAGCCGTCGTTACCTGGCGGATGCGCTTATGGCGGCTATCGCCCGCCACGAACACGCCCGGCACGCTTGTCGCGCAGTTTTCATCCGCGCAAACGTAGCCGCGCTCGTCCAGCTCGACGAGCTTGGCAAAGGGTTCGTTCTGGGGAACCAGACCGATGGCGATGAACAGACCGTCCAGCGCCAGCGTTCTCGCCGCGCCGCTCGACAGCGTTTTGAGGGTAACGGCGCGAAGCTCGTCCTCGCCGCGCAGGCTGTCGACCACTGTGCCGAGAATGATCTCGACGTTTTCCTTGGAAGATAGCTGCTCGCGAAGCGCGATCTCGCCCGTCAGCGTGTCGAGATTTTGGATCACGTAGACCTTTTTGGCAAGCTCGGAGAGAAGCAGCGCCTCCTGCAGTGCGGAATTGCCGCCGCCGACCACGCCGACGACCTTGTCCGCGTAAAACGCGCCGTCGCAAACGGCACAGAACGAAATGCCCTGACCGATCAGTCTTTCTTCGTTTTCCAGTCCCAGGAGACGATGGCGCGCGCCCGTGGCGATGATGACCGCGCGAGCTTCAAAATGCTCACAGCTGTCCGTCACGACCGTTTTGGTCTCGCCGTTGTCACGCAGAGCGATGACCTCGGCCGCTTCGACCTCGGTGCCCAGCTCTAGCGCCTGCTCGACCAGCCGCTCGGCAAACTCGTTGCCCGTCAGACTGACAAAGCCCGGGATGTTCTCGACCTTGGGGGAGTAGGTGATCTGACCACCGAAGGTGGCCTTTTCGATCACCAGCACGCTTTTGCCCGCGCGGCGGGCATACACGGCGGCGACGAGCCCCGCAGGGCCGCCGCCGATGATGATAATATCATACATATCCGTATTTATCCTTACTGATTCAGCATTTTCTTGATCTCGGACACGCCTGCGCACTTGTGGACCTCGTCTCCGTTGACGACGACCAGCGTGGGCGCGGTCTTGATGCCAAGCGCGTTGACCATATCCACGTGCTCGTTGGCGTACATGACCTCGTAAACGACGCCTGCCTTGTCAAGCAGCGACTTGGCGATCTTACAGTTGGGGCAGGTTGCCGTTGCGAACAAATAGGTGCCGTTTGCAATGGTAGGTGCGCTCTCGGCGATCTCGCTCACCTCGGTGTTGGGAGCGCCGTGGGTCAGCTTGGAATTGGCAATATCGTAGACCTTGCGGTGCTGATATTCCTGCGACTTACCGTCGTTCCAGTTCTGAACGGGGCGGTAGTAGCCCGTGATACGGCTGTAGACCTCGGTCTTGTTGCCGCAGATGGGGCACTCGTACTGCTCGCCTGCCAGATAGCCGTGATCCTTACATACGGAGTAAGTGGGGGACAGGGTGTAATAAGGCAGCTCGTAGTTCTCGGCGATCTTGCGGACCAACGTTGCGGCGGCCTTCCAGTCGGGCAGCTTCTCGCCAAGGAAGGCGTGGAATACCGTACCCGAGGTGTACAGCGTCTGCAGCTTATCCTGAATGTCAAGTGCCGTGAAGATATCGTCGGTGTAGCCGACGGGCAGGTGAGAGGAGTTGGTGTAGTAGGGCGACTCGTCAGAGTTCTTGGCAGCCGTGATGATGTTGGGATAACGCTCCAGGTCGTGCTTTGCCAGACGGTAAGAGGTCGACTCGGCAGGCGTAGCCTCGAGGTTATACAAATCGCCATACAGCTCCTGATAGTCGGACAGTCTCTCTCTCATGTGGTTGAGGACGTCCTGGGTAAACTTCTGTGCCTTGGCGTTGGTCAGGTCGACGCCCAGCCAGGATGCGTTCAGGCAAGCCTCGTTCATACCAACCAGACCAATGGTCGAGAAGTGGTTGTTGAAGGTGCCCAGGTATCTCTTGGTGTAGGGGTACAGACCTGCGTCCATCAGCTTGGTGATGACCGTTCTCTTGACCTTGAGCGAACGAGCGGAAATGTCCATCAGGCGGTCCAGACGGGCGTAGAAATCAGCCTCGTCTTTGGCCAGATAGGCGATTCTGGGCATATTGATGGTAACGACGCCGACCGAACCCGTGGATTCGCCGCTGCCGAAGAAGCCGCCCGACTTTTTGCGCAGCTCGCGCAGGTCAAGACGAAGTCTGCAGCACATGGAACGAACGTCGCTGGGCTCCATGTCGGAGTTGATATAGTTGGAGAAATAGGGGGTACCGTACTTGGAGGTCATCTCGAAGAGGAGCTTGTTGTTCTCGGTCTCGGACCAGTCAAAGTCACGGGTGATGGAGTAGGTGGGAATGGGATACTGGAAACCGCGGCCGTTGGCGTCGCCTTCGATCATAACCTCGATGAAGGCCTTGTTCACCATATCCATTTCAGCCTGGCAGTCCTTATACTTGAAATCGACCTCTTTGCCGCCGATGATGCAGTTGAGCTCGGCAAGGTCAGCAGGAACGACCCAGTCCAGCGTGATGTTGGAGAAGGGAGCCTGCGTGCCCCAGCGAGAGGGCGTATTAACACCGTAGATGAAGGACTCGACGCACTTCTTGACCTGATCGTAGGTCAGATTGTCGATCTTGACGAAGGGAGCGAGGTAGGTATCGAAGGAGGAGAATGCCTGCGCGCCTGCCCACTCGTTCTGCATGATACCGAGGAAGTTGACCATCTGGTTGCACAGCGTTGCCAGGTGGCTCGCGGGTGCCGAGGTGATCTTACCGACGACGCCGCCAAGACCCTCCTGAATGAGCTGCTTGAGCGACCAGCCTGCGCAGTAGCCCGTCAGCATGGACAAGTCGTGGATGTGGATGTCGGCGTTGCGGTGCGCGTCTGCGATCTCGTTATCGTAGACCTCAGACAGCCAGTAGTTTGCCGTGATCGCGCCCGAGTTGTGCAGGATCAGACCGCCGACCGAGTAGGTAACGGTGGAATTTTCCTTAACTCTCCAGTCGTTGGCTTTGACGTACTTGTCGACCAGATCGCGGTAGTCAAGCAGCGTGGTGGACAGATTTCTCAGCTTTTCGTGCTGCTTACGGTACAGAATGTAAGCCTTGGCAACCTCGTCGTAGCCCGCCTTGATGAGCACAGACTCAACGCTGTCCTGAATGCTCTCGACCGTGATGGTATTGTCCTTGATCTTGGGCTCGAAATCGGCCGTGACCTTGAGAACGAGGAAGTCAATGACGTCGGGGTGGTGCTGGATCTTACAAGCGTCGAAGGCCTGCATGATTGCATTGCTGATCTTGGAAAGGTCGAAATCAACGGTTTTACCGTTACGCTTTAATACGCTATACATGTTGCAATCTCCTTTGTTGAATTTTTAGTCAAAAAAATATTGCTCTTCAAACGCACGGGCGCAACTTGCGGAGCAATAGAAAATAGACGCGATCGCGGGGAACTCTCCCACGCATGGTGAAAATCTGCCATCAGCCAAATTTTCGGATCGCGCCTATTATATCATATATATTGTGTTTTCGTCAAGGGATTTTTCATATATTTTGTGTTTTCGACATTTTATACCAAACTTTGCACAACAACTTGTGTATTATGCACCACGTAGCACAGTCGCGGGGATAATCGCACGAGCGGTTGAGAGCATTTGGTTCAGCGTCGTCGCATCGGGGGCATGGAGTTGGCCGTCAGATGAACCAATCAAGTTGCCCGAATCGACGAAGGGCTGGAGAAAATAGCGAGGAGCACCCTTGATCCAGCGGGCAATGCCCGCGATGTCCTCGGGGGTGTGGTATTCCGCCACGACGGTGGTGCGGAACTCAAATTCCACGCGGCCCTCGAGCAAAAGCTTCACGCTTTTTTCGACGGGGGAGAGGTCATAATCCGCAAGACCTATGGTGGCGGCGTACTTCTCCTTCGTGTTTTTGATATCCATGGCGACGTAATCGACGAGTCCTTCGTTGATCAGCGCGGCCAAAAGCTCGGGATCGGAGCCGTTGGTATCGAGCTTGACGGCATAGCCGAGGTCGCGGACGGTGCGGATGAAGTCGGGCAGGTCCTTTTGCAGCGTGGGCTCGCCGCCCGTAATGCAGACGCCGTCGAGGATGCCTTGGCGTTTTTTGAGGTAGGCGAAGATCTCTTCCTCGTCGATGCGTTCGGCGGCGGAAATGCACGTCACCAGCCCTGCGTTATGGCAAAAGGGGCAACGGAAATTGCAGGCGGCGGTGAAAAGGGTGCAGGCTACCTTACCGGGGTAGTCGAGGAGGGTCATTTTTTGGAATCCGTGGATGGTCATGGGGGTGTCCTTTCGGGGTATATCTGAATTTTTTACAACTTCTTCTACGGACGCTCACACTGTGCCTGTGGCACGCGCTCGCGGAAAGCATTTGTTGCCCTTTCTTTGTCATTCCACAAAGAAAGGGCGAAAGAAAGGGAACCAAGACGTTCCCTCTTGGATCTCCCTGGCATTGCCGCTCTTCAAAGAGAATCAGGAGAAAAACATATAAGCTGTTACTGCATCTCTCGCCGCATAGCCACCACGAGCGGCAGGCGAAGGAATAAAAAGTTTTTTCTTTCTCGGTAGGGGCTGGCGCCTCGACAGCCCGTTTGGTGGCAGTCGAAGGAGGCAAGACGTTTTTGATAAAAAATTAGTTGGACAAGGGTGCGTCGCAGATGGCAAAAACTTTTTGCCACCCTGCTTGCGTGCTACTTTCGTGTTTGCAAGTTTCTTTAACTTGCAAACGCAAAAGCTGAAGATGCTCAACTCCGCGCAAATATGAGCGGAGTGACAACGCAGCGACGTTTGCGCGTTGCGGGTATCCAAAGGGCATTAGACCCTTTGGCGTCCTTCTTCCGCCACTTCTTGGGACGCGCCAAGAAGTGGCATCTGCGGCATACCGAGCGCGCGTAGCTGTGCGAGGCTGTAGGAGAAGTTGTTAAAGCCTTAGCAATCCTTATGCAAAGCCTTGATCCCTCTCCCAACAAGCCACACCGTATTCGCCCCAATCAAAACAAACATTAAAACATACACCACCACCGACGCCACCCAGCCAAACGCGCGCTGAACGTCGCCAATAATAATATAATGACTCTGAATATACGGGCTGATGTAAAACAAATTGAGCGGCTGCAGAGAATCGACCGCAAGCGGCGTCAGGGCATAATTCAGCACGACGGCAACGCCGACCGTGGCAACGAAAACCACCGTCGCGGGTAGCATTTCCTTTACATACGGCTTCTGGTAGCCGCGAACGAGCAAAACCAACACGCCAATGCCGATCATCACGATATGCCAGAGCATGGTATGCAGGCTGAGCGCCACCTCGGCGTACAGCGTCGGATAGCCCATGACGATGCACCCGCCCATGGTCTGATACAGCGCGACGAAATCAAGCAGCGCTTCCTTGCATCTGCCTTGGGGGAGCAGGGGAATGAGCAAATAAAGATAGAGCGAATACGAGCAAAACTGAAGCGGCAGGATGCCAAAGTTAAACGCCCCGCCCGTCAGTACGACGAGATGATACAGCTGCTTATACAGCTCCAGAACGAACAAAACTACACCCGCGCCGAACAGCCAGTCGTCCAGCCGCTCGCGGGGAAATTTGGGATACAGCAGCGCGATCGCAACCATCACGCCAAGGCACAGCCCCAGCATGATCAGGTGGTACGTTCCGAAAATGGCAGGACGCGGCCAGATCACGTGCGTCGAGCGAATGAGCGCAGCAACAAGACCGTCGGGGCGAAGGACGACAGACGTCAGTGAGCCGATGGCCGTCAGAAGCAGCCCCGCGACCACGCACAGGCGGACCGTCCTCGTTTTTTGGACCGTCATGGCGTTACGCCTCGAACGTTTGAACGAATTCGATCAGATGGTCCTGCACCTGGGAGAAATTGACGAAGGAGTCACGACCTTCGACCATGGGCTCGAAGCAATGGCCGCCGAAATAGGAGTACAGCACTTGGCAGGGTGCGCCTACCGTGCGGCATTTTTCAAAGAAACGGGTGCTGTTCTCGGCAAAGACGAGATCGTCGTGCGTGCCGCAGACCAAAAGCGTCGGAACACTGGCAGGGGTGATGTAATCAAAGGGGCCGTCGCGGTGACGAACTGCCGCAAACTCACGCTCGGGCAGATCCTTGGGAAAGACGTCAAGGAAGGGGAAGCCGTCGGGGTAGTAACCCGCCTCGTCGTTGTAGAGAATGGTCGGCGCGCTCAAGGGGGCGGTGGCCACAACGGTAAATTCATCGGCCAGCGCGTCAAAGGGCGAGTCGGACACGAAAGCACGGTGGGGAGCGTAGGCCAGCATAAGGGCCAGATGGCCGCCTGCCGAGTGACCCGAGGTCACGATGCGGTGGGGATCGATGCCAAGCTCATCGGCAAAATGGGCCAGGTAGCGGCCTGCGTCCATGCAGTCCGAGATGATATCGTCGAGGCAAACGTCGTCGCGCGTGACGTAGCGATAGGCCACGCTGACGGTCGCCCAGCCCCGCTCACGCAGAGCGTCGGAGGATTTTTTGGAAAAGCCGACCATAGCCTCGGCGCTGGCGCTTCTCCAGCCGCCGC
>SVRN01000056.1 GCA_015064805.1 Oscillospiraceae bacterium
CTCAATCTGCATAGCGACGTGACCATTCTTTGCGACCGCGCGGCCGTTTCGCTGTGCGACCCTTCGTTGCTCGCAACGCTTTGATTTCAACGTTGAAAGGCTGTTAAAATTTATGATGGAAACGATCAAACAACAAGCCCGCACGGCTGTGGAAGAGCTGTTGGCCCAGGCCAAGCTGCGTCGCGGCGACGTGCTGGTGGTGGGCTGCTCCTCCTCCGAGGTCGTCGGTGCGCGCATCGGCAAGGGCTCGTCGGCCGAGGCGGCTGAGGCCATTTTTGCAGGCATCGCGCCCGTGCTGGCAGAGCAGGGCATTTATCTTGCCGCCCAGTGCTGCGAGCATCTCAACCGCGCTCTGATCATCGAGCGCGAATGCGCGGAAAAAAACGGCTACGACGTCGTCAGCGTCCTGCCTCAGCCCCATGCAGGCGGTTCGTTTGCTACGGCGGTGTATGCGCAAATGAAGGATCCCGTGGCGGTCGAGCATATCCGCGCCCATGCGGGACTGGATATTGGCGGCACCCTCATCGGTATGCATCTGCGTGACGTGGCCGTGCCCGTCCGTCTGTCGCTTGACCATGTCGGTGAGGCCGTTTTGCTGTGCGCCCGTACCCGCCCCAAATTCATCGGCGGCTCGCGCGCGCAATACAGCAAGGACGAAATTCGCTGAAAGGACGTCGATATTCACATATGAAACTCATCAAAAAATTCGCGGATCATCTCTGCCGTATCTATACGATATCCGCCATGCTGTTTCTGTTGCTCAATATCGCCATTGACGGATCGCTGGAGGGAACCGCCATCACCACGAAATCCTATTTGCTGGTGTTCGCCTTTGCCGTCGGCTTCGCGCTGGCGAACCTGATCTACACCGCGAATATTTCTTCGTTCGGCGTGCGCCTTGGCTGTCACTTCGTCATCGTTACGGCAAGTGCGTATCTGCTGTTGTATCTGCCAAGCAGCGCAGGGGAACCTGCGTCAGACAAGATGCTGATGCTGATGCTTTTTGCCGTCCTTTATTGGATCTGTATGGCGATCTATCTGGCCTTTGCCCGTGTCAAAAAGCAAGCAGAGCCTAAAAAATCCGAATATAAAAGCGTATTCAAAAAATAAACGTATTGTCCCGGTGCCCGCTTAACGTGCGTCAGCGTGGGCAATACTATGAGTATTCCCACCGCTACGTACAGAAAGGATCGTCTCACCGCTATGAATCAGTTTACCCTGCAGCAAAGAAAAATGATCGCCTATCTCGTCATGGCGGCGACCGTTCTGATCGTCATTTGCCTTGTCGCGGCACTGACGCTTGGCGTGATCGCGCTGGTTCGCTCGGGCGACGACGAGGGGGAGCAGCCCGACGTTGATAACAACGACGTCGACACGGAAGCACCCAACGGTGATGATACGCCCAGCATCCCCACGGCAAAGCCCTCGCGCGTTTTGGGCGCGACGGCAGATATGGGACAAGCCTATATCGACAGCATGATCTTCGTTGGTGAGTCGACGACGGCGCATCTGCGCAGTCGCGGCGTGCTGACGGGCGGGAAGAGCACCAAGCAGGTGTGGTCCAACGAGTCCAACACCATGGCGCTGGACCTCAATATTCTGCAAAAAACCATCAACTATCCCGAAACGGGGCAAGCTATGACTATCCCCGCCGCGGCGGCAGTCGCAAGACCCAAGTATATCGTATTGAATTTCGGTGTCAACGGCATTCAGACCTTTGGCAAGAACGAAAAGCTGTACTCGACAGCCTACGGCAAGCTGATCGACGCCATCCATGAAGCGTCGCCCGATACCGTCGTGCTGCTACAGACCGTCTATCCCGTGGCGGCCAACCAAGCGACCTTCCACGAGGGCGCGGCGACCATCAACGGCTATATCAAGCGCCTCAACGAGCTGCTACCCGATATTGCTACGGCGCATAACGCCTACGTCGTGGATACGGCCTCGGTGCTGGTCGGTAGCGACGGCAATCTGCGCTCGGACTACCAGACGGGCGACGGCATCCACCTGACCACCGAGGCGTACGTGCAGATCTTGAATTATCTGCGCACGCACGGCTATACCAACTAAAGAGAAGGACTATTATATTATGAAAAGAATCATGCTCGTGCTGTTGGCGCTTCTTTGCCTGACGCTGTGCGCCTGCACGCCTAAAAATCAATACGTAGATAACGTCTTGCCGTCTGCATTGGCCAACAACATTGTGGCCGAGATCGGTACGAGCGAGGACTATATGAGTGCCGATGTGGATCACTACGAATTTTATTTTGGTGAGCATAAGGCAAACGCCAAGGTTGTGGATTGCGCAATCATGTTCAGCCGTGCTGAGACGGACGTCAATGAGTTCGGCATCTTCCGCGCCGAAACGACCGCGGATGCTACCGCCGTTTGCGAGATGGTGCAGGCGTATCTTGACGATCAAACGGCCAATCTGCGCTCGTTTGCCGCCAATTACAGCCCCGACGACATGGCCAAGATCGACAACGCTGGCATCGAGGTGTACGGCTGCTACGTCGTGTACTATATTCTCGATGCTGAGGACGAGACGGCTGTGCTGAACGCAATCAAGCAGAAAATCATCGTAGAGAAGTGAATTAAATGAGAGAAACCCATGGCTATGGGTTTCTTTTTTATTGCATGAAATCTTCTCACTGCGACATACTAACCATATCTTATTGACACAAGGAGGCAGACGTGGCAAGTGAGCTGCAGTTGAGCGAGCGCTACGAGGACAACGTGCGCCGCATGGATGAGACGTTTTCGGTGGACGACAATTTCGATCTGATCAAAAAGGTGATTTGCGTCGGCTCCGACGAGCTGACGCTGTATTATATCGACGGCTTTGTCAAGGACGGTTCCATGACGAAGATTCTCATTTATCTGATGGGACTTCAGGGGCTTGAAAACAAAAACGCGACCGACTTTATGAAGGGCCACATGCCTTACGTCGAGGCCGAGGTGACGTCGGACGGCGAGGCGATCACGCGCTCGTTGCTCTCGGGCGCGACGATCATGCTGGGCTCGACCTTTGGCGGCGAGGTCATGATCGTGGACGCACGGACCTATCCTGCCCGCGACACGGCCGAGCCCGAGGGAGACCTTGTCATGCGGGGCGCACGTGACGGCTTTGTTGAAACCATGATCTTCAACACCGCCCTCATTCGCCGTCGTATACGACATCCCGCGCTGACCATGCAATATCTTGCAGTAGGCGATGTTTCGCGGACGGACGTGTGCGTTTGCTATATGAAGGATCGTGCCGACCTTGCCTACGTGGAGCAGCTCAAGAAAAAAATCAAGGCCATCCGCGTGGATGCGCTCTCCATGGGGCAAGAATCATTGATGGAATGTCTGATCCGCCGACAGTGGTACAATCCCTTTCCCAAGATTCGAACGACCGAACGCCCCGACACGGCGGCGGCGCAACTGCTGGAGGGAAGTGTACTCATCGTGTGCGACAACAGCCCGCAGGTTATGGTATTGCCAACGAGTATGTTTGACTTTTTGCAGGAAACCAACGACTACTATTTCCCCCCTCTGACGGGCACTTATATTCGCATTACGCGTCAGATCATTTTCTGGCTTGCGCTGTTTTTTACCCCGTTTTGGTATCTCATGGTCAAAAATCCGGATATCGTCCCCGGGTGGCTGTCCTTCATGCAGCCCGAGCAGACGGGCAAGATCCCCATCATCGCCCAGCTATTGTTGGTCGAGTTTCTGATCGACGGCCTACGTATGGCCTCGCTCAACACCCCCAATATGCTGTCCAACTCGCTCTCCGTCGTAGGGGGACTGATCTTGGGCGATTTCGCCGTCAGCATCGGCTGGCTCATTCCCGAGGTCATTTTGTATATGGCCTTCGTTGCCATCGCCAATTTCACCCAGCGGTCGTATGAGCTTGGCTATGCAGTCAAATTCCTGCGGATTCTGCTGCTCATCTTCACGGCGCTGTTTGACGTGTGGGGATTTTTGATTGGCGTCGCGCTCATTGTCGTACTGCTGGCAACCAATCGCGGCATCAACGGGCGGCGCTCGTATCTCTATCCGCTCATCCCGTTCGACGGAAAGGCGCTGTTGTCGCTGCTGACGCGTGTCAAAAAACCGATGAAAACAAAGGCTAAGTCGCAAAAATAAGCGATCGGCGTGGTGAATGTAAGAGAATGACGCGCACTGCGGCCCATGCTCGGGGAGCAATGTGGAGAAAAACGGAAAAAGCAAATAAAATACGCTCGTAGGTGAGATACGAGCGTATTTTATGCTCTAAAAATGGAAATAAATAGAAATTATAGATATAAAAGTAAATGAAGGGCAAAAAGAGGGTGGGAAAAGAACAGCAGAGGCGAAATTTGACAAGATCGAACGGGAAAACTGATAATTTTTCAAGAAATTTTCTTGAATGGGCTTGACTTTGCCATTTTATTAGAGTTATAATAAGACCACAAAAGTGGTGAAAAGTGGCTCGAAGGTGGGAGTTGTGGTGGAAAAAATGCCCGATTGGGGGACGAGATCACCCAAAAGCACTCATTTTGGCCGCAAAAACCAACGTTTCAGGGAAAGGAGGCACAACAAATATGTTGACAGGTGAATTTCGGCATTCATTGGATGCGAAAAATCGAATTTTCATGCCTGCAAAGTTGCGTGAGGAATTAGGCGAGACCTTTATTATCGCCCGTGATATCCGCGAGAAGTGCCTCAAGGTATATTCCATGGAAGGTTGGGCCGCTTATACCGCTCCCATCAAGGAGAAGCCCAGACAGCTGGCTGAGCAGATCATGCGTTTGCTGCACCGCAGTGCGGCGCAGGTCACGCCCGATTCGCAAGGACGCGTGCTTCTGCCTCCGATGCTGGTTGAATATGCCGGGATCGAAAAGAACGCCGTGGTCGTTGGCTGTGAAGAATACGCCGAGATCTGGTCAGAGGCCAATTACCAGACGATGCTTGACAACGTGGATGACGAAGCGTTGCGTCAGGCACTCGAGTCGTGGGGGCTTTGATGAAGGTAAAGCTGACGCGTTTGAGCGAGAATGGAAACGAAAGCGTCGATACCATCGACTTTACCCATCGTTCCGTCTTGCTGGATGAGTGCATCGAAGCCTTGAATATCCGTCCCGACGGCATTTACGTCGACGGAACGGCAGGCGGAGGCGGTCACTCCTTTGAGATCGCATCACACCTGACGGACGGACGCTTGATCGCCATTGATCAGGATGAAAACGCAATCGCCGCGGCAGGGCAGCGACTTGCCCCTTATGGCGAGCGCGTGACCATCGTCCGCAGCAATTTCAGAGCCATCGCCGACGTTTGTGAGTCGCTGGAGATCGCGGCCATCGACGGCGTGTTGCTCGACCTTGGCGTGTCCTCCCATCAGCTGGACACGCCCGAACGTGGATTTTCCTATAACGCCGACGCGCCGTTGGACATGAGAATGGATGCTCGAAATCCGTTGTCCGCCTACCGCGTGGTGAACGAATACAGCGAGAGCGAATTGCGCCGCATTCTGTTTGAGTACGGCGAGGAAAAATTCTCCTCCCGCATCGCCGCCAATATCGTGGCGGCAAGACAGATCGCCCCGATCGAGACGACGGGCGAGCTAGTCGATATCATCAAACGCTCGATGCCGGCAGCCGCCAAGGAAGGGGGACATCACCCCGCCAAGCGCAGCTTCCAGGCCATTCGCATCGAGGTCAACGCCGAGCTTTCGGTGATTGAGCCCGCCATTCGGTCGGCAGTCAATCTGCTTCGCCCAGGCGGACGCATGGCCATCATCACCTTCCATTCGCTGGAAGACCGCATCGTCAAGCAGACGTTTGCTTCGCTTGCGCAGGGATGCACCTGCCCGAGAGACTTGCCCGTTTGCGTGTGCGGAAACAAACCCAAGGTTCGCGTGGAAACGCGCAAGCCGATCTTACCGAGCACCGCGGAGCTCGAGCAAAATCCGCGTTCCCGCAGCGCAAAGCTTCGGGTCATTACCAAGCTATAATTTCCATTTATTAATATAGAGTATTCCGATGGGCAGAGGTCACATCCGGAGGGGAGGAAGTCATGAGAGAGACAGTACGCGCGACATACGATGAACTTGAACTGAATAATCGGGTTTCTGAGGTCCGTGTGTCTTACAGCGAGTCTGTATCTGCTCGTGAAAACGCCGCCCTGACCGCTCTGACCCGTCGATGCAGCGGCCGCGGTTTTTACCGTGCGGCAGAGCAGCATAAACAGGAAATGGAGTCCATGGAGGAGGAAGCACGGACGATCTCGCCCAATCATTATCGCTGGGATGAGATCTGCGCCGACGGTCGGGGGGACCAGTTCCGACATGGGAACTATTTAGGCAGGCAGGTTATGGATGTTGATGACTTTGCCGCATACTTCGAGACGTGTCGGACACGCCGCCCTCTGAATGAGGAAAGACAGAGCATCAGCTCAAGGGATGCTCATGTTGCGGCGGTCCCGGCACGCACTCGGGAGGAATCGAGTTATTCCAAGCAGGCAAAAACTGCTTTGGTTGAAAGCAAGCGAGAGCGTCGTGAGGAAACGACCAATCGCGTCATCGCCTTTGCCAAGGATTGGCTGCAGCCGGATGATCCCGCACAGCGCCGCCGCGGTCAAAAGCGTACCGTTCCCGTATCCGTGATCGCAACGCTGATCGTGATCGCCGTATCGCTTATGCTGATCGTGTCCAGCTCGGTCATGGTGGCAAGTGCCAAGAGAGAGGTCAGCGATCTGAGCGATGAGGTCGACGAGCTTGAGCGTGAGGCAGAGCTTTTGACCGACCGTATGGAGTCTGAGATCAATTATCTGGAGATCTACCGCATCGCGACCGAGCAGTACGGCATGATTCCCTCCGGCTTTGTCAATTCCATTTATGTAGATAAAACGCAGGGCAATACCGTCGAGAGCTTTGAAGACGAGGACGAGGGCAAGATGGGACTTTCCACGCTGCTCTCCGCTATCGGCATCTATATCGGCTCGGACGGCGAGTCATAACGCGCCACACTATCGCATATCATAGAGCAGACCGTTAACGCTTGATCCTTTGGCCTTGTAAACACATCACGCAAAAAGAGAGGTTTCGATTTGAAGGATTCCATGATTCATTCGTGTGTGTTGCGTCGGGCTCGTGTGGTCAGTTTGGTCCTGGTTGGTCTGTTTCTTGTACTTCTGGTTCGCATCTTCTGGATCCAGACGGTGGATTACGACCGTTATCAAGCCAAGGTCATCGAGCAGATGACGACCGAAAGCACCGTCAATGCCAGACGCGGCAATATTTACGACAGAAACGGCGTGCTCATCGCCACCAATATCAGCACCTATCGCGTGTTCATTTCTCCTTCGTCCATCGCCTCGGCGCAAAGCAAGGCGAACGAAAAGGGAGAAACGATCGA
>SVRN01000057.1 GCA_015064805.1 Oscillospiraceae bacterium
GAACGCGGTGGCCGTACTCGCCCTTTTGCAGGGTGTCCACCCCTTTGATGATGGTACGAATATAGGCCAGTCGATCGCCGAACAACGAGAGAAACAAAATAATGAAAAAGACGACGGAGGTGATCAGGCTGATGCTGAACATCGTGTTATCCAGCTGATAGTATTGATCCTCGTCCAAAATAATGTCGTTACTCCAGCAATATTCCTCCACCACGCCGACGCCTGCGTACAGCAAAAACAAAAACAAAAGGGAGGCGCTGACAAGGCAGATGGCGACGATGCCGAGCATTTGGTAGGAGAGCTTGCGTCGCTTGGTCGTTCGATCAGTCAACGTAATACCCCCTTCCCCACGCGGTCTTGATATAGGCAGGATTTCTGGAGTCGTCTCCCAGCTTTTTTCTGATATTTTTGATATGCACCATAATGGCGCCGTCACCAACGGCGTTTTCGTTCCATATACTCTGATAGATCATATCGAGCGAAAAAATGCGCTTGCGGTTGGTCAGCAGAAGCTCCAATATCTTAAACTCGGTATAGGTCAGCGCGATGCTCTCACCGCCCTTGATAACCGCCTGGCTGTCAAGATCGAGATACACGTCCCCCAGCGCCAGGCGATTGCCCTGCACGACCTCGCTCTCACTCGGACGCGCGACACGGCGGCGCAAAATAGCCTTGACGCGCATGAGCAGCTCGACGCCGGAAAAGGGCTTGACGATATAGTCGTCCGCGCCGACGGAAAAGCCCATGACCTTGTCCGATTCGCCCGAATAAGCGGTCAGGAAAATGATGGGCGTTTCGCTTCTTCTGCGAAGCTCTGCCCCCACCGTAAAGCCCGTGGTATCGGGCATATTGACGTCAAGAATATACAGATCGATCTCCTCACTCGCATTTGCCAATGCCGCGCGACCGTTTTCTGCCGTCACAACGCTATAGCCCTCGCCTGTGAGTAACAGCGCCAATACGTCGCGGATCTCCTTTTCGTCGTCAGCGACGAGAATACACAATTTTCCGTCCTTCATATCCGTCCTCCTTGTATCCTCACGTTGTTTTCATCACAGGATCAGCTCCATGCCGATCTTCTGCGGCACAAGCCCGCAGCTCTCGTAAAATCGAAGCGCCGAGGAGTTACAGCTCCACACGTTGAGCGTAAGATTGTAGCAGCCACTCTCCTTGGCCATCGCCACCGCCGCCTCATAGAGCTCTTTTCCCACATGACGACCGCGCAGCCCTTCGTCCACGCAAAGATCGTCGATATACAGCGTTTTGATATCGGTCAGCACTGCGTCGTTCTCGTGACGCTGATAGATGCAAAAGCAGTATCCCATGACCTCGTCCTGCTCGTCTACCGCCACCAGAATGGGCCTTCGCTCGTCCGTCAGCATGGCTTTGAGCTCTTCGTCGTTGTATTTTCGTCCGATCTTGAAAATGTCGGGGCGACCGTTATGATGCACCAGATCCACCTGCGAGAGCAGGTCTGCGAGCTTTGGTATGTCTTTTTGTTTTGCGCGTCTGATCATAATTCGTCTCCTTTTCGCGGGCATAAAGCCTCGCTTCTATTTATATTATATCAAACCCCATCCTGAATTGCAAGAATTACTTTTTCGGACGCAAGCGCGACAAAAACAAAAAAATTTCGTCTGCATGATTGAAAAACTGACATATTTATGATATAATTGAAAAAAAGCGAAAGGAGCTTTCTTATGGCAAAAAAGAAAAATTCCTCTTTCTTTACTTCTCTGCTCTACATCATCATCGGTGCTCTTCTTATCGTCTTCCGTGACCAGACGCTGGGCTGGGCAATGACGGCAGCAGGCGTATTCTTCGTCATCTCTGGTATTCTCGATTTGATCAAAAGAAACGTACTGGGCGGTGTCGTCAGCGTCATCATCGGTGTCGCTGTTTTGGTCCTCGGTTGGACAGTCGCACACATCGTTCTGCTGGTGCTGGGTATTCTGATCGCCGTCAAGGGTGTCGTATCCCTCGTCGATGCGCTCAAGAGAAGCAAGAAAACGTTGCTTAGCATTTTGTTCCCCATCTTCACCGTCGTGGTCGGTCTGATGCTCGCCTTCGGTAACGCACTCAGCGTCATGATCCTCGTCGCAGGCATTTTGCTTGTGGTCGACGGTGTCCTCGGGCTCTTTGCTCGCTAAAACGCAATACAAAACAAGGGCGATGCAGTTTTGCGTCGCTCTTGTTTTGTTTTTTACGGCTTGAAACGGGAGGTAGCCGATATACCCATTTTATCGTTATTTTACCATTTCGTTTTTCAAAAACTCGTCCCGACGGTATTGCCCCCTCTGCCGCCAAGTCCTCGTTCAGATCGGCGATAGGATCGCCCTTGACGCCAACGTACTTCAGATCGTTGGGCACGCCCGAGGCGGATACGGGGTACACGCCCGTGGTATGGTCGACGAAATAGGGGGCAAAGGGCGTATCCATCAGCTTATCCTCGCGGATATTGCGGGTCAGCTGGTGGATGATGGCCGAAACCATCTCAAGGTGGCCGAGCTCTTCGCTGCCGATGTCCGTCAGCATGCCAACGACGTCACCGTCGGGCATGGAATACCGCTGATGAAGATAGCGCATGGAGGCGCTGAGCTCCCCGTCAGGACCGCCGACTTGGCTGATGATCATAGACGCCAACGCGGGATTGGGGTTCTTGATGCGAACGGGATATTGCAATTTCTTCTGATAAATCCACATACGTTATACCTCCTTACGCCTTGCCGTTACCGGGAAAATCGGGGTGCCAGGGCCAGGGCGCCCGCGTCCAATCCCAGCTACTCGTGCTGACGTTACCCATAGCGCAAAGCGGCCCACACGCCTTCTCGTACGCATGCGCAACTTCTTTGCGTTCCTTGACCAGTTGATGATAGTAATTCTTTGCCTCGCAACAATCGGGATACGCATCCAGATACAGCACCGTTTCCTGAATGGAAAAGTCCAGCTTTTGCAGGCGGTTCATCAGCTCGTGACACTCGCCGCAGCCCGAGCGTGCAGGCAGGTCGTTATCCCTGCAACCACAGCCGCTCCGCTCATCCGTGCGATCGTATTTCTCATAGCGCTCGTACGTGCCGCGATTGCCGCCGTAAGCACCGCGTCCCGAGCGACCACAGCCGCAGCCGCGCTCCTCCGAACGATTCTCACGCCGATCCTCCTGACAGCAACCGCCAAGGCGCCGCCCACCATGGCGCGTGTACGCGTAGTTGTTATCTCTCATTCCCACGACAGTCTACCTCCTTCTGTCCGCCGTAAAACGGCTTATCCAACGCCGCAAACATGGTGCCTCTGCGCCATGCGGTGTCCGTATCATAGATACCCTCAAAGCGGTTGAGTGGCGCCCAGACCGCGGCAAGCACGGCGTTTTCCACGCCAAAGCCGCACACCTTTGCTTGCTCATCACGGTCGCAGTCACACGTGCCGCAGTTGCTCGAATTGGGCAGAACCACACCATCACCATGCGCCTGCCATGCGGGAACAACGTCGCACTTGCATCCGCTGATCAGCTGATCCAACAGCCCTTCCTCGACGCGCTCCTTTTGCGTCAGATCCTGCATATTATTCAAATCATATTCCTCCCTTCGAGGCGGCATACCGCCTCAATACAATGTATGCAACAAGGGAGAAAAATGTCAAAGCGTGACGAGACTTGTCGCAAGCAAAAAACGAGGGAAAACCCGCATGGGTTTTCCCTCGTGATTTTTATTATTCAGCCTGTGCCACGACAGAAGCAAATTCGCCGTCGAGCAGCTCGTCTGCCTCCTCGGACTCCTCGTTGCGCTTAACCTCGATACCACGGTAGCAGGAAAGACCCGTGCCTGCGGGAATGAGCTTACCGATGATAACGTTTTCCTTGAGGCCGCACAGGTGGTCGACCTTACCGCAGATAGCAGCCTCGGTGAGCACCTTGGTGGTTTCCTGGAAGGACGCAGCGGACATGAACGAGGTGGTCTGCAGCGATGCCTTGGTGATACCCAGCAGTACGGGGCTACCAACGGCAGGCTTAAGCGTATCCTCGCCGGCATTGACGCGAGCCTCGATGAGGTTGTTTGCCTCTTCAAGCTCCATAATGTCGACCAGTGCGCCCTGCAACAGCTCCGTATCACCGTTGTCTTCGATACGCATCTTGCGCGTCATCTGACGAGCGATGATTTCGATGTGCTTATCGTTTACGTCACAAGACTGCGAACGGTAAACGCGCTGAATTTCCTTGATGATATACTCGTAAACGGCGTTCAGGCCCAGAATACGCATGATGTCTGCGGGAGCCTTGTTACCGTCGGTCAGACCCTGACCGCGAACGACGCGATCGCCGTCAAGGATAGCCAGACGCATACCGTAAGGAATGACGTACTTGACCAGCTCACCCGTCTCTTCGGAGTGGATGTGAACCTCGTTGATACCGGGCATCTCACCAACCTGAATACGGGCAACACCCGAGTGCTCGGTCATGATGGCCGGCTTTTTGGGCTGACGTGCCTCGAACAGCTCTTCGACACGAGGCAGACCCTGGGTAATATCCGAGCCTGCGACACCACCGGAGTGGAAGGTTCTCATGGTCAGCTGGGTACCGGGCTCACCGATGGACTGTGCCGCGATGATACCAACGGCCTCGCCAACGTTGACGGGCAGACCCGATGCCAGGTCAGCACCGTAGCAACGAGCGCAGATACCGTCCTTCGCATGGCACTGGATAACGGTACGGATATATACCTTATCAATGCCTGCCTTGACGATAGCAGCTGCCTGCTCCTCGCTGATCATCTCGTCGTCGCCGACGATGACCTCGCCCGTGGTGGGATTGACGACCTCACCGATGGTATAACGGCCAACGATACGGTCCTCAAGAGATTCGAGTACGTTCTTATCCTTTTCATCTACGATGGCGTTGACCCAAGCACCCTTGGTCGTGTCGCACTTCTCCTCACGGATGATAACGTTGTGCGAAACGTCAACAAGACGACGCGTCAAATAACCCGAGTCTGCGGTACGCAAAGCGGTATCGGACAGCGATTTACGCGAACCCTTAGCACCCATGAAGTACTCGAGGATCTTCATACCTTCGCGGAAGTTGGACTTAATGGGAATTTCGATGGTCTTACCATCGGTGGAGAACATCAGGCCACGCATACCTGCCAGCTGACGCATCTGAGCGATCGAACCACGGGCACCGGAATCCGACATGATCTTAATGGGGTTGAAGGTGGAGAAGCTGTTCTGCAGCGCCGCCGTAACGTCGCCCGTCGTCTGCTCCCAGATCTTGATTACATTGTTATAACGCTCTTCCTCGGACAGCTCACCGCGCAGGTAGTGCTTGAAGATGATATCAACCTTCTTCTGAGCCTCAGCCAGGTATGCGGGCTTTTCCTTGGGGATGGTCATATCGTAAACCGAGATGGAGAAGGAGGCACGAGTCGAATACTTGTAGCCCATCTCCTTGATGGCGTCCAGCATCTGTGCACACTCTGCAGAACCGTGCTTCTTGATGCAGAAGTCGATGATCTGACCGAGCTGCTTTTTCTTGGTCACGAATTCAACTTCCAGCTTGAACTCGTTTTCGGGGTTGCTGCGATCCACAAAGCCCAGGTCCTGAGGAATGGGCTGGTTGAAGATCAGGCGGCCCAGCGTCGTTTCGATGGTCTTGTGACGAACGACACCGTCGATCTCCTTCGCTACGCGAACCTTACACAGTGCGTGCAGGCCGAGCTCACCGTTGGTATAAGCCATCAGCGCCTCGTTGTAGTCGCGGAAGCAGTGACCCTCGCCGGGTTCACCCTCCTTGAGCATGGTCAGGTAGTACGAACCCAGAATCATATCCTGCGAAGGAACCGTAACGGCACGACCGTTCATGGGCTTGAGCAGGTTGTTTGCGGACAGCATGAGGAATCTTGCCTCAGCCTGTGCCTCTGCGGACAGAGGAACGTGTACGGGCATCTGGTCGCCGTCAAAGTCTGCGTTGAATGCGGGACATACCAGCGGGTGCAGCTTGATGGCACGGCCTTCAACCAGCACGGGCTCGAACGCCTGAATGGACAGACGGTGCAGCGTAGGTGCACGGTTCAGAAGGACGGGGTGCTCCTTGATAACGTTCTCGAGAGCATCCCAGACGCAGGAGTTCTCGTATGCCTTGTCGATCTTCTTCTGTGCGTCCTTGACGTTGGTTGCCTTCTGCATCTCGACCAGTCTCTTGATAACGAAGGGCTTGAACAGCTCGATTGCCATTTCCTTAGGCAGACCGCACTGATAGATCTTAAGGTTAGGACCAACGACGATAACGGAACGACCGGAATAGTCGACACGCTTACCCAGCAGGTTCTGACGGAAGCGGCCCTGCTTACCTCTGAGCATCTCGGACAGAGACTTCAGAGGTCTGTTGGACGCGCCCGTAACGGGCTTGCCGCGGCGGCCGTTGTCGATCAGAGCGTCGACAGCCTCCTGCAGCATTCTCTTCTCGTTACGCACCACGATCTCGGGGGTGCGGATCTCGAGCAGCTTCTTCAGACGGTTGTTACGGCTGATAACGCGGCGGTACAGCTCGTTCAGGTCAGAACAAGCAAAGCGGCCACCGTCCAGCTGAACCATAGGACGGATATCGGCGGGCAGAACGGGAACGACGTCCAGGATCATCCAATCCAGGTGGTTGCCCGACTTGCGGAACGCCTCAACAACCTCCAGACGCTTGATGATGCGCGTCTTCTTCTGACCCGTTGCGGTGACCAGGTCAGTCTTGAGCTCCTCAGCCAGATTGAAGATACCGACGCGATGCAGATGCTCAAGCTCTGCCTTCTCTTCCTCGGTCAGCTCTTTCTTTGCTTCAAGCTCGTTGCGGCGATCGATCTGGTCCTTGCCAAGACCGATGTCGCGGAGCAATTCCTTGATCGCCTCCGCGCCCATACCGACGCGGAAAGCGTTTGCATACATTTCGCGGTATTCCTCGAGCTGCTTTTCGGACAGCACGGTGCCCTTGACCAGAGGCGTCGTACCGGGATCCAGCACAACGTTCTCAGCAAAGTACAGCACCTGCTCGAGCAGCTTAGGAGAAATATCCAGAATCAGTGCCATGCGGGAAGGGATCGCCTTGAAATACCAGATGTGAGACACCGGGCAAGCAAGCTCGATATGACCCATACGCTCACGACGCACCTTCTTGGTGGTAACGTCAACGCCGCACTTTTCGCACTTGATGACTTCCTTGGTGTGCGAGTTCTTATACTTGCCGCACATACAAGCGCCATCCTTGGTCGGACCAAAAATACGCTCGC
>SVRN01000058.1 GCA_015064805.1 Oscillospiraceae bacterium
TCTATAACCACACCTACGACGCCAACAGCGCCTTCAATCGCATCGTTCCCTACTACTATTACCGTTACACCTCCACGGGTGCCAACTCCAGCGCATCGGGCTGTGGCAACGACACCGCCTCCGAGCGTTATATGTACGGCAAGTTCATGGTTGACAGCGTCAAGTACTGGGCAACCGAGTACAATCTCGACGGCTTCCGTTACGACCTGATGGGTCTGCATGACCTGGAAACCATGAAGAAGGTAGAGGCGGCCGTTCACTCGGTCAATTCCGAGGCTATCATTTACGGCGAGGGCTGGACGATGGGCGCGACCATTGACAGCAGTCCCCAGGCCAACCAGAGCAACATCAGTCAGATCAAGCCCACGGGCGATGCCATCGGCTCCGTTGCCGTCTTCAACGACGCCATCCGCGACGGTCTGAAGGGCAGCGTGTTCGATAAGCTCTCCCAGGGCTACATCAGCGGTGCGGCCTCTGCGAATGCGGCCAAGATCAAGTTCGGTATCAGCGGCGGTATGATCGCAGGCAACGGCTGGCGAGTTGAGAACGCAATGGTCATCAACTACATGAGCGCCCACGACAACCACACCCTCTGGGATAAGCTGGCACTTTCCAACGCGGGCAATCTTGAGGAGGAGCGCATCGACATGAACCGCCTGGGCGCGGCCATTCTGATGATCTCCAAGGGTACGCCCTTTATGCAGGCAGGTGAGGAAATGCTTCGCACCAAGGACGGCGACGAAAACAGCTACAAGTCCAGCGATGCCATCAATAACATCGACTGGGATGCTCTCACGCCCGACTCGAACGCATACGCGATGATGCAGTACTACAAGGGTCTGATCGAGATGAGAAAGACCTACTGCATCTTCCGCGACACCGCATCCGTCGTGACCTTTGAGGATCTCGGCAGCGGACAGCTGGCGGTTAAGTTTGAAAACGACAAAGGCGAGACAGCACTCGTGCTGATCAACCCCACTACCGGTCCCATGCCCTACACGTTGCAGGGCGAATGGAAGCTGGTTGCCGACAAGACGCAGGCAGGCGGCGAAGTGATTTCGACCGCGCAGGGTCAGCTCACACTGCCCGGCCGCAGCATTTTCGTTTACGTACAGTAATATTAATCTCCCACGGTTTTTGCCGTGGGAGATTTTCTAATTTGCTTGCATTTCGGGCGCAAATATGGTATACTGTATAAAGTATGAAACGTGAAAGGAGTGCGCTATGGTTCTCATCATTGCCGAAAAGCCCAGCCTTGCCCGCAACATTGCGGCAGGAATTGAATACGCCGTAGCGCAAGCCGGGCAAAGCGGAAAAATGGTTCGCCGCGACGGATACCTGGAGGGCTGTGGCTATCTGGTGTCCTGGGCGTTTGGACATCTGTTTTCGCTTTGTGACATTGAAAGCTATCTGCCCCCCGAAAAGCGCACCGAGCGCTGGACGATGGACAACCTTCCCTGCTTCCCGAGCGAATTTCGCTTTGAGCTTCGTCGCGAGGGCAAGGGCGGCAAGGTCGACGCGGGCGTAAGAAAGCAATTCGGTATTTTGGAGTCGCTTTGCAACCGCCCCGACGTAGACGCCATCGCCAACGCAGGAGACGCTGACCGCGAGGGTGAGATCATCGTTCGTCTTTGTATTCAGCACGCCCTGCGCCCCGAAAATAAAGCCAGCCGCCGCCAAGTGCGTCTTTGGTTGCCCGACCAGACGCCCCAGACGGTCGCGCGTGCGCTGACGGAAATGAAGGACGAAAGCGAATACGACAATCTCGCGAGCGAGGGCTTTGCCCGCACCTACATCGACTGGCTGTACGGCGTCAACCTGACTCGCTACGCCACGCTTCGTATGGGTTCACTATTACGCGTCGGCCGCGTGATCGTGCCCATCGTGCGCGCCATTTACGAGCGCGATATGGCCATCAAGAATTTCGTACCCGGCAAGTATTTTGCCGTGGTCAGCAAGGAAAAAACCAACGGTGAGGAGATCGAGCTGACCTCCAAGACCAAATTCGAGGGCGACAACGAAGCCGCACAGCTCGCAGCCGCGCAAAAGCTGTGCGATACCTATAACGCCCTGCCCGCCGTCGTCACGGGCGTCAAAAACAAAAAAGACAAGCTACCGCCAGGTAAGCTGTATTCGCTTTCCAAGCTGCAAAACGTACTGGGCAAAAAATACAAAATGTCCATGGCGGACTCGCTCGAGATCATCCAAAAGCTGTACGAGCAAGGATACCTGACCTACCCCCGTACCAACTCGGAGTATCTCGCAACGGCGGAAAAGGACAAGATCAAGCAGATCCTTGCCAACGTCGCCAAGGTCGGCTATCCCGTGAAATTCAAGGATTCCAAAACGATTTTCGACGATAGCAAGATCGAGTCGCACTCGGCCTTGACGCCAACCTACAAGATTCCCAACAAGAGCCAGCTATCCGAGCGCGAGATGCAGGTCTATTCGACGGTCTTCCGCCGTTTCGTTGCCGTCTTTTGCGCCGAGGATTGCGTGGTCAGCCGCACCGAGATCACCATTTCGGTCGGTGAGCTTGAGACCTTTACTCTCAAGGGCATGGTCATGCTTGAGAAGGGCTGGACCAAATACGACGACTACACCCAAAAGGATAAGATCCTTCCCTCGCTCAAGAAAGGCGACGTAGTCGTGACCGACTTCAAGCCGACGCCCAAGGAAACGACGCCGCCCCGTCATTATACCATTGAAACGCTCAACAACTACCTCAAAAATCCCTTCAAGGAGGAGCGTGCCGCAGGCGCGGATCTGTCCGTTTTGGCCGACCGTGTCGGTGAGGACGACGCCGAGGAATACAAGGCCATGCTCGAGGGCGTGGAGCTTGGCACCGAGGCCACTCGTACCGGCATCATCGACAACGCCCGCAACAGCAATTATATCGCTCTGAAAAAGGACGTCTACACCATCCAGCCCGATGGCATTTTCCTGATCGAATCGCTCGACCGACTGCACATCAGCATGGATAAATACAAAACGAGCGACATGGGCCGCGCCCTTAAGCGGGTATTCCGCGGTCAGATGGCGGTCGAGGACAGCGTTGCCATTGCCACGCGCGAGATCGCGGAGGTATTTGCGCAAGGCAAGGATGCAACCGACGACATCGGATTTTTCGGTGACGTTATTGGTCACTGCCCACTTTGCGGCAGTGAGATCCGCCGCTTCCGCAACTTCTACGGCTGTGCGGGGTATAAAGAAAATGGGTGCAAGTTCAGCATCAATTTGGTGATCTGCTCACATCCCATCAGCACCGAGCACGTCCGCGCCCTTCTGACCGAGGGCAAAACCCCCGTCATTTCGGGCTTCCGCTCGCCTCACACGGGCAAGACGTTCGATGCGGCTCTCAAGCTGGAAAACGGCCGCGCGGTGTTCGATTTCGACCGTCCGCGCAAAGCGCCGAGCGCCCCGCGTGCGCCCTACTACAGCAGTGCCTCCTCGCGTCGCCAGCCGCCCCCCGAAGAAAACCCCTTCCCGCCCTCGTTTTACGACGGCGAATCATAAAAAAGTATCACCGCACAGCGCGTGCGGTGATACTTTTTATTTTTGTTCGGGTTTGTCCGAGGGCTTGCTTTCGCTTTTCTTTGTTGTCGTCTTTTTGGGGGATTGACGCTTGGGGGCGGGTATGGATTTCACGCGGCTTTCGGCCGTTTCGATGATACCCTTGATCACCTGCTGGGCTTTCTTTTTGGGAGTGGTGGCCGTATTTGTCGTCGGTTTTTTCGCCTGGCTCTTTGCTTTGGGTGCTGTCGAGGTAGTAGGCTTTTTTATCTTGGCGACTGTTTTTTTCGCAGACTCAGCCCCTTGCTTTTGCTCGGTGCCTTCTGCTTTTTTCGCCTTCAGCTCGTCAATCCAAAGCCGCCCTGCCTCGCCCGTCAACTGGGACAAGCCCGCCATCACCGTCTTGCGCGACTCGGACAGCTCGCTGTTGGTCATAAGCTGCCAGAACCAGTTACGGTCGCGCGTCAGATCGGTCAGCGTTTTGGCGTTGGTCGAGGTCAGCACGTGATAAAACGCTTCAACAAACGCTTGCCTTTGAGCATCGTCCATATCTGCGATCCATTTTTTGACCGAGCGCTCGATCCGCTCGCTCTCGGCCGTCAACGCAGGCGCGTCCACGAATTTCCTCCCCTTGACCTCCCATGAAAAGCCGTCGTGCTGCCAAAGCCCGGTCGCCGAGCTTTGAACCACGGTATAACATTCGTCATGCTCAAGCAGTCGCCCGATGACGGAGGTCTGAGGCACGATATTGACGATGCGATCGGCCATGGTGCGGTACGCCTCGGATTCAATGACCTCGCGATGATACCCGGGGCCGTCGTTGCTGTATACCTTGACGATACGGGGCTTGACCGCCTCCTCACAGTGAATGGCGGCGTAAATGGCGAGATTACCACCTTTGCTGTGCCCTCCCACGTAAATTTGCGGGTGGGTCGTGTCAGCTGCTACGTGGTTGAGATACGCCACGGCATCCAACTGAGCAGGAATGGCCTGCATAAAGCTCATATTGAAGTTTTCCTTCCAGCCGACCAACGTGTCGTCCGTGCCTCGATAAGTGACGTACAGCTGTCGCTCGTTGATCTGAATGGTCAGTGCGGCGAACTGCTTCTGAATGCTCTCATCGATGATACTGACGTAGCCGGCCAGCTGAAGATCACGATATCGCTCGCACTCTGCCATACGACGGATCAACGTGCGAATGGCAGCGGGCACGATCAGTCCCATCGACTCGCTATCGTCGGGATGCACCTCAAAGTAGCGCCTTGCTGCCTCGTGTAGCGGCATACTGCCCGCGCTGACGCGCGCAGGTAAGATGCCCTCCAGATCAATAAAGGACAACTGCGAAAAGATCAGGTTGTCCACCTCGTTGAGAGGAGAAACCGAAAACGGAACGTCCCCTCGCCAATCCAGATAGTCTAAAATGTTTGCCATAAACGGCTCCCTTCTTTACTCGATATAGCCCGTGGTCTTGCGGAAGGCGCCAAAGCGCGCTTGCCCGTCGCGGCGCAGATAACTGCCCGAGACCATAAATATGCGTTCATCGTCACCGCACCGCTCGATCATGAGCAAATAGGCGTCGGTATCCCACGAGCCCAACGTATTGTTGGAATTGATATGCATTCTCCGTCCGTCGGCACGCAGGTTGTACCACAGCTCTCGCTGTTTGTCGCCAAGCGTCAGGCGAATGCCAACACACTCCCTGCCCGCAAGGCGCTCGACGGACAGCCCGTCCGCCGCATCGTTCAAGGCAATGACGTTCATCAGCGAATGCACGCGGTCGGTGCGCGGTGTGGACAAGCACAGATATTCGCACGGACTGGCGGGGCCACCCGGCACCGTTCCGTAGCCGTAGCGGCTCGAAAGATAGCCTTCTCGGCTTTCTATTTGCATTTCGGTATATAGCTTGGCATGGCTACGTGCGCCCGTGATCAGCACGCTGCTGTCTTCGCAAGCACGTTGATCACCGTCGTAATGAAGCAAAAACTGGACGGTGTTCGGCTCGTGGCACAGCACGTCGTCCACGATAACCAGAATGCTGTGATCCAGCCAGATAAAATTGCGATACATGCGGCTGCACAGATGTGCCATGGGCCCCGTCGCATCGGCCTGTACGTAAAACAGACCGTCTTTTTCGTAATGCTCACTGATACAGCCCGAAAATTTACTGCCGCGGATCTGCTCCTCGTAGCGCTGTCCCTCGCCGCCGACGAGCAGGACGTTATGCGAAATATCCTTGCAATAGTAGGAGCGGTACAGCTTGTCACCGTAGGAACAGCTGCCGCTGTCGATGAGCAAGGGCGCGCCGCGATCGTACAGAATAAAGCTTCCCGCATCGGCGTGCGCGTGATTCCACGTGTATCCGCTCTTGACGGCCAGCAGCGTCGCGTCGTTGTTCCATGAATCGCGCGTGATCGCGTAGCCCGTCTTGGGATATACTGCCGTGGTCGGAAGTGTATTCAACCCAGACAGATCAGCCGCGTTGACAGGTGCCGTCAAGGTAAGAATATCCTCCTCGACGGGCGTTTGCGCGGCATAGGCGGCAAGCGCGGGGGTATCGTAGCCGAGAAGTCGCAGCCAGCGAACCATGGGCATGATATTGGCAGTATAGGCGCTGTCACCGTAGTTGAGAAAACCGATCTTATTCTTCCCATCCTGACAATAAGGATACGCGAAGCTCAAAATGGCCTCTCCCAGCGCGGGCGGCAACGCGCGTCTCAAAGAGTCGCGTCTGCCCAGATAGCGCTCGGCGTGCCAGAGATAGCGCAGCAGCTCGCCCGTGCCGTAGCAGAAATAGCCTACGCTCTCGTAAAACAAGCTGTGCTCGTCGTAGTTGGGTACCTTATTGAACAGCGTACAGCCGGAGTACTCCAAAAATTCGATCAGCGCCTGCTCGATCTGCCCGATCAGATAGTCAAAATAGGCCGGCTCGAGACGGTCGGACACGGGCAACAAGGCCGCGCCCGCAAGACCGATGCACACCGACCACCAGTTATGTCCCATCGAATCCAGCGCGTGAATGCGAGTCTCGGGCAGTACCCAGTCCTTAAGCAAGGGCATCACGCCCTTGTTCAGCACCGCACAGGCGATGGTATCGCGCTCGTCTTGCGTGAGCGTGTCGTAGATCATATCGTAGCCGTAGGCCAGCTCCATCGCGATGCGGGTGGTGCTCAGATCGGACAGCCAAGGCACGTCACGGTCCTTGTTCTGCGGGCCCGTCCAGACCTCAAACGAGGCCACGTGCAGCATCGCGTCACGCAAACGCGCGGCAGCCCTCTCGTCGCCCTCGACGGCGTAGGTCACGCCCAAAACGTTGGCGAGACGGTGCAGCTGCGCACCGATCTCATAATAGTTACCATGCTGGGAATAGACGCTGTTGGCGTATTCCTCGCTCAAAAATTCTTCATTCAGGCAGGCTTGCTTTTGGGCGGCAAAGGCCCCGTAGCGCGCCTTCATTGCCTCGTCCTGTGCAATTTTTGTTCGCAATTGTTCCAAGTCAGTTTTCACTACCATAAAAAGCGGGTGTTGCATGATACATCCTCCTTTTGGGCCTTGCAGGCTGTTGTCAGTTTTAGTATATCACGTATCCTTGTCTTTTTCAACACATCTTTGTGAATTTTTCTTGTCCTCTCAT
>SVRN01000059.1 GCA_015064805.1 Oscillospiraceae bacterium
GAATGCCGCATAAATTCTTTTCGAGTTTATGCGGCATTCTTTTTTGCATTCTTGAGTACATGGCTTTCGCAAAAGATAAATGAAAATTCAAAAAAATTTTCCACTCATTTACAAATATTTACAAAAAATTCTTGGCTTTTTGCATTTTATATGATATAATAAACTGTAAATATATAATTTGTGGTAAAAATGCCGTTCTCGCTCAAATTTTCAGGGGATATTCACTTGAAAATGGCATATTTGTGCTATGATTTTTATATCGAGAACGAAGATTTACCCAAGTTACACATGAAACGAACAATTCAAGGAAAAATAAACGGAGGACAAAGCATGCTGGACAAAAAGATTTTGGTCGTGGACGACGACCCCAATATCAGTGATCTGCTTAAGATCTATCTGGAGAAGGAAGGCTACGAGGTCAAGATTGCCTCTGACGGTAACGAGGGCATTAACTTCTTTAAAATGTATTCGCCCGATCTGGTGCTGCTGGATATCATGCTGCCCAAAAAGGACGGCTGGCAGGTCTGCCGCGAGATCCGCGAAATGTCAAGCAAGCCCATCATTATGATCACGGCCAAGGGCGAGGTGTTTGACAAGGTGCTCGGTCTTGAGCTGGGCGCGGACGATTTCGTCGTCAAGCCCTTTGATATGAAGGAGCTTTCAGCTCGCGTCAAGGCGGTGCTTCGCCGCTATCAGGCCTATGCGGGTCAGGGCGACAGCAAGGAGACGATCAAGTTCGATAACATCGAGATCAGCAAGGAAAAGTACGAGCTCAAGCTGTGCGGCAAGGCCATCGACATTCCCCCCAAGGAGCTGGAGCTGCTGTATTTCCTCGCCTCCAACTGCAACCGCGTTTTCAGCCGCGATCAGCTGCTGGACAAGGTTTGGGGCTTTGATTATCTGGGCGACTCCCGTACGGTAGACGTTCACGTCAAGAGACTTCGCGAAAAGCTGGAGGGCGTTTCGGACAAGTGGGTACTCAAGACCGTCTGGGGCGTCGGCTACAAGTTTGAAATTCTGGGCTGATTAACCGTTTATGTTCAAAAGTGTATTCGGCAAATTTTTGCTGGCATTCGTTTTGATCATCACCGTGTGTCTGTCTATGTTTTTGATGGTCGTTTACGGCATCGTCAACAACTATGCTGCCGACGTCAAAATGGACAGTGCGCGTCAGGTCGCCGAGGCTGTGCGTGACTATATTTACGCAGAGGTGCAAGAGGGCAATCTGATGCCGCCCGAGGACGAGGCTGACATGGACTGGATGCTCAAGCTGGCAACCACCAGCACCGACCGTATGCTGGTCATTCTGACTGACGCGGACGGCGCGCCCGTCGCGGTGCAAAGCAACTACGCGGTTGAGGTGGCGGACGATTTTCGTCTGCCTGATAACGCGATGCTGGTGCTGCGCGGTGGCGTTGAGGTCAATAGCCCGTCCTATTTCCGTCAGGTGATCAAGGACAGCCAGCTGGTGTACGCGCTTCCTATTATGCATGAAGGGCAGATGATCGGCACCGTCGTCGTATCCTCGCCCAGCGCGCATTGGATGGGACTGCTCAACGTCATGTCCCGTACGATCGTTATGGCCAGCCTTTGGATCATGCTGGCGGCATTGATCGCGGTGTATTTCATTTCCGAGCGCGTAAGCGCTCCTTTGCGTGAAATGCGTCATGCGGCCAAGGATTTTGCGGATGGTAACTTTGACCGCAGAGTCGTGGTGTACGGCAACGACGAGGTGGCAGAGCTGGGTATTGCCTTTAACCAGATGGCGCAATCGCTGGAAAATTTAGAAAAGACGAGAAGCAGCTTTATTGCCAACGTTTCGCACGATCTTCGATCCCCTATGACTACCATCGCAGGCTTTATTGACGCCATCCGCGACGGTGTCATCCCGCCCGAAAAGCAGGATTATTATCTTGGTGTGATCTCGAGTGAGGTGCATCGACTGTCTCGCTTGGTCTCTTCCTTGCTTGACGTTACGAGGATCGAGGCGGGCGAGCGAAAGTTCGTCATGGCCCCCTTTGATATTTGCGAGATGGGACGGCAGATTCTCATTTCCTTTGAGCAACAGATCGAGGAAAAACAGCTTGCCGTTGAGTTTTTGTGCGATCAGGACAGTATGATGGTGTTGGCGGACCACGACGCTATCTATCAGATTTTTTACAATATCTGTGACAACGCCGTAAAATTTTCGCAGGACGAGGGCATTTTGCGCGTCAGCATTTGCCACGTGAGCGAAACGGAGAAGAATAAAAAGAACAGAATTCAGATATCGGTCTATAATCAGGGCGTCGGCATCGCGGCAGAGGATCTGCCCATGGTGTTTGATCGGTTTTATAAGGGCGACAAGAGCCGCGGACTTGACCGTCGCGGCACGGGATTGGGCCTGTATATTTCCAAGACCATCATTTCTGCCCACGGTGAGGATATCTGGGTTACAAGCGTAGAGGGCAAGGACTGCCAGTTCTCCTTTACACTCAAACAAGCGCCGCTTTCTTAAGAGGCGGCTTCAAGGAGCGTTTTAGTATGAATGAAAACCGTATTCCCGACGAGGAGAACCTCTCTTGTTCGGGTGAAGAAAATAACCAAATCCCAAATAATGATGAGCCCGCGGTAAGCGAGAGCTCTTCTTGTGAGCAAGGCGATACCTGCAAGCAGGATGCCGCAGACGATGAGCTTCCGGCAGAATACTTTATTGATTTTGAAGACGAGCCGGGGCTGAAGGAAAAGGTCGTCTATCGCTGGGACTATGCCGAGCAGCAATTGGCTGACGAAGCAGCCAACGCCGCCAAGCGCCGTCGCGGCATTCGCAATTACGCCATCGTCATGACCGTATGTTTTGCCGCCAGCTTTCTCATTTTGATTGCCACGCTCGTCACGGGCTGGGGCGGCGCGCTGTCATATCCCTCGGGAGAGGGCGGCTATCGCGAGATCTTTATCCGCGATGAGGTTGATACTGACGCGCTGACCATGCAGGAGATCTCGGCGCAGGGCAATCAGGTCGTCGTTGGTATCTCGGTCAAAACGAGCACGGGCGGCGGTGTCGGAACGGGCATCGTGATGACGTCGGACGGCTATATCATCACCAACTGCCACGTCGTTGACGGTGCGACCGACATTTCCGTGCAGATGTATGACGGTACTCAGTACAGAGCCGAGCTGATCGGCGCGAGCGAGATCGACGATCTGGCCGTTATCAAAGTCAACGCCAAAGGCTTGACGGCCGCAAAATTCGGAAAATCGTCCGATGCACTTGTGGGCGATCGCGTCGTTGCGATCGGTCACCCTGCGGGCATGGAATTCGGCTGGACCTCGACCTACGGTCGCTTGTCCGCCATCAACCGCGACGTCAAGATCCGCGAGGCGGACGGTACGCTGATCAAAAAAATGACGCTCCTTCAGACCGATGCCAACGTTAACAGCGGCAACTCGGGAGGTCCCTTGTTCAATGACCACGGAGAGGTCATTGGTATTATCACGCTCAAGCTGGCAGGGGATTACGAGGGACTTGGCTTTGCCATCCCGATCGATAATGCCATGCCTCTCCTGATCGCCTTGAAGGAAACGGGAACGACGGACGGCGTTGAGTCGGGCGTTTCGTCGGCTCGCCCGCAAATGGGTATCACGGGCGTTCCTGTTGAAAAAGATAAGTACTACGTGCTCGCGGACGATCACATTAACCTTCTCACCGAAGAGCAGGCCGCGACGACGGAGGGAAGCTTCCGCGCCGATGCCAGCGGATGGATGGTGACCAAGGTGGAGGAAAACGTCGACGCATTCGGCAAGGTACAGGTCAACGATATTATCACCGCCATTGACGGTGTGGCCGTGACTTCGTTTGAGGTCTTGCGCGAGTATCTGTACGAGTGCAGCGTAGGCGATACCGTGACGCTCGAATTCGTGCGCGACGGTAAAGCATCCAGCGTCAATATCGTGCTGGGCGCAGGAAACTAAAAAAACATCAGCGGGGGCGTGATTGCGCTCCCGCTTGTGAAAGAGTGGCGGCTATGCCGCGTGAAAGGACAAATTTATGAGACAAACAGACGCAAGAACCATGTCGTTCATCAATCTGTTCGCCGTGCTGGGTGCGTTGCCCTCGCTGTGCGAGTTGTCGGACGAGGCGCGCGAGATCATCGCGGGAAAGACCATCTCGCTCGGCATCGAGGTCAAGGGCGGGCCTGCCGGCGTGCTGCATTTCGACAACGGTAGAATTACTGTTACTGAGGGTTGCGGCAAGTGCGACATCAAGTTGCCCTTCAAAAACCCCGAAAAATTCAACGGTATGATCGACGGGACTGTTACTCCCATCCCCTCCAAGGGATTTACCAAGATCGGCTTTTTGCTCGGTCCCTTTATCAAGCTGACCGATCTGCTCTCCAAGTATCTGCGCCCCGGTAAGGAGGATCTGAAGGACGAGCAGTTCTATCGTACCTCGACTTTGCTGATGTTCCACGTGATCACAGGTGCCGTTTCCCAGATCGGCAACGAGGACAAGGTAGGCAAGGCAAGTGCGTCTTATATCGTGGACGGTAACGTTCGCATGGCCATTACCGAGAACGGTGAAGTGCTGACGGCGGCGCATATCGCGGCCAAGGATCATCACCTGACGACGGTGCACACCGACACCGACGCCCCCATGTCGCTGATGGAATTTGAAGGCGTACATAACGCGCGTGGGCTTTTTGACGGCGTGGCGTCCTCCTTCACGCTCATTTGCGACGGTAAGCTGCGCATGGGCGGCATGATCTCACAGCTGGACAATATCAATCGCATTTTAGACCGCGTCGGTCTGTATCTTGCGTAAGGAGGGAACATATGCATCCGATATATACCTTTGATAAAAGCATGGAGCTGATCCGCCGCGCGATGAACGTCATCCCCGCGGGTATTTACGGTCACCTCGGTCCTGCCGAGGGCTGCCATATCCCGATCGACGCGTACCCCAAGTATTGCGACCGTGCCAAGGGCTCGTATTTCTGGGACGTGGACGGCAACCGCTTCATTGACTATATGTGCGCCTACGGCCCCAACATTCTGGGCTACAACGACCCCGACGTTGACGAGGCGGCCGCCCGTCAGAGAGAGAAGGGCGACTGCACCACCGCACCTTCGCCCGTCATGATCGACTTTGCCGATCTGATGGTCGATACCGTCAAGAGTGCCGACTGGGCCTTCTTTGCCAAAAACGGCAATGACGTGACCTCGCTGGCCGTCATGACTGCTCGCGCACACACCCGCCGCAAGAAGATCGTTTTCTTCAAGGGATACTACCACGGCGTCTCTCCCTGGACCCAAAAGATCGACTACGCGGGTATCATGCCCGAGGACGTCATGCACAACATCTACGTTGACTGGAACGATGCCGACGCGCTACGCGAGGTGTTCGAGAACAATCGCGGACAGATCGCGGCTGTCATCGGTCAGCCCTATATGCACGGCAACTTCGCGGACAATATCCTGCCTGCACAGGCCTTCTGGCAGACGGTACGCAAGCTGTGCGATGAAAACGGAACCATCCTGATCGTCGACGACGTGCGTGCGGGCTTCCGTCTGGATCTGGCAGGCTCTGACCACTATTTCGGCTTTGAGGCTGATCTGATCTGCTTCTGCAAGGCGATTGCCAACGGCTACAACGTGTCTGCCTTGTGCGGTAAGGATTTCCTCAAGACGACCGTGTCGGGTCTTTCCTACACGGGCAGCTACTGGATGAGTGCCGTACCGTTTGCGGCAGGTATTGCCTGCATCGAAAAGATGAAGCGCATCGACTCGCCCCGCATCCTCATTGAAAAGGGCGAAAAGCTCAAGACGGGTCTGATCGAGACCGCGACCAAGCACGGACTTGATATACACGTGTCGGGCGTGCCGTCGCTGTTCTATCTGCGACTGGCTGACGATCCTTCGCTCATGCTGCACCAGAGATGGATCTCCGAATGCGTCCGCCGCGGTGTTTATTTCACCAACCACCACAACCATTTTATCAACGCCGCGCTGTCCGACGAGGACATCCGCGAAACCATCGAGATTGCCGACGAAGCGTTCACGGCGATCGGAAAGTAATACGGTCAAAGGGAGCTCCTTCAGCGGAAGCTCCCTTTACGTTATTTCGCGCTCCATTTCCCGTAACGCGCTATATAGCATATCCACGTCTCGTTCACGGTTGAACGCCCCAAAGCTGACCCGCACACCGCCGCCGTCGGGCGTTTGCAGCGTTTTGTGACCGAGTGCGGCGCAATGATAGCCCGTTCGCACGCAAATGCCGCGCCCTGCGAGGTATTGCCCGATCTTATCGGACGAAACGCTATCGCGGTGGAACATCAGCGTCGATCCCTCGTGCTCGGGTAGATAGACGTGATAGCGGGGAAGCGACTGTAGCTGTTCGTTCAAGCGGCGGAACAGCATACGATCGTGTGCCGCGATATGAGCAATATCCCTGTGAGCAAGGTAGGATACGCCTGCGCAAAGTCCTGCAATGGCGGGGGTGGGGAGCGTTCCCGCCTCGCCGCGCTCGGGGAGCATATCGGGCATGGCGGCATCCAGAGAAGCGTAGCCGCTACCGCCTTCGATCAGCGTGTCGGGGCACAGACCCTCACCCAAAACAGCAAAGCCGCAGCCTTGAATGCCGTACATTCCCTTATGCGCGGGCGCGCACAGACCGTCGATGCACATTGCCTTCATGTCGATGGGCAAATGTCCCGCTGATTGCGAGGCGTCGACCAAAAACAAAAGATTGTGGCGGCGACAGAAGGCGCCGATCTGGGCAAGCGGCAAGTGAGCCGAGCAAATATTGGATTGATGGGAGCAAATGACTGCCCGCGTGTTGGGCTTGAGGCGTGCGGCAATGCGCGCGCAGATGCGTGTCGGATTGCGGGCAAGGCGGGCATCCTCGTCGGAGAGCATGGTGGGGAAGACGTCGTAGGTGATGATACCGTCACGCGCCATTCGCTCAATAGGGCGCCACACGGCGTTGTGCTCCATATCCGAGATCAGCACGTGGTCGCCTTGGTGCAAAAGCCCTTTGAGCAGCCAGTTGATCGCGTAGGTGGCGTTCAGCGTGAAAACGACCTGCTCGGCCGAGGAGGCGTGAAAATAGTCAGCCAGCTTTTCGCGGCATTCATATATTTTTTCACTGGCGGCCAGCGCCA
>SVRN01000060.1 GCA_015064805.1 Oscillospiraceae bacterium
GCGCCCGAGCCGATGAACACGGCCTCGTAGCCCATATCAAACAGCTCGTCGACGGTCAGCGTCTTGCCGATGACGACGTTGGTTTCGATCTTCACGCCAAGAGATTTGAGCGTTTCGACCTCGCGCGCCACAATGGCCTTGGGCAGACGGAATTCGGGGATGCCGTACACCAGCACGCCCCCCGCCGTGTGAAGCGCCTCAAAGACAGTCACAGCATAGCCCAGCTTGGCAAGGTCGCCCGCGCAAGTCAAGCCCGAGGGGCCCGAGCCGACGATTGCAACCCTATGACCGTTAGGGACAGGTGCCACCGGTTGCTCGGCGCTGAAGGTATTGTGCCAATCGGCAACGAAGCGTTCCAAGCGGCCGATGCCGACGCTCTCGCCCTTGATGCCGCGTACGCACTTGGATTCGCATTGCGTCTCCTGCGGGCAGACTCTGCCGCAAACGGCAGGCAGCGAGGACGAGCGATTGATGATCTGATACGCGCCCTCAAAATCTCCCTCTTTGATCTTCTGGATAAATTCGGGAATGTGGATATTCACGGGACAGCCCGTCACGCAGGGCTTGGTTTTGCAGTTGAGACAGCGGTTCGCCTCGTCGATGGCCGTTTGCTCGTCATAGCCCAGCGCGACCTCGTCAAAATTGCGAGCGCGCACCCGGGCGTCCTGCGTGGGCATGACGTTTCTCTTGAGTGTCATATTGGCCATGTCATTGCACCTCCTTTTTGTAAAGGTTGCAGGCGGCCTCGTGGGCGTGGCGCTCAAAGCCGTAGTACATTCTGCCGCGCGCCATGGCCTCGTCGAAATCGACCTCGTAGCCGTTGAAATCGGGGCCGTCCACGCAGGCAAACTTGGTCACCTTCTTGCCGTCGACGTTGAGTGTCAGGCGGCAGCCGCCGCACATGCCCGTGCCGTCGATCATAATGGGGTTCATGGAAACGGTCACGGGAGTGCCGTAGGGCTTGGCCGTTGCCACGACGAATTTCATCATAATCAGCGGACCGATGGTGATGATCATATCAAACGGCTCACTGCCCTCGAGCATTTCCTTCAGCGGCAGCGTAACGTTGCCCTGACGACCGTAGGAGCCGTCGTCCGTCATGACGACGAGCGAGCTTGACGCGGCCTTGAACTCATCCTCCAGGATCAGCAGATCGCGGTTGCGGAAGCCGATGATGCTCGTGACGTCCGCGCCCAGATCGTGCAGCGCCTGGGCGATGGGAAGCGCGATGGCACAGCCCACGCCACCACCGACGATGCAGACCTTTTTCAATCCGTCCAGATGCGTCGGCTCACCCAAGGGGCCTACGAAATCCTGCAGGTAGTCCCCTGCCTCTTTGTGGGACAGCTTTTCCGTGGTCGCGCCAACGACCTGATAAATGATCTTGACCGTGCCGGCAGTACGATCCGTACCTGCGACGGTCAGGGGGATGCGCTCACCCTCCTCGTCGACGCGCAGGATGATAAACTGGCCCGGCTTGGCTTTATTTGCCACCAGTGGCGCTTCGATCTGAAGCTGGACCACGGTGGGGTTCAGAATTTTCTTTTCAACGATTTTATACATAACGATATTCTCCATTTGCCCGTGGGCAACGTAGTGTGTTACACCTGTCAGGGGTATTTTGATATTATATCACACTTCACCCTTGAATGCAAGTCCCCAATCTGATAAAGTGTGATAGGCCGCCCTGCGGACGACCTATCGTAAGCATATCATACACCGAACAAAACGCGGTGAAACAGTTCTCTGGTTTTCTCTTCTCCGAGCACCTTCTTGAACACGTCCGTCGAAGGACCGCCCTGCGTCAAAAGACCGTTGACGTAAGTAAGCGTTTTCTCGTTTTTTGCGGACGGATCGCTCACTTCCGGTACCCTTGCGGTGATATAGGCTTCGAAATGCGCCAGCGTCAGCGCGTCAGCGCGGGGCGTCTGCTTTTTCTTTGCCTTTTTGGAGATGCTGGCGGACAACTTGATGCTGTCGTACCAATGCTCGCCCGGGTCGCGCTCGGCAAGATCGGCATACTCGCCTGCGATTGCCTGCATGGCAGCTTGGTCGAACGTCTCAAGCGTCGTATCGTACAGCTCGACGATCAGAGTATCGTTGCCTGCGGCGAAGATGCGATCGTAGGAATACAGCGGCAGATCCCGCTCGGTGGGATTGACGATCAGCGTGTCCATTTTCATCAATCCGAAAAAGCCCTTGGCGCGCATGACGGATACGTGTCCCAGCCCTTTGGCGTGATAGGCGCGCACCGAAAAGGTCATGCCGTTGGCCTTGAGCGTGGACGTCTCACCCACGTCAAGCGCAACGAGCTCGTGGTGCGCCGCGATTTGTTGTAACAGCCGCTCCGTCATACCGCGTTATCCTCGTGCAGCTTCCAATCGGCAAGGCCGTTTTTGTGCAGCAAATACACGCCCAAGAGCAGCGTTCCCTGCCCCACGACGTTGACACCCTCTGCGATCCAGTTCATGGACGCCTTGGCGAAATCTTGGGAAGAAAGATAGCCCATGCACAAGGAGCACACGAAGGACAGAGCAAACAGCGCGATCAGCCACTTCTTTTTAAGCTTGGTAGCCAGAATGCAAAGCACGGTATCCATAACGCCAAGCCCCGCGATCATCAATCCGACGAAGAGGAAGGTTCCCGAAAACACGGGCGGTGCGACCGCAAGAGCAGCCTTTTTGCCGTCCGGCTTTTTGACCAGCATCAGGACGATGCCGATGCCTGCCAGCAGAAAGCCGATGGATTGGGTGGGAAAGAACATATGGTTGAGTGCTTCAAAATTGCAAACGCCTGCGGCGTACAGCAGCTTCCAGGTCGCCTTGAGTGCGCCTGCGATGGTAACGTTGAGGGTACCGACCGAAAACAGCGCAAAGGACGCCTTGCTCATTTTATCGTACAGATCGCGCATCAGAAGCGCAGTAGCAAAAAAGAAGAAAATGACGGGAATATAGTCAACGAGTGCCATGGAAACCGAAAAATCGTTCATAGCCGTATCTCCTTTGGTGATTTAGTTCTTCTTATTGAGGTGGTAGATGGGAAGAAGCGGGATGATGATGGGTGTCTTGTTGGCGTAGGTATTGTACTCCTCGTTGTCTCCGTAGCGTGCCATCTGACGCTTTTCCAGACGCTGTGCGCCGTTGAACATGATGAAAACGATGCAAATATAAGCGAGGATAGCGGTGATCCACTGACCGACCGTCGCATAGGTCGTAATACCGCTGATGAATACGCCCGTCCAGAAGATGATCTCGCCCAGATAGTTGGGGCAACGAACCATCTTGTAAAGTCCCTTGGTCGCAACCATATCGGGGCGCTCCTTCTTCTGTGCCGACTTCTGGTTGTCCGCGATGGACTCAAGGATCAGACCGAAGATGGAAACGGCAAAGCCGATCACGGGAACGACGACGTCGGTGGAGGCGTTGTCAAAGCGGAACAGCATGGGGGCAACCTGTGCCGTATAGAGGACGGCAACGGTGACCCAGATAGTCGCCAGCACGAACACGGGCATCTTCTTTTCGTCGTTCTTGGCCAGCGTATCCTTGGCCACGTCGGTCTTTTTGAAGGTAGCGTTCTTGAGCTCACGAACGAGCAGGAAGCCCGACAGACGCACGCCGTAAGCAATGAACAGCGCGCACATGATCAGCATGATCCACCAGGGGGTGGCGGTCGGGTTGACAAAATACATCACCAAAACGGCGATACTGCCACCTGCAACGGCAAAGCCGTAGCCGATGGAAAGGAAATAGACGAACTTATAAAAGCCGACGGCGCACATAGCCGCACACACGGCAAGCAAAATTCCAAGCACTCCCCAAGGCATATCAGTTGTTCTCCTTTCCAAAGTAAGACTTGAGGTATTCGGCAAAGCTCTCCTCGCCCGTGATGGTGTCGCCCACCAGATCGTGCGACAGCGTCCACTTGGAGAACAGGATGATGTCGTGCTTGCCTGCCTTTTTGATCTTGGGCAGGTTAGCAAGAATACCGAACAGCCAGATGGGAGCCCACTTGATCGCAAGAGGCTTACCTGCCGCCTCAAAGCACATGGCGGCCATTTCCTCGTAGGTGTAGGTTTCCTTGCCGCCGACGTTGTAGCTGACGTTTTCATCGTTCATATGAGCGACGATGAAGGCGGCCAGTGCGGGGCAGTCGACCACGTTAGCCTTGACGCCGCCGTAGCCCTTGAGCAGTTGCATCTCGCCCTTGTCTACGTAGGGCTTGAACACCTTGGCAATATCGTAGAAATAGCCCGTGGGACGGTAGATGATCCAGTCCATCTCACCCTTCTTGAGCTCCTCTTCGACCAGATACTTAGCGTGGAGCATGGGCACCTTTTCAGCACCGGGCTCGTCGCAGGAAATAACGGAAACGTAATTGAATTTTTTCACGCCTGCGCGCTTGCATTCCTCGTACAGGTTCATATTCCCCTTGTAGTCGATATCATACGAGGTAAAGCGGGTAGATGCACCCGTCAGACCCATGGTGGTGATGACTACCTCGGCGCCCTCGCAAAGGCCCTTGAGTGTCTCGGGGTTGGTTGCGTCGATGGGGGCGAAAGTGTATTTGCCTTCCGTTCCCTCAACGGTCGTTTCCTTCAGGTCTGCCGCAACGACCTCGTGGCCCTGCACACACAGACATTTGAGTATTTCGGCGCCCAGATTACCGAACGCACCTGCCAGTACAACTTTCATGTCAATTCTCCTTTGTCTTTATTTTTTATTCTTCTCTTTGGAACGCTTATCGTTGATGATCTTCATGTGCTCCTCGGTGATCAGCTCAACGCCGTTTTCCTTGGCCCACGCGACGCAACCCTTGAGGACGACGGACAAGAACACGCGCGGAACGCCCAGAATGGTCATGAGCGCCTCGTCGGTAAACTTGATCTTATCGTCAACGCGGTCGGCGGCATAGCGAACCGACTCCAGCGACGCCTGGCGAACCTGCAAAAGCTCCGCTCTCATTCTGGTCTTTCTGTGGAACCAGAAATTCTTGCTGTCACGGTAGCCGTAGTCCACGGGAAGCGCGGGGAAATCCTTGGCGCGCACGCCGTTGATGATCGCGTCGGCATACTTCTTCTTCATCAGGATCTTGTCCACGCGAAGGATGAAGTGTGCGCCGAATTTGCTCGTAATACCGTTGAAATCGTGATAGGGGCCCTCGTAGCCGTTCAGCTCACCGGCGAGGTCCTTGTCCGCGCCGTCCAGCTCGCGCATCCAGGTACATTCGATGGCCTCAATGGCATCGGTCAGCACCATAGGACGAGCCTCGCCCGTTTCTTCTTCCAGAAGGCTCTTTTCCAGCTTGAACTTGCACTTGGGCATTTTGTCCTCGGGCTTGTCACCCGGCCAGGACAGCTTGACCGCCTCGTGGAAGGTTGAGGGCTTGTCGTCGATGAAATTGAGGGTGCACTTGCCGTTTCTCAAAATGTTCTGAGCCGTGTTGGAGGAGTTGCGGCAGCACAGCAGCATGGCGTAGTAATCTTTACCTGCCACGTAGTAGGGCTGTACCAGCGAATAGGGGCCGAGGTTGGTCGTTCCGTCCTCACACAGCGTGCTGATGACGACGGTAGGCATCGGGAAATACAGCGAGGTCTGATAGAAGTTATCCACGATGCGAAGGTTTTCAAAGCTACTCATAATGATATCTCCTTTGTATTTTTATTTTAGTATTTTCAATAGAATATCCGACAGCTGTTCAAACGGCACGCCTGCCATCGTCCAGGTCAGCAGTGACTCGGCGATAAAGGCAGCGCCAAAGTCGTCCTTGGCGACGGGCTTGAGCAAGTCCGCCAGCTGCTCGCGCAGCTGTTTATGCCGCTTGGAGAAGACCGTGGAAAACACCTTTGCCGCCTCCGCGTCGGTAAACAAGGCCTTGTGCTTGTCGGAAAAGCAAAGCAGCGCATCGTAGATGGCGCGCAAGAGCGCGGCAGCATCCGGGGCTTTATGTGCGCGAATATCAGCAAGACACTCCTGCCAATCCTCTAACATAAAGGAGGCGATCAGCATATCCTTGGACTTGAAATAATTGTAGACCGTTCCCACGCCGATGCCGCACGCTCCCGCGACCGACCGAATGGTGGTGTTGGCGTATCCGCGCTCGGCGATCTGCTTTTTGGCTTCCGCGAGCAGCTGTTCGCGGACGTTTTCAATGATTTTCGGCATACGTCACTTCCCTTCCTTCGGTTGCGAAATCGTCTGTGCGACGATCGTTTGCACGGTTTTCTCGATCTGGTCGGTCGCCTCGATGCGCGGCACACCGTCGCCCTTTTGCGCACCGTACATGCCAAAGTAGGCGTGACAGCCGCCCTCAATCACGGTCTCGCTCAGATCCGCCGGCAAATTCTCTTTGTACGCTTCGTACTTTTCTCGGTTCATCACGCCGTCCTCGCTGCCGTATATAGAGAGAACCGTCAGCGCGCTGGTCGAAAGATCGGCCGTGGAATAGGATGCCAGCAAGATCCGGCCTTCAAACTCCGTTTCGTGCTTGGCTGCGTAAGAAGCCGCCATGGATCCACCCAGCGAGTGTCCGCCGATATACCAACGGTCGATCTCGGGGAACGCATCCTGGACGCCGTCTGCGGCATTCATATCCAGCACGGCAAGACGGCAAGGCATCTCGATCAGCACACACAGAACGCCCCGTGCCGCAAGGGCTCGCATCAAGGGAACGTAGGCCGTATGCTCAACCTTGCCACCGGGATAAAAAATGAGTCCAGCCTCACTTTTTTCGGGCAAAAAGACGATACTGCCGTCCTCGAGCGTTCTCTGCTCGGCCTCGTCCTCGATGGCAAAGGCCGCGATTGCCTCCTCGTCGGCGTGATAGTAGTCGCCCACGTAAATGGCACACCCGCCCACGATCACCGCCAAAGACAGCGAAAGAGACAAAATCCATATCAGTATTTTTCGTTTGCGCGACTGCATTTTTTCCTTCATGCTTGCCCCCGTCTTTTTTGTGAACTCGTTCATTTAACATTATACCTCCCTTTTTCGACTTTGTCAAGAGTTTAACAAGATTTCTCTTGCAAAAAAAAGGGGGGGCGGCGGTCCTTCGACCGCCGCCCTGCGGGGTATGTCATTGACTGATTTGATCAGAAGAAGAACGCGTTGGCCATGCCG
>SVRN01000061.1 GCA_015064805.1 Oscillospiraceae bacterium
TCAAGGCCTGGATGTCCGAGGGCAGACTCAAGGTCGGCCCCTGGTATACCCAGCCGCTGGAAACGCTGATCTCGGGCGAGGCCATGATCCGCAACCTCCAGCACGGCATTGCCGAGACCGAAAAGCTAGGCCCCGTCATGCGCGTCAGCTACGAGATCGACGAGTTCGGTCACGCATCGCAAACGCCCCAGATCCTGCAGGGCTTTGGCATTTCGGGCGCGATCGCCTGGCGCGGTCTGCCCAAGAACAGCCGCAGTGCCGTCAAATGGCAATCTCCCGACGGCAGCGCCGTCACGCTGTTCTACTCCAACGACGGCTACGGCGAAGCGACTGCACTTCCCTCGTGCGAGGACGATTTCATCGAGACCGTCGACGGCGACGACATCAAACGCGCAGGACTTCGCTCCCGCGTTGAGAGCCTGCGCCGCTTGCGCGAGCCCAACGCCGACACGACGCATCTGCTCTGGCTCAACGGCATCGACCACTCCTGGGCACAGCCCGATATTCTCTCCGTCATCGACCGCGTCAACGCGCTGTATCCCGACCTGCACGTCAAGCAGGACACGCCCGAGGGCTTTACCGCGGCCGTTGAGCGCGACTACGCCGAGCGCGGCCTTGAAATGACCACCGTCCACGGTGAGCTGATGTACACCCGCGAGGACGTGCTGGAATCCACCCACGCCTGCCATCCCATCCAGAAGAAGGCCAACTACGACACCGAAAATCTGTTGGAGCACTCGCTCGAGCCCCTTTGTGCTATGGCCTGGCTGCAGGGTGAGACCTACCCCGATTGGGCGATCAAGCGCGCCTGGAGATACGTGCTGGAAAACCACGCGCACGATTCTCTTGGCTGTACCTCCGTCGACGAGGTGTTCGAGGAGGTCATGACCCGCTATCGCTCCGCCGCCTCGCTCGCCGAGCTGACGATCCAGGAGTCCCTGCGCTCTCTCATGGCGCACGGTGACCGCTCGCCCGCCATGTATCTGTTTAACCCGACCTCGACGCCCATGAGCGGTGTCGTCCCCTTCTCCTTCGATATTCCCCGCGGCTTTGGCGACGCCAACTTCCATCTGACGGATGAGAACGGCAACGTCGTCCCCCACGTCCTGCTTGAAAAGGACGGCGTGCAGGACGTCCGCTACAACCCCCGCCTCGGTCACCCCACCCGCACGGGTGCGACCTACGTCTCGGGTCTCGTCTACGCCGACAGCATCCCCACCATGGGCTATATCCGCTTGAATGTTAACAAGGGCAATCCCCTCTCGCGCTGCAAGCGCAACCTGGAGCCCTACTATTTCGTATCCGCCCCCGCCACCATGGAAAACGAGCATCTGCGCGTCACCATCAACCAAAACGGCACCTTCGATCTGCTGGATAAGGCCACGGGCAAAACCTATCCCTCCCAGCTGCTTCTCGAGGACAGTGGCGACGCAGACAACTGCTACGTCCACCAGACGCCCTTCAACGACCGCCGCACCTATCTCTCGACGGCAGGCGCCGCCTCGGTGCGTCAGCTGTACGATACGCCCCTGGGCGTCGCCTTTGAGATCGCCCAGACGCTTACCATCCCCGACGGTCTCAAGGACAACCGTTCCCGCCGTGCCGACCTCGTCGGCAGCGTGGACGTCACCGCCGTGCTGACGCTTTATAAGGACGCCCGCCGCGTCGATATCAAGCTGACGGTCAATAACCACGCCCGCAATCACCGCCTGCGCGCCCTGTTCCCCACCTATCTGGAGGAGGCAACGCTCTCGCGCAGCGGCCAGCCCTTTGATACCGTCGAGCGCTCCATTCATAAGGAGCTTGATCTTGAGTTGCACGAACAGCCCTACCCCACCGCCCCCATGCAGGATTTCTGCGACGTCACGGGCAAGGAGTGCGGTCTGACCGTTGCCGCGGCAGGTATTTACGAATACGAGTGCACCGACAACAAAGCACGTGCGCTGGCTCTGACGCTGTTGCGTGCCACCGAAATGATCGACGTCGGCGCCTTTGCCAACCCGCGCTACGTCATGCATAAGGGTCAAACGCTCGACACGCCCCTGACCTATACCCTCTCGCTCATTCCTCACGGTGCTGATCCCGCCGAAGCGCGTCCTCACGTCACTCAGGCCCTGCTCGCTCCGCTTTGCGTGCTCAACCGCCAGAGCGAGGTATCCGTCATGACCGATTACGTTGCCCCCGCGTGCGATCTGCCCGCCGTTGGCAGCCCCCTGACGCTGACGAACGACGGCAGCGTCGAGATCACCGCCCTCAAAAAGGCCTACGCCCGCGACACCCTCATCGTCCGCCTGCACAATACGGGTAAGACGGCCGCTAACGGTACGTTGCGCGTCGGTACGACCGTCATGACGCCTACCGCCGCTTACGAAACGACTCTCGGCGAGGAAAGAGTGCAAGAGCTGTCGCTGACGGACGGCGCGGTCGCCTTCGACCTGCGCCCCTCGGGCCTGCTCACGTTGGAATTTGAAATGAAGCATCAATAAAATTTGAGGAGGACATCATGAAAGTAGTATTGATTCTGGTCGACGGTATGCGCCCGGACGCCATCACCGCCATCCCCGAAGCACAAAGCATGAAGGCGGCAAGCACCCATTGCTACACCACCTCGACGGTCATGCCGTCCGTCACGCTTCCCTGCCATATGTCGCTGTTCCACAGCGTTGACCCCGATCGTCACGGCACGACGACCAATATTTATATGCCGCAAGTCCGCCCCATCGCGGGTCTTTGCGAGGTGCTCTCCCGTGCAGGCAAAAAATGCGCCATGTTCTACGACTGGGAGGAGCTGCGTGATTTGACCCGCCCCGCCTCCTTAGTCAAGGCTTATTTCCGCCGCGGCGGCCTTGTGGGCTACGCCGCGTCCGACGCCGAGCTGACCCAGAACGCCCTGGACTATCTGGCTACGGGCGAGGCAGACTTCACCTTCCTTTACATGGGCGAGCCCGATGCTGCAGGCCACAACCACGGCTGGATGGGCGAGGAATATCTGGCCGCTGTCAAGCGTTGCTGGGGCAACATCGACCGCATCCGCCACGCCCTTGGCGAGGATTACACCGTCATCGTCACAGCCGACCACGGCGGTCACGGCAGAAGCCACGGCTGTGATATCCCCGAGGATATGACCATCCCCGTGCTGCTCGAGGGCTCGACCTTTGCCGCCGACACCGCCCTTGACAGCCTCAACATCAAGGATCTCGCTCCCACGATTGCCACCCTCTTGGGCGTCGCTCCCGACCCCGAATGGGAAGGCCACTCCCTGCTTTGATACGAAAAGCGCCTGCGCGGTTTTCCGCGCAGGCGCTTCTTTTTATTTACCGTCTTTTTTTACCTTGGGCTGATAGCGCATCTCGTTGACGGAATACACCGTTACGAACGCTTTGGGGTCAACCTTCTTGACATAGTCCATGAGCAGCCGATACTCGTTTTTGTCCACGATGGTCACCACCTCGCGGCGCACCGTACCGTCGTACGCACCGATGCCCTCGTACAGCGTCGCCCCGCTGTGCAGCTCGTGCAACAGAAAATCCACGATCTTGTCGATCTCGGGTGAAATAACGCAAACGCGGCGCTTGATGTTCAGTCCGAAAATGAACTTATCCACGATCATGCCGCCGAAATACGTGCCCAGCACGCTGAGAACTACTGTCTTGGTATCGTAGCACAAAATCGAGGTCAGCGAAACGATGATGCCCGACACGGATACCGCCGTGCCCAGTCCCATACGCAGATACTTGCTCATGATCTTGGCCACGATATCGAGACCGCCGGACGAAGCGTTGTAGGAAAACAGAATGGCCATCGCAATGCCAACGACCAGTATGTAACAGATCATATCGAGCAGCGGATCCTCAGTCAGCGACTTGAAATTCGGAAAAAAGAACTCAAACGCGCCCAGCACCACGGGCAACATCACGGCCGTATATACCGTCTTGGCGCCAAACTCGGGGCCGATCAGAAGGAAGCCCAGAATGAGCAAAATCACGTTGATCGCCAAAGAGATCAACGAAATGGGAAGCGGGATAAAATTACTCAGCACCATCGCCAGCGCCGTGCCGCTGCCAACCGCTAAATTGCTGGGCAGCATAAAAAAATATATGGCGGCCGCCGCCAGAATCGTGCCAAAGGTAATGATTGTATAGTCCTTGATCGCGCGCTTTATCATGACCGTAGCCCTCACTTGAAATTTGTCGATACTATTATATCACAAAAAATCGATTTGTCCATCACTTTTTGAGATTTTCTCGAAAATGAAAGCAAGCCTTGGCACACGCAGCACAAAGGCTTGTTTGTTTTACGGATAAGGCTCAGTCGCAACCGTTTTATGATCTTTCCTCTGACTCTCGACGTATTCTTCAAACCCGCTCACCTCAATGGCCGGCACGTTGGTCTTGGCGTAGATCGCGTTGCCGTTTTTGCCCGTCCCAATGCGCTTGTAGAAGGTGTAGAACGGTATGGCCACCGTTCGATCGTTTTTCTTGTCGTAACCGGTATGGTAAGTGAAGCCAACGAAATCATATCCGGAAAACTCCACCGGCGTTTGCATCGCCATGCACAAGGGGCAGACGTGACCGCCGATGACGTAGCCGTTGTACAACAGGGCCTCGGCATCCGCAAGAGAGATGCGCTTGGCCTTTGACATCGGCTCAAATTGGGAGCGATCGCCCTCTCGCATTTGCACGTAGCGAATGTCCACGTCAGAAAGTATCGTATCACTTACAACGTCACCGCTGTAATTCATAAAATTATCAAATTCCAGTGCGATATAGCTCGAGCGCGGACTGTAAGAGTAGGCATGGAGCGGATCGTCTCCTCGATTGTAAAAATAGACGGTTAAAAAATTGACTCCGTACTCGCTGTAAGTGTCGTACCTTCTGTACACCATCGCGTCCTCAAAGCGAACGCCGAAGATATCAAACAATCTCTCTTTTGTATCGGCCAGACTCTCAATGATGTCCTCGTCGCTCATTCGTTGATCGACCTGAACGGGCACCCCGCCCAAATCAATCGTGTGCACCCTTGAGGAAATGTTTACGGAATTCCAGGTCTCCCGATGTGTCAACGAAACCCAATATGGACCGCTCTCTTGGCGTATGAGCAAGTACGGGCTTCCGTCGTAGCTTTCGTCCCGCTCCATCGAATACGCCGAAAAACGCGTATCAAGAGCATCCGAAAGCTTGGAGAAAATCCGATTGGCAAGCGAGGAAAATTCTCCCCGATCCAACGACTGTTTGTAAGCATGCGACTCGTACAGGGTAACGTAATCTTCCGTAGGAACCGGGAAAATTCGCAAATAATCTGCCGAAGGCACCTCCTCCGTCGTGTAGGCGTTGGTCGCTACCGCATTGTCTTTTAACTCGTCTCCCGCCAAAAGCTCTGCCAGCTCCGTGGCCGTGTACAACGGATTTTCGAACACCGGCACTTCCTTCGGCGGTTTCGGCGTCGGCCCCTCCTGCCACAAGTGTGTCAAAGCAGGAACGCTCGCCAAGATCAGCGCAAAGCAAGCGGCCAGCGCGACGGCACGCATCAAGGGAGAGACGCGGCGGTCCTTTTTCTTTTGCAAGCGCTCGTCCGTTTGGACGAAATCTTCTACCAAATCAGCGTCGATCGCGCCGATGGCATCGATCAATTCATCGCGTGTCAGCATAGGTAGCCCTCCTTTTTCAGAAGTGCACGAAGCTCGTCGCGTATGCGGGCGATGTCGCGATTGACCGTCGCCTCACTGCACGAGAGCGACTCCGCCACCTCGGCAATGGAGCGCGCCGCGAAGTAGCGGGCCATGAATACGTACTTGCGCCGCTTGGGCAACGCGCGCACGTAGTCGCTGATCAGCGAGGCCAGATGCGCCGCCTCTGCCTGCTTGGCAGGGTGCTCCCCGCCCGCGATGACGTACTCCAATTCGTCAAAGGAGTCAATGGCGTCGGTCGGCACTCGCTTCTCGCGCGTGTTGGCGCGATATCGGTCAACGGCCGTTCTGCGCATGATCGAAGCCAAAAACGCCTGCAACAGCGTCGGGCGCTGGGGCGGTATGGCATTCCACGCGCCGAGATACGTGTCGTTCAGACATTCCTCACAGTCGCGCAGATCGCGCACGATATTGCGGGCAATCGCCATCAGATACGCCCCGTACTTGATGTCGGTCTGCTTGATCGCGTTTTCGTCTCTTTGCCAGTACAGCGCGACGATGTCCTCGTCCCGCATACCGTGGGCATCCGTTTTGTTTTGTATTTTCATGATACACCTCCGCTCGTTTGTTTGAAGGGTCTTCTCATACAATACAGTCGACAAAAACGCGTCTGTCTGTCATCTTTTTCAAAAATTTCCCGTTTTATGCCATCAAAGCACAAAAACGCCGTATCCCCAGCCGACCTGACGGCCGCTTTTCAACTGTTCCACGTAGGCGCGGCGAAGCGAGGTGTCGGCGGGCAGCTTATCCCAGCGCTTTTCGTCCGTGTCAAACAGACGCCAAAGATCTCCTCTGCCCTTGCTCGTTCCCGAGCGGAACACGTCAAACCGCTTCATAAACTTATACACGTTCGTCTTGGGCGAGAGCATTCTCTCATGCTCGGGATAGAGTAGCCACGAGTTGCAAACGAAGGCGCATACCTCGCCCGTCTCCTCAGCGAAAAAGGCCTTGGCACGGGCAAACGACTCGTCACAGCTTTCCTCGTCCATCGGCGTGCCCGTACGCGGGATATGTACGTTGATCACGCGGCTCTCAGGCGTCAGTACAAGACCGTCCTTATCATACGAATGACCGAAATTGGTCATCTCAAACTGCAAGCGGCCCAGCGCAAAGCGGGTAAGATCAAAAAATCCACAGAACCACAGCGCAACGAACGAGCCCACGATCCCCTTGACCAGCTTGCATTCCTCCAGCTTGTATTTCAGATCCAGCATGCTGTTGTGATAGATCTCACCATCAATGCCACGCGCGTCGTACTCCGCCTTCAGCTTTTTGCTCATGCAAATAAAAATCAACAGCTCGGTCGTATATTCGTGCAGATACAGCGCCTGCGCCACCTCGTCCGCCTTGTCACGGATCTCGGGATAATTGCACTTAACAGTCTCGTCGTAAATGGCCAGCGCCTGCG
>SVRN01000062.1 GCA_015064805.1 Oscillospiraceae bacterium
GCATCCACGATTGCTACAATCTGGACGAGAACCAGACGAATCTGGAGGATAAGATCCGCGAGGAGATCAAAAAAGACGGTCAGCCCCGTATGGCCTTCTTCGGCGTCGGCAACCACGGCGGCGGTCCCACCGCAAGAACCATCGACTATATCAAGGGCAAGAATGAGCCCGGCGATCTGTTCGCCACGGTAGACGAGTATTTTGCCGACGTGGACAAGTCCGATCTGCCCGTGGTCAGCGAGGAGCTTCAGCACCACGCGCGCGGCTGCTACAGCGCGACCTCCTTCGTCAAGACCATGAACCGTCGTTGCGAGGAAAATCTTTTGACGGCCGAGCGCTTCTGTACGCTGGCCAACCACCTCGTCGGCTACCCCTACCCTAAAAAGAAGCTCAACAAAGGTTGGAAGAACGTACTGTTCAATCAGTTCCACGACATTCTTGCCGGCTGCTCGATCGAAAGCGCCTACACCGACGCCTCTTATCTTTACGGTGAGACCATGAGCATCACCGAGCAGGCCATCAACGGCGCTCTGCAAGCCATCTGCCGTAAGATCGACACGGGAGCCGGCTCGGAAACGGGCTACAAGCTGCTCGGCATGGAGCACTTCCTCGTTTGGGAGCACGAAAAGCTGGGCATGCCCATCGTCGTCTTCAACCAGCACGCCTTCCCCGTCAAGGACACCGTAACCGTGCGCGTCAGCGCCAGCCGTGTGACCGACGACGAGGGCAATGAGATTCCCTTCCAGAACGTCCGCGGTGAGCATCTCAACGGCGGTGACATTTACGTGGTCACCTTCCCCGTCGAGATCCCTGCGTTCGGCTATCGCGTTTACCGCGTCTTCCCGCTCACGCCCGCAGAGAAAGAATTCCCTCAACTGATCGCCACCGAGCATAGCCTTGAGAACGATCTGCTTCGCGTTGAATTCGATCCCGCGAGCGGCGAGATCTGCCGCATCACGGATAAGAAGAGCGGCCGCATCATTGCCGAGGGCGGCATGAGCACCGTCGTCACGGACGAGACCGCGTGCGACACCTGGGCACACGGTTACGATGATCTGGGCGAGGTTTGCGGCAGCTTTGGCAATCCGCAGTTCAAGATCGTCGAGCAAGGCACGGTATGTGCGACGCTGTGCGTGACCACGAGCTACAACGATTCTACCCTGACCCGCTACTACACTCTCAAGGCCGGTAGCGACGAGGTGAGCGTGCGCTGTGAGGTCGATTTCAGAGAATGCCACAAGGCACTCAAATTCACCTTCCCCGCCAAGGACAGCGTCACCTGCGAGATCCCTTACGGCACGGTAACAAGAGAGCTTTGCAAGGGCGAGGAGCCCTTTGGTAAGTGGTTTACGTCGAACGGCCTTTGCGTGGCCAACACCAATAAGTACGGCTACGATTCTACCGCAGATACCGTCCGCATGACGATTCAGCGCGGCGCGATCTACGCCGACCACTACGGTCAGCCCTACCGCGACAGCCATTGCCACTACATGGACAGAGGCCCGCAGTATTTCTCTTACACGCTGTTTGCCTACACCACGGCGGCTGACGCTCACCGCCGTGCGGCTGTGCTGCAGGCGCCGTTGCGTGCCGTCAACGACACCTTCCATCACGGCCCGCTCGCCGAGCGCTACGAGGGCGTGAGCGGCTGTGCCGACAACGTCATCGTCACCGCCATCAAGCAAGCCGAGGACGGCGAGGGTACGGTTATCCGTTATCTTGAAACCGCAGGAAAGAGCGGAGAGAGCATCCTGCACTTGCTGGATAAAACGATCAACGCGCCCACTGCCCCCTACGCGATCAAAACGGTCGACGAGGCAGGAAACGCGCTGAATTTCATGGAATGGAATGTATAAGCATAAAAAAGAGGTTGCCATCAGCAACCTCTTTTTTATGTTCAATTACGACTCCATCAACTTAACGACAAAGGCAACCTCGTCGCGCGTGATGGTCTCATCTACTGCCAGGAAGCACAGGCAGAAGGAAACCAGCGCCGCCTTCTTATCAGCGGGAAGAGCGTCTGCCAGCTGATCGGTCAAATCGCGGCTTTCGTCGTCACCGAGAGCGGCAACCATGTTCACCGTCGATTCGTAATCGTCTTCCTGATTCAGCAACTCATTCAGGAACTTGCTTTCCAGCGCGGTCAGCTTTCCGTCTGCGCCCAAGCAAGCAGCGATAATAACCATCAAAGCCTTAGCCGCACCGTCGTCATCCTTAAAAAAGCGCGTCAGGTCGGGAGCGACTTCAGCAAAGCTCTGATGAGCAAAAAAGAGCAGTTCTTCATAAGATTTGTTTACGTAATTTTGAAGAATTTCGTTAAAAGATGCCATAGGAATATCCCCCAAAAATATATTTTGTTTATTATACCACATATTTTCAGCCTTGTCAACACCGATTTGGAGCATATCAACATTTTTCGACCGAAACGATCATGATAAAATGATAAAAAACTCTCACATTGCCGTTTTTCATATTTACAACGAAACAGTTGTGTGCTATAATTGTACCGTATATATTTCACAAGAAAGGATTTTCTCATGGCACTATCAGAACGAGTACAGACCTTACTGAAAACGCGCACGATCGGCTCGCCCCTCAAGCGCATGTACAGCGATTACGTTTCAGGCTACACCCAGCGTCAGCTGATCAGCTTTGACCGTCTGGACCTTCCGGGTCTTCGCACCGTAAAAGAAGCAACCATTGACGCCGAAACACAGATTGAAGGCACGGGCGCGCTCCGTTGGACACTGACGGAGGAAACGAACGGACTCAAGCAAATGTGCTGGGCAGACGGGAAACAGTTTGACCTTTGCGTCACCGACCGCAAAAAAACGACGCTCAAGCTGTGGCTGTTCATCGACTCGACGGACGGTATCGTCTGCGACCATGACGCCATCTACGGCGCGCAGGGTGGTCAGGCAACCTTCTTCTTCCGCGTGCTGGATCAGAACGGCGGTCAATATTGTTGGAATCATACCCTGACAGGCGACGGTTGGCATGAAATCGAGCTGTCCTTCAACATTCACAACGGCTATTCTCCCGACTTTGATATGCACCATATCACCGGATTTTACATGATGTTCAACGGTCATGTAGGTACGACGATCGAATTGGACGATCTGCGCGTCGTCGAATATCAGACCGATTACGTCCCATCTCCCGCCCCCGACGGCGGTCGACTCATTACCGAGAGCGAGTACGACGCACTCGACGGTGCCATCGTACAGGAATGGTACGGCGCGTCCTTTGACACCACGGATAAAATGAACGGCAAGTCCTCCCTGCGTTGCATCGGTGACGCTACGGTCTGCGATTTCCGCACCAACGTCACCAATCTGAATATTCCCATTACCCACGCCGAGGACGTACTGGTCGTCTGGGCCAAGATCAAGGATCTGGATACCGTCAACAGTATTTTTATTGAGCTCAACGAGGTACAGGACGTTCACGAGTACGAGATCAGCATTCCTCGTGCAAAATTCGCGCACTACGGAATGAAGGAGAGCAACACGTGGAGCAAGCTGGTCATTCCGCTGTCCGATATGCGTCGCAATCTGCGCCCCGCACAGTTCGGTGACGGCGAGACCATCACGCTGCGCAATTTCCGCTACGTGCTGACCGCAAACGGCGACGCCACCTACGACAGCCATATCGACCTCGTCTACATTACAACAAAAACAGCACTTTCCATGTAAATTTTTCCAAAATCCCTTGACAAAAACGGCGTTACATGATATAATGCCATCAGTTGAACACATACTCACCATAGGGGAGTAGTCAGCGCACGTACCCGTGCGGTTTAAGTCAACATCATAGCCCTCGGGCTTGGCTTAAATGAAACGACCAGACCTATGTACAGTCAATCGCTGTACATAGGTCTTTTTATTCAGGTTACAATAATAAAAATAAATGAACGCACAAAAACGAAAGAAAGGAACGCATCACCATGAAATTCTATTCTTCCTCGACACAAGACGTTATGCAACACGTGCAAAGCACCGAACACGGTCTTACGGCAAGTGAAGCGCAGACGCGTCTGGAACGCAACGGTAAGAATAAGCTTGCCGAAGGAAAGAAAGAGTCCCTCATCCACCGCTTTTTCAAACAACTCGCAGAGCCAATGACCATCATTCTGATCGTCGCGGCCGCCATCAGCGCAGGTCTTGAAATCTACAATGGTCTTGCGCAGAATCATTGGGAATTCCCCGCTGACGTTGTCATTATCCTGGCCGTCGTTCTCATCAACGCCGTTCTCGGCGTGTTCCAGGAGAGCAAGGCCGAGCAAGCCATTGAGGCTTTGCAACAGATCGCTGCGGCGACCAGCAAGGTCATCCGCGACGGCAAGCAGATCGTCGTCAAAAGCGAAGACCTGGTCGTAGGTGATATCATCGTACTGGAAGCAGGCGACTCCGTCCCTGCCGACGCCCGCATCATTGAATGTGCCTCGATGAAGATCGAGGAGGCCGCGCTGACGGGTGAGTCCGTTCCCGTTAATAAAAAGGTAGAGGCACTGACCGCAAACGCCGACGGCGACGTACCGCTGGGCGATCGCAAGAATATGGTATTCATGGGCTCGACTGTCGTTTACGGTCGCGGCAAGGCCGTGGTCACCGCCACGGGCATGGACACCGAAATGGGCAAGATCGCCGACGCACTGGCCAACGCCGAGGAAGGCAAAACGCCTCTGCAGATCAAGCTGGCAGGTCTGTCCAAGATCCTGACCTATCTCGTCATCGGCATCTGCGTCGTCATTTTCGCCGTTCAGCTCCTCCGTCACGGCTCTTTTGCCTTTGAGCCTATCATTTCCTCCTTTATGCTGGCGATTTCGCTGGCCGTTGCCGCCATTCCCGAGGGTCTGGCTACCGTTGTCACCATCGTTTTGTCGATTGGTGTCACCAACATGTCCAAGCAGAATGCTATCATCCGTAAGCTGACTGCCGTTGAGACGTTGGGCTGTACCCAGATCATCTGCTCGGACAAGACGGGTACGTTGACACAGAACAAAATGACCGTCGTTGAGCACTACGGCGAGGACGAGGTTCTGCTCGCCACCGCCATGTCCATGTGCTCGGACGCCGAGTTTGACCGTGAGGTTAACACGGCCGTAGGCGAGCCCACCGAGTGTGCCCTGGTCAACTACGCGCACACGCTCGGTTATGATAAAAACGATCAGAAGAACGAGTACGTCCGCGTGGGCGAGGTTCCCTTCGACTCCATGCGCAAGATGATGACCACCGTCCACAAGACGGCTGACGGCTCGCTCGTTCAGTTCACCAAGGGTGCACCCGACGAGATCCTCAAGCGTTGCACCACGGCGCTGGTTAAGGGCGGCAAGACTATCACCCTCAACGACGCCACCCGCGCCATGATCCTCGCCGCCAACAAGAGCATGGCTGACCGCGCGCTTCGCGTGCTGGCTGCCTCCTACAAGCCTCTGTCCGCTGAACCCGAGGTTTACGAATCCGACGCGGTGGAAAACGACCTTTGCTTCGTGGGTCTGGTCGGCATGATCGACCCCGTTCGCCCCGAGGTCAAGCCTGCGATCGACGAGTGCCGCAGCGCAGGTATCCGCCCCATCATGATCACGGGCGACCACAAGGACACCGCCGTTGCCATTGCCATGCAGCTGGGTATCATCACGAGCGCCAAGCAGGCCATCACGGGCTCGGAGCTTGACAAAATCTCGGACGAGGAGTTCGAGAGTGCCGTTGAGCAGTATTCCGTTTACGCCCGCGTTCAGCCCGAGCACAAGACCCGCATCGTCAACGCATGGCGCAAGAAGGGCAAGGTCACCGCTATGACGGGCGACGGCGTCAACGACGCGCCCTCCATCAAGAACGCCGACATCGGTATCGGCATGGGCATCACGGGCACCGACGTCACCAAGAACGTCGCCGACATGATCCTGGCCGACGATAACTTCGCTACCATCGTCTCTGCCGCAGCTGAAGGCCGCCGCATTTACGACAACATCCGCAAGGCCATCCAGTTCCTGCTGGCCTCCAACCTCTCCGAGGTTTTGGCCATCTTCATTGCAACGCTGCTTGGCTTTACCATCTTCCAGCCCGTACAGCTGCTTTGGATCAACCTGATCACCGACTGCTTCCCTGCTCTTGCACTTGGCATGGAAAAGCCCGAGGCCGACGTCATGAAGCGTCAACCCCGCGACTCCAAGGAAGGCATCTTCGCAGGCGGTCTGGGCGCTGCCGTCGCTTACCAGGGTATTCTCGTTACCGCCATCACGCTGATTTCCTATTTCATCGGCCGCGACGTACTCGCGACCATGCATCACGCTGAGGCGATCGCCGCAGGCACCTACTCGGCCGAAATGCTGGGTACCTCCATGGCCTTCTTGACGCTGTCCATGTGCGAGATCTTCCACGCATTCAATATGCGTTCTCTGCGTGGTTCCATCTTCACCATGAAGGGTCAGAACAAGTGGCTGTGGGGCGCAGGTATCCTTTCCCTGCTCCTAACGACCGCCGTCGTTGAGATCGACTTCTTGTGCCGTGCCTTCGAGCTGGCACACCTTGATCTGATGGAATACGGCATCGCTATGGGTCTGGGTCTGTGCATCATTCCGATCGTTGAGCTTGTAAAATTCGTTCACAGATTGATTGATAAGAAAAAGGCATAAACAATTATTGAGGGGGACTTCTTGAAAGAAGTCCCCCTCAAACTCCCCTCAAGAACTTTTAAGGGAAATGTGATTGGCAAAAAGGGAATGTTCTTGCGTTATTCCATAGGTACTGCCGCAAGAAGTGGGGCCCCTTCCCCTTCTTCTCCATGAATGTAGGGGCGATCATTGATCGCCCGTTACAAAACATATCACCAAACAAAAACGGGAGAACCCACGAGGGGTTCTCCCATGATTTTTTGTGTTACTGTCCGAGGAATACG
>SVRN01000063.1 GCA_015064805.1 Oscillospiraceae bacterium
TCTGCCGATGGAAATAGAGAGCTCGCGGGGCGGGGCTTGTTCCCGCCGTCATTATAATCCCGTAGGGGCGGATTCCATATCCGCCCGTTTTTTGCATCTTATCACCTTGTAGTTGCATGAAACGGAAAAGTCCTTGACTTTACGATACCTCGTATGTATAATGATATCACCAAGATGAGATCGGAGGGAACGCATTGAAGATTACCATTCATGAAGATCCAAATATAAGTGACACCGAAATATCCATTGTTTGCCCGGAAATGACGGAGGAGCTTCGGGATATGATAGCGAATCTCGCATTGATCGGCTACACTATTGCGGGTAAAAAAGAAGGAGAGACTTTTTTCGTCCCTCTGAAGGATATTTTCTATTTTGAATCGGTGGACGGGAGCATTTTCTTCTATACGGAAGAGGATACCTACGAAGCCGCCGCAAGGCTGTACAAAATTGAGGAGTGGGTGCAGAATCTGAAATTTGCACGCATATCCAAAACGGTGATCGTCAATCTTCGAAAGATGCAAAGCATCAAGCAAGCAGAACACAGCCGTTTGATAGCGACGCTGATCAACGGTGAAAAAATTGTAGTTTCGCGGCAATATGTGCCCGAAATCAAGAAGAAACTGGGGGTGTGAGTATGGGATTAGGAAGAAAATTACGATCCGGCTTTTTACAGGCGATGGGGTTTGCCGCAACTTGTTTTCTTGTTTTGTCATTGATTTTCCCCAATGGCGCTCATATTAAGATATTCTATTATATGGTCAGCCTTGAAATTCCGGCCTGGTTGTTTGCCTTTCTTACGTTTGAACTTAAACTGTTTTCAAAAAAACTTTGGGTTAGACGTACGATTGTCGTCACCTTTGGTCTTCTACTCATGATCGCGATGTCGATTTTATTTGGATATCTTCAATGGGATAGCAGGCGCTTGATTACTTTCGGCATTACCATAGTGATTTATGTTGTGATAGAGATATTTGCATTTTATGTAATCGATACGGTTCAAAAACGAAATTTGGAAGCGATCAATCAAAAGCTGGCAGAACAAAATAAAGAGAATTAAAAAACATTGGGAGAAACCATCAAAAGGGTTTCTCCCAATATTTTATGTTATTTACCGATACAGCGCCGCCCCAATAACAGTGCCGTACTGCGAATTTTCGGGGATGATGAAGCGGACACCGAATCCCTCTTGCAGTTCATCAAACACGCGGCGAACGGGGGGCAGGGTAGACAGATTACCGATAAGGACGATATCCTTAAGTCCGAACGAGCGGGCGGCGAAAATCGCCATCATGAAGATGGTCTCGGCTACGAGGTTGGCCACGCCCAGGGCGATGTCACTCGGGGTGGCGAGGTCGCTGACCTTGCCGAAGTTGGAGGCGGTCAGCTTTTCGTTCATGTTGGGGAAGCTGTCGCGTGAGATATCGCCGACGCGAAGGTCGACGTTTTCAATGTTGCCTTCGCGGCAGATCTGCTCGATATGCTCAATGGTGGCAACGCCCGTCAGCTTTTTTGTCAGGCCAATGAGAGTACCGCCGCCGACACCCGTGCCACCCAGGTACTCGATCTCGGTATCCTGCTCGTTGCTGACGATGGGAGCACCGCTCTCGTCAAGATTTTTCGCTTTGGCGTGAATGAGAGCCGTACCCGTGCCCATGCTGACGACGATGGCCTCCTGCAGACCCGACAGATAGAGGCCGCCAAGACCTACGCAGGTGAACTCGGAGACTTTACGGCAGGGGAGACCGTAGATGGGATTTTGAGAGACGGACGAGCCGACGCCCGTCATCATGACGCGGTCGATCTGATCCAGGGACAGACCGTTCTGGTCGGTAAACTTACCGAACGCGCCGTACATGGAGGTCACAGGGTCGGTCGCGCGGACGAACTGGGGAGCAATCAGCTCAGGCTTTTTATTTTGTTCAAAGTGAAAGCCGACGATCTTGGTCGTGCTTCCGCCGATATCAATGCCAATGACGGTCTTTTTCATAGCTACCTCCGAGGGAGAAAAAATCTTACTGTAACAATTATATCATCTTCTTGTAAAAATTGCAACTATGTGATATAATATTTTTCGGCGGCTGATTACACGCCAAATAACGTCATGGAAAGATGAAACGATGCAAACTCACGTAGATATGTCAGCACCCTACTCGTATATCCGAGAGCTGAAGTGCTTTATTTTTGATATAGACGGTACGGTCGCCCTTGCGACGACGCCCATTCCCGAGGCGGTTGACTTTATTTTGCGTCTTCGCCACGCGGGCAAGCGGGTCATGTTTTACACCAACAGCCCCAACCGCTCGCACCAAGAGATGGTGGAGTATTTAGGAAAGATGGGCTTTGAGCCGCGCGAGGACGAGATGATCTCGGCGGGCGACGTGACCATCGATTATTTGAAGAAGAACCATCCCGGCGCGCGCGTGTATCTGGTCGGCGTGCCTGAAATGGAGAGAATGTTCGTGGAAGCGGGGATCAACGTCGTGCCCGCAAGCGAACCGACGGCCGACGTGGTGGTGTCGGGCTTTGACAAGACGCTGACCTTTGAAAAGGCGGCCGCGGCCTGTCGTATGATCCAGCGCGGTGCCAAGTACATTTGCACCCACCCCGATCGCAGCGTGCCCATTGAGGATTGCCTTCTGCCCGACGCAGGAGCGATCGCGGCCATGATCACGGCGGCAACCGACGTATTCCCCATTTATATGGGAAAACCCGAGCCGTCTGCGATGGCGCTGATCGAGCGGCAAACGGGGCTTCGCGCCAGCCAGATGTGTATGATCGGTGACCGACTGTATACCGATATCGCCTTTGGCAATCGTGCGGGCGCGACCTCGGTGTTGGTGTTGACGGGGGGAACGAGCGCGGCGGAAGGCGCAGCGGCGACGGGCGACGAGCGCCCCGACGTGATCGTCCCGCATCTGGGCGTGCTGGCCGAGATGTTTTGATTTGTCGATGAATTGGAAAGAAAGGAGCAACGGACATGGCATTTGACGCAGGTATGCTTGCTTGTGTGATCCACGAGATCAAAAGCGCGGCGCTTGGTGCCCGAATTGAAAAGATCAGCCAGCCCGAAAAGGACGAGATCGTGTTGCAAATGCGCTCGTTCGAGGGAGGCAGACGATTACTCATCCACGCGGGATCGAACAATCCCCGTATCGGGTTTACCAACGTGCAAAAGGAAAATCCGCTGACCGCGCCCATGCTGTGTATGCTGTTGCGTAAGCATTTGTCGGGCGCCAAGCTGTCCGATATCCGCCAGGAGGGCTTTGAGCGCGTGGTGCGCTTGGAATTTGAGACGCGGGACGAGATGGGATTTGCCTGCCGTCGCTATCTCATTGCCGAAATCATGGGCAAATACAGCAACATGATGTTCACCGACGAAAACGGCAAGATCTTAGCCGTTTTGCGCCCCGTCGACTTTTCGACCAGCTCGGTGCGTCAGGTCTTGCCCGGCATGACCTACGAGCTGCCGCCAGCGCAGGATAAGACGGATCCGCTTCTTGTGACCGAGCAAGAATTTTATGCGTTGTATGCCGACGCGCCCGCAGGACGACCTGCGCATAAGTGGTTACTGGCCACCTTTCAGGGCATCTCGGCGACTGTGGCGCGTGAGATGGTGTACTTGGTCACGGGTGACACCGAAACGCCCCTGGAGGGCTGTACGGCGGCGACGCTGTGGCGCGGCTTTGACACTGTGATCGGTCGCATCCGTCGGTGCGATTTTGAGCCGACCTTGTATATGGATGGTGAGCGATCGGTTGAATACGCCTTTATGCCGCTGACACAGTACGGGAGCTCCTTTGAAGCCAAGCAGGGAATGGCGGGCGAGCTGCTCGACCGTTATTTCGCCACCCGCGACAGAGAAACGCGCGTCAAGCAACGCGCGGCGGATATTCTGCACATTCTGACCAATGCCGAGGCGCGCTTGCATAAGAAGCTGGACCTTCAGCGCGGTGAGCTGGCCGATTGCGAAAAGGGTGCTGAATACAAGCGAGCGGGAGACTTGATCACGGCCAATTTGTATCAGCTCTCTCGCGGTATGACGCAGGCGACGCTGATCGACTACGAGGATTATCACGAGGAGGACGGAAGCTACGGCTCGTGTACCGTGGCGCTGGATTCTCGTTTGAGCCCTGCCGCCAACGCGCAGGTGTATTATAAAAAATACAACAAGAGCAAGACGGCAAGGGAAGAGCTGACGCGGCAGATCGCACTCGGCGAGAGCGAGCTGACCTATATTTACAGCGTGTTCGATGCCCTGACGCGTGCCGAAACGGACGCCGATCTGGCCGAAATCCGCGACGAGCTGTACCGTAGCGGTTACGCCTCGCGCATGAAGCAGTACCGCTCGCACAAGCAGACGACGCCTAAGGTGGCTCGCTTCGTCACGACGGACGGTCTGCAGGTGCTCTGCGGTAAAAACAACGTCCAAAACGAATATATCACCCACAAGCTGGCCGATCGCAACGACTATTGGTTCCACGCCAAGGGCGTGCCCGGCTCGCACGTGGTGCTGGTTTGCAACGGTGACGAGGAGCCCAGCGACCGTGACTTTACCGAGGCGGCCGAGATCGCGGCCTACTTCTCCAAAGCAGCGGGCGGCGATAACATCGCCGTGGACTACACCCGCGTCCGCAACGTCAAAAAGCCTGCGGGTGGCAAGCCGGGTCTGGTGATCTATCACACCAACTGGACGGCCTACGTCACCCCCGACGGAGATAGAATCGCCAAAATGAGGGTGGATAAGAAATGAGAAAAGTCGTTACCTTGTGCGGCTCGTTCCGCTTTTATCACGATATGCAAGAGATAGCCGAGCGGCTTGAACTGGAAAAAGGATGGGTCATTTTAAGTCCTTTGCCTCACGTGCTGGATCGTGCCTTGACCGAGGAGGAAACAGCAATGCTTGGCGAGATTCATCTTTCGAAAATCGATCTGTCGGATGCTATTTTCGTTGTCAACGTTGGCGGCTATATCGGGCAGGCGGTCGCGGCCGAGATCGAATATGCCAAGCAAAAGGGAAAAGAGATTATTTATTTGGAAAATTGATTCAAGTGGAAGAGTTGTGGGGGATAGCTAAACCTTCACAACTTTTTCTTTTAACACGCACACAGCGTTGCGCGTGCGCTGTGTAGCATGGATGGCCTTTCTTTGTCGCTGAACAAAGAAAGGATGAAAGAAAGTCAGCCCAAGGGCCTAATGCCCTTGGGAAACTCGCAAAAATTCTTGCTGTTTGCGCCTGCCGCGCGTGTTGTCTGCCTTGAAGCACCGAACAAACGAGAGATACGTCTATCTCTTGATTCTCTTTGTAGCGCGGCACAGAAAGGGGAAATCCAAGGGGGAACGCCTTGGTTCCTTTTCTTTCGCCATTTCTTTGTGGAACGACAAAGAAATGGCAGCTATTGTGGCACAGCGCACGCGCGAAGCTGTGTGCGCTCGTAGAAGAAGTAGCAGAAAATTTAGCTTTCCCCCTCCCGCGGCATCACCCACCCCTTAATGAGTAGCGCCACCGCAGGGCCGATCAACATGCCAAACAATCCAAATAATTGTAACCCCACATAAGCGGCAAACAGCGTCGCCAGCGGATGGAGCCCAATGCTTTTTCCTACGATGCGTGGCTCTGCCAGTTGGCGAATGAGCAGCATGATCGCGCACAGCACCAACAGCGCAGTACCGACCTTGACCTCTCCCCGTAACAGCTCAATCAACCCCCACGGCACCAATACCGTTGCAACGCCCAGAACGGGCAGAATATCCACGACGGCGATGAGCAACGCAGGCAGGAAAATATAGGGCAAGCGTAAGAAAGTGAAGCCAATCAACAGCTCAACGAAGGTCAAGAGAAACAAAAGAAAATACGCCCGCAGATAGTTGCCGCCCATTTGGGATAGCTTTTCCTTTCCTGCAGGGATGCGCGATTGCCAACGGGCAGGAAGAAGCCCCGTGAGCGTTTTGAGGACGCCTGGCAGATCGGCACACAGATAAAAAGCGGCGAGAAGAAAGGTCAAAAAGAAAATGATCGCTCCGGGAATGCCGCGGATCAAGGCCGCAATGGCGTCGGGAATGCGGGCGCTCCAGCGCGTCAGCGTGTCGGTGATGATCTCGGCCAGCTTGGCATCTACCTCTTGCCAAAAGCTCGTCAGCGAGCCGTTTGATCGGAGCTTGGACAAGAGGGGAATGTGCTCACTCAGCCCTGTGACGACCTCGATCATGTTGGAGATCTTTGCGCTCCATACGCCGCCGTCGGTGCCGATCTGATCCAGTAGCTTTTGCAATTCCAGAATCAACCGCTCGCATCCCCAGACGATCAGCACGCCAAAGAAGAATAAAAGCAAGATCAAAAGCAGAATAGATGCGACTTTTTTCGGCATCTTGCATTTGCGCTCCAAAAAGGCCGCGATGGGTCGGATGATGGCGGCCAGCAGCGCGGCCAGCAAAAAGGGGAGAAGCAGCTTGATTGCGGTTTCCATGAAAAAATAAGCGACGGCAAGCAAAGAGAGAACTACGAATAGCTTGGCGGCTTTCTCTTGCCACGGATGCGTGTTTTCAGTCATTTCACATCACCTCCAAAAATCTATCACTATTATGTGCGATCGGGCAAAAAAATATATCTCTTTTGCCTGCGCGAGCGGAATAATCCTTGACAGCGCGGCCGTTTTCTGTTACAATATATGGGTATGATAATGAAAAGAAAAAGGAGTATAATCGTATGAAACAATATCGAATTGCCATAAGAGCAATGCTGCTTTTCGCGCTGTGCGCCCTTATGCTGATGACGACCGCCTGCGCCGGTCATAAAGCCCCCGCCTTTGCCGATCTGGATTTCTCGGCTGTGGATCCTTCCGCCTGCAAGGAAACGGAGGACGTGACCAACTACGTCAAGATCTC
>SVRN01000064.1 GCA_015064805.1 Oscillospiraceae bacterium
TCAGCAGGTTGTTGGTTCGACTCCGATCACCAGCTCCATATGGGAGCGTTCCCGAGCGGCCAAAGGGGGCAGACTGTAAATCTGTTGTCACTGACTTCGGTGGTCCGAATCCACCCGCTCCCACCAAAACAAAAGGCACCACACTCGTGGTGCCTTTTGTTTTGGTGAACCGGTCGGACGAGGTCAGCGAACCGACTTTGTCGTTTTTGGCAAAGCCAAAATGACGGCGTTCAGCCGTCAAGACAAACGTCGTGCGCTCAGCGCATCGCGCTGAGGGCTGTGGTCCGAATCCGTGCGGCAAACCTCCCTTGACTCCCCATCGGGTGCCTTTTGTTTTGGTGAACCGGTCGGACGAGGTCAGCGAACGCAAGTTTGCCGGTTTCGGCGTAAGCCGAAATGATGGCGTTCAGCCATCAAGGCAAATCTTGTGCGCTCAGCGCATCGCGCTGAGGGCGGTGGTCCGAATCCGTGCGGCAAACCTCCCTTGACTCCCCATCGGGTGCCTTTTGTGTTGGTGAACCGGTCGGACGAGGCCGACGAACCGACTTTGTCGTTTTTGGCAAAGCCAAAATGACGGCGTTCAGCCGTCAAGACAAACGTCGTGCGCTCAGCGCATCGCGCTGAGGGCTGTGGTCCGAATCCGTGCGGCTAACCTCCCTTCGCCACCCATCGGGTGCCTTTTGTTTTGGTGAACCGGTCGGACGAGGTCAGCGAACGCAAGTTTGCCGGTTTCGGTGCAAGCCGAAATGATGGCGTTCAGCCATCAAGGCAAATCTTGTGCGCTCAGCGCATCGCGCTGAGGGCTGTGGTCCGAATCCGGGCGGCGAATATAGTACTGTAAAAATCGTTAGCTCCGTTCCGCCGCCCTCCTTCCCTCCCCTTGACAGCACGTCCTTCCCCATGCTATAATAAAATCAGAACCGTAAAGGAGGTAACGATATGAAGAAAATATCAGCTCTGCTGCTCATGCTTCTAATTACGCTCTCGCTGTCCTCCTGCTTCCTCTTTGGTGAGGTTACCACCCATCCCGATATGGTGGAATACACCGAGGAAGAAATCCTTGAGGTCGCAAAAGAAAAATACGGTATGACCAAGTGGATATTTACCGGCACGGAGATCATGGGCGAGGCTTCGTATGATGCCGAAGGTGTATTCACACTTGAATTTTACGGTAGCCCATACAGCGATCAGTTCAGTACCGAGTTTGTGAAAGGCGATAATACCGAGGCAGCTATGCAAGCCTTTGCAGGCAAAAACGGCGGTCACGACGTGCAAGGAAGATTCTCTCATTTTCTTTGCTACGTTGCCCTTGGTGAGTGTGCCGACGGCTCTCTGAAATTCGTTTACTACAACACCAATATACACAAGGATGCGGAAATTTCCGATACGATCGGCGCATCCGATTACACCTTTGAGGTATTACCCACCGAGATCACAAACGATCTTTTTACCGTTGATTCAAAATGGACGAGTATGCAGCTTTTCTTGAATGATTACAAAGACGGACATCCCCGTGGTTACTATTATTCTGGGGAGCGATTGACAAGACGGCGCAGCGCAAAATACAACGGCTATATTGAACTTAAATTTTATAAAGAAAGCGGCAAGGTCGTTTACGATATTTACTATACGAAGGATGAAGATAAGCCGGAAGAAAGACGACTTGTCTATTCCACATCTGGCCGTTACGGTGTTATTTACGACTACTATGGCGCAGATAAATCACAGTATTTTGACATCACACAAACTGTAACGCAAAGCTCCGAGGATGAAAGCTGCATGGTACTGAAAGCCCACGTCAAGGCGAAGGAGATCGACGGCGAGGTTCTGTACTCAAGGTTTTCATACTCTGCAGAATATTACGTTCTAAGGGAGGATGGTCCCGTATTACATGGCACAGCCAATGAAACAGTAACGGATAAGTTGGATTTTGAGTTTGGCTGGATGCTTGATAAAATTGACGGTATAGACCACGCAGAAACGGCAAAATTCTATTTTTCGCGCTTCTATATCTTCTATGAGAAGAATCCACAAAATTAAAAGCAAAAAGGTGATCGCGAGCGATCACCTTTTTGCTTTTTTCCTTTGTTCGTCGTTCAGATTCGCTTTGAGCCTTGCCTCTTCCCCGTCGCGGTTCCAAAGATAGCGCAAGCGCAGCTCGATGCCCTGACGGATGCGCTTGACGTTTTCTTTATGCTTCCAGCAAATAACGAGGGCAACGCCAAGCATGATCAATGCGCCAATCAGATCCTGCCGCATCACACCGTAGACGGCTGAAAAGACGACCGAGGCCGTCATGGGCACAAAGCAGATGTATTGTGTCGAAAAGGCAATCACCGCCTCGACTGCCAGAAGGACCAGGAAAACGCGCCAATCAAAGGCAAGGATCACGCCACCAAGGCAGGCAAGCCCCTTACCGCCCTTGAATTTCATATAAAACGGGAAAATATGGCCGAGGATGCAGGCCGCGGCCGTGACGGGGAAGGCATAGGCCAGCCCCGGAAAGATCCCGCTCGTGAATCGTACGACAAGAACGGCCTTGGCGATATCAAAAACGGCGCACAAAAAGCCGCGTACTTTGCCAAATAAAATCAGCGCATTGGACGCGCCCGCGTTGCCTGAGCCCTCACGACGCACGTCAACGCCGTGGCGTTTTCCAAGGATATACGATGGGTTGATCATGCCGACCAGATAGCCACTAATTATGCAAAACAAATACTTCATAAGCACTCCTCAATAGTTCATCCCTGCGCTTTGGGCAATTCGACCGTAAACACCGTCATATCGCCGTTACTGCTCACGTGTACCTCACCGCCGTGCAGATCCACGACACGCTTGACGATGGCAAGTCCGATGCCGTTTCCCTCGGATGCGTGCGACTCATCCGCCTGATAGAATTTATTGAATATGCGCGGCAGCTTGTCGGGCGGAATGGGTTGGCCCGTATTTCCAATCGATACACACAGCCTATCCTCCAACTCGGATATGCCGATAACAACTGCCCCTCCCATCGTTGAGAATTTCACGGCGTTGTCAATCAGATTAATCCAGACCTGCTTGAGCAGCTCCTCATTGGCTTCGATGGTATATTCCTCAAAATCCAGGCACAGATCAATCTCCTTTTTCGTCCACTTGCCCTCCAGGAGCAAGACGGAGGCACGCAGCTGCTCGGACAGATTGTAAGAGGTCACATCGGTCAGGATGGTCTGGTTCTCGACCTTGGTCAGATTGAGTACGTTGGTGGCCATATAGGACAGTCGCAGCGACTCCTCTTCAATGGCATCAAGATAGGCAATTTTCTGCTCCTCGGTCAGATTTCCCTTTTTTAGCAGCTTGGCAAAGCCTGCGATGGAGACGATGGGTGTCTTGAATTCGTGAGAAAAGTTGTTAATAAAATCGGTTCGGAGCATTTCGGTATTCTGCAGCTCCTCTGCCAGCTTGTTGAAGCTGTCCGTTAGCTCAATGAAGGTCGGGTGATTGCCGAACGGCTTGCCGAATTGCATACGGACGCGAAAGTCACCCGAGGCCAGGCGGTTCATGTGATTGACCCACTTATTGACCGGCTTGAGCGGGATCTTACCCACAAAGTAGTACAGCGTCGTTCCAATGACCGCGCTGGCAAGTGCCATCAAAAAGATGACCAGACCCAGCCCCGTTTCCTCAACGTTGCCAATGACGTCGAAACGAACGAGCAGATAGACCGTCAGCGCCGCCAGGAGCACGCCCCAGATCAGAACGAAAAACACAACGGCGGTGAACAACAGCGTCAGCGAAAACCGTTGCTTGCGTTCCTGTAAGCTTGCTTTCTTTTTCATATTGTCTTTACCGCCTTATATCCAAGTCCGCGAACCGATTCGATCTTAAATTCCGTATAGTTTTCAAACCTCTTACGCAAGCGTCCGATATGAACCGTTACGGTTTCCCAGCCGGTTTCGCTCTCGCTGCCCCAGATCTCGTCCATCAGCTGAATACGGGTAAATATCTTGCCCGGGTAGGACAGCAACTTATACAGCAAAAGAAATTCCTTTTGTGGAAGCTCCTGTATTTCATCGCCCCGACGCACGGTTTGTGAATCATAATCCAGCACGACGTCACCAATGACGATTTTTCGCTCGTTGGCGATCCTGGCACGACGCAGAAGCGCCTTGATGCGATAGAGCATTTCTTCCTCGTCGATGGGCTTGGTCATGTAATCGTCCGTTCCTGCAGCAAAGCCTTTATGCTTATCCGAGGGCAGCTGCTTGGCGGAGACCATCAGAATGGGCAGATTGTTATTGGTATCGCGCAGGGTTTTGGTAAATTCATAGCCGTCCATATGCGGCATCATGATATCCAGCACGACAAGGTCGATATGTTCCTCATCCATCACCACAAGCGCCCGCTCTCCGTCGCTTGCGCAAGATACCGTATACCCTGCTTCCTCCAGTACGGCGCGGAACAAAAGTCGGGTGTTTTTATCATCGTCCACAACAAGTATATGAAACACGCTCTCACCTCATTTATCCATCTTTTTTGTTAGTTTACCATAGATTTCTAAACCGAATCTAAACAAAACTTTATATTGATATTTTATCACAAGCGCGTCACACTTGCAAGAAAACAGCTCTGCAAAATTTGTCCGAAAATGTAAAAGTTTAGTTTCGGTTTAGATTTGTTGCTTATAATGCCGACAGTACAAAGATCAAAACGCACCAAAAGGAGATTCCATCACCATGAAGCATTATATCTTATACAATCCCCTGTCGGGCAAAGGAAACGGCGCACAGGAGGCCGAGCTTTTGCAGCTACTGTACCCCGGTGAAACATGTGAAAACTACGATATGACAGCCATCGATGATTACTCTGCTTTTTTCACAGACGTGACGGCAGACGACAACGTCATCATCTGTGGCGGCGACGGCACGCTCAATCGTTTTATCAACGACACGGCAGACATTTCACTTCCCTGCGACGTGCTGTATCATGCCATCGGCTCGGGTAACGATTTTCTTCGCGACGTCGGTCAAACGACCGAGTCCGCGCCTTTTTCTATCAAGCAATATCTCGAAGACCTCCCCACGGTCGAGGTCAAGGGCAAGACCTATCGTTTTCTCAACAACGTCGGCTTTGGCATCGACGGCTACTGCTGTGAGGTGGGTGACGAGCAAAAGAACCGCTCGACCAAGCCCGTCAATTACACCGCCATTGCGATCAAGGGGTTGTTGTTCCACTTCAAGCCCACGGGCGCAACGGTCACGGTCGACGGCGTCACCCATCGCTATGAAAAGGTCTGGCTGGCTCCTACCATGAAGGGCCGTTTTTACGGTGGCGGTATGATGCCAACACCCCTTCAGGATCGAAATGCGACCGACCGTTCCCTTTCACTTATGGTGCTACACGGCTCGGGAAAGCTCAAAACGCTCGTCGTCTTCCCTTCCATTTTCAAGGGCGAGCACGTCAAGCACAACGAGATGGTCGCCATTCATAGAGGGCACGATATATGCGTGCGTTTTGACCGTCCCACTGCCTTGCAGATCGACGGCGAGACCATTCTCAACGTCAGTGAATATCGCGCAACGGCCAAGGTAACCGCCCCTTTGAAGCCAACCGTATGATATACATATACAAAACCGACCATCGCTATGCGGTGGTCGGTTTTGCATTGTGCAGACGGCGCTTTAACGGACGTTATCAAACGGACAAACCCATGCAACCAATTGGCCGTGTTTTGAAAATCCTTAATGCCGTATATAACGGTGGTTTTATATTCGGGCGGTGGTGCATGTTCGAGGTTTACGATCTGCACATCGCCTTCAACAATATATACTTTTCTTACGAAAGGCATACGCCAATCGGCTCAATTTCACTTGGTGCATTCCGTCGTGATCCAATGACTGCATTTTCATAAGCCTTCATTGATGGCAGTCGCAATCTGTTGTAACAGTTCCTCTTTAGTCAGTGTCATATCGTTGATCACCGTCACTTTTTTATTAACCGTCACCGTAACTTTATTTCTTTGAAACGCCAAGAGAACCTGATTGCTTTTGTTTCTGCACATGGCAAAATATTTATCGCAAAATAATCTACTGCTTTTGTGAACGTATCCCACCGTTTCTTTTTTGGTGGCACGGCGCAAATCATTCAAAAAACAAGTGAATTTACCTAAGAAGATATCATACAAAACAGCACAATACGCATTATCCTTGCGATAGACTGAATAAAGCAATTCTATTTTAACGAAGGAAAAGTTTGAAGCAAATGATAGGCTCGAAAACGCCAATAATGCGAGGGGAATAGCAACCCATCCGCTACGATCCAAACACAACGGGATCCAACACAAAAGCAATATCAAATATTGAGTTATGATCACTAATTTTCGTTCGAATTTGGAAACATGCCGCCATTGCCTCTTGCGCCATGCTTCTTCGCGCTCCTTTTTCCCCCACGAAAATTTATCCGAAAAATCTTGGTCTGTCCTGTCATAATATTCCGAATAAAAATCAATTCTTCTCATTCATATTTTCTCCACGTCAAATTCCGCGCAAACGGGATAGTGATCGGAGAGGAAGATGCCGCAATGCTCGTCGTCCCAGATGCTGACCTCACCGACGGCGTTTTTCAGCGTTTCGGTGGCGTAGATGTAGTCGATCTT
>SVRN01000065.1 GCA_015064805.1 Oscillospiraceae bacterium
TAGGACTTGAGGGCAGCACTTCTGACTATTGGTCGATTGTGTGTGACATTAACAGCCAAACGATGACGCTGGGAACAAACGCTACGCCGCTGTTTACGGATATGTCGTACTCGTGGGTTGCTTATGCGAGAAAGTAAAGGGAGAAAAAGATGACGCTTCAAGAGCGTCGATAATCGCTCAGAGCAGCGAACTTATCGTAAAACCAGAGCAACCATCCTCCCCGCGTCAAAGGCGGAACGGGCGTCAGGGGGAACATATGATGCAAAATCATATCTTTTTGCATTTTCGACAGCTCCGGATAGCGTGCGAGCACGTTGCGCAAGGCGCGGCGCGGATGGGTAAACAAATGAAGACGAGTACCTTTGGCCTTGTCATGCCAATCGTAAAGATAATAGTCGTGCAACAGCGCTCCGCGAACAAACTCGCGCAGGTCGATATCAGGGGAATACGTTTTGTGGTAGAGATAGCACAAAAAGGCCACCTTGATGGAGTGGTCGCGGGCGTTGCTTCTGACGTGGTGGCGGTGATGCTTCATTTTGCGAAATTCGTCTGAACGAATAATATCACAGATCAGATCGTAGAATTCTTGATGCTTCATGGGCTGCTCCTTTCACGATACGCCTATAGTATGACCATTCGAGGCGATCATATAACAAAAGCGCCCGAGCGAGGAGTTTTCCTTTCTCGGGCGTTTGATATTCAATCAATAAAGCTTATATTTCAATCTCAAATTATCCGCTATCATCGCAATAAACTCCGAATTGGTCGGCTTTCCGCGGTTGTTTTGCACCGTGTATCCGAAATAGGAGTTGAGGGTGTCCACGTCGCCTCTGTCCCATGCGACCTCGATGGCATGGCGGATGGCACGCTCGACGCGGCTTGTCGTGGTGGCGTATTTCTTGGCAACGGAAGGGTAGAGGACCTTTGTGACGCTGTTGATGATGTCGCTGTCGCGGACAGTCAGCAGAATGGCGGTGCGAAGGTATTGATAGCCCTTGATATGAGCAGGCACGCCGATCTGATGAATGATCTTTGTGACCTGTGTTTCGATATCAGGCGTTTTATCCTGGTCACTTGTATCGCTGCTTGCAATCAGAGTGGCAGAGTGGGGAGCGTCAATGCGGGCGGTGACGATCTCCTCGATATGCTCGCAAAGGCTGCCGATATGAATGGGCTTGAGTAGGCAAAGTCGCGCACCTGCGCCCATGGCCTGAATGAAGGTGCTTTCGCTCGATACCGAGGAGATGACGATGAACGCGGGCGGCTTGTCCGGCGAATAGTCCATGCTCAGCGCCGAGCGGAGTACGCCGATGCCGTCCAGCTTAGAAAGCCAGATGTCGATAAGTACGACGTCGGGGTGGTTTCGGGTGATCTTTTGAAGTGCTTCCTCGCCGTTGGTCGCTTCCTCAATGTGGCGATAGCCTGCGCGATGCAGACCTTCCTTCAGCGTGGCGCGCAGGGATTGACTTTCGTCTGCGATTAAAATGCGTGTGGTGAATTCCATGTTGCTTCCTCCGTTTGATTTTGTGCTTTGACGATATAATTTTACCATAAATGGTAAAAAATGGCAATACATTTTGGAGAAAAATAGTTCACAAAAATGAATGGAAGAAAATGGTAAAAATTACCAATTATGCGAAATTCAAGCGGAAATCGGCAGGGAAATGTTTAAGATTGCATTTTGGAGACAAAAAAACAGCCGCAACGGTGAGGTTGCGGCTGGGAATATTAATCGTGATGATGTTGACAGGGAGCGCTGAAAAAATCGGTCAGATCCATTTCAAGGCGTCCCTCGGCATTTTTGCGGAAGCCGACGGCGTGTAACAGCTGGGCGCCGGGGATGGATTCGTCACCGTCATAAAAGGCGCGGTGGATGCCGCAAAGGTCGATGAAATTCAGCGCGGCACGGCCCATGACGAACATGGCCTCGTTGTCGATGGGGCGGTCGGCGGTGGGCGCGAGATGATAGATCACGCCGCCCTCGGGGGTAAGCTTGAACTGGCAGACACCGACGAAAACCTCGTCGACCGTTGCCTGATAGGCCAGCAGCTCTGCTTCAAAGGGAATGTTGCAACGAGCGCACAGCGCCTCCTGCTCGCTTTTTTCTTGAATGGGAAATACTTTGAGCACGTTTCATTCCTCCTTTGGCTTGCGGGGATTTTGGGGGGCCTTTTGGGAAAGATTGGGGCGCGGTTTTCTGACGGCAGGGCGCTTGTTTTCCTTTGCCGCCTTCAGCGCCGCTTGCTTTAGCGCTTCGACCTCGCTCGGACCGAGATAACGGAATTTACCCTCGGGCAGATGTCCCAGCGTCAACGGCCCCATAGCGACTCTCTTGAGCGAAAGAATGTGAAGATCGAGCGCGGCACACATTTTACGGATCTGGCGATTGCGCCCTTCGTACAGCGTCATTTCCAGCTCGCTCATATGCTCGTATGCGCGCAGGCAGTTGACCTTGACGGGGCGGATGCGATAGCCGTCGATCACCATAGGAGAGGACAGCTGGCGCAGCTCACGATCCGAGATCTCGCCGCCCACGGTTACGTGATACACCTTGGGCACGTGATGGCTGGGATGTGTCAGCAGATTGGCCAGCTCGCCGTCGTTGGTCAGCAGAAGCAGGCCCGTGGAGTTCATGTCAAGGCGGCCGATGGGATAGAGGCGGACGTTCAGATCGGCAAGCAGATCGGTCACGCAGGGACGTCCTTGCTCGTCCGAGGTGGTCGTGACAAAGCCTGCGGGCTTGTGCAGCATGATCGTGACGTGCTCGGCGCGGCGGGGGGGCTTGACGACCTTGCCGTTCCACTTGACCTCGTCCTCGCCGGGGGTGATTTTCTGTCCGATGGTCGCGATCTCACCGTTGATGCGGACGTGTCCCGCTTCAATCTCGGCCTCGGCGGCACGGCGGGAGAGAACACCGCAGTCGGTGAAGTATTTTTGAATTCTGATTTTTTCGTCAGTCGTGACGTTTTCGATGTTTTCCAACTTGATCGTTTCCTTTTTTATGTAATGGTAAAATTGATTCCTATTTGTTTTTTTTGCAGCCAATCAACAAAGCGCTGCCAAGCGTTTTTCTCCTGACGTCGCTCGACGGCGTAGACGGTCGTTATTGGTACCCTTGCCAACAGCTCGCTTTGACCGTCACCGTCCGTATCCGCACGGAAGACAAGCTGACCTACGGTCTGCCCCGTGGCGACATCGGCATAGATGAAGCGAGGAAGCTCGACCGTGCAGATCAGCCCCGAACGCTCACGCGGCAGCGTCAGCGAAGGATTGGTTTCGTTCCTGACCAGTACGTAGCCTTCGTTTCCGCCCGTGACGGGAAGCAACGCGTCAAAGCCGTTCTCACCGCAAAGCGAAACGCTCTCGTAGGCGGCAAAGCCCGCGTCAAGCATACGGGTGTGGTCGTTCCAATCGTCGGGAGCGCACAGCGTTACGGCGATGAGCGTCAGCCCGTCGCGCTCGGCCGCGCTGACCAGGCACCGACCGCTCTTTTTGGTGAAGCCCGTTTTGACACCGATGGCACCGTCGTAATAGCGCAGCATTTTATTGTGGTTGATCAGCATACGCACGCCTTGGGTATCGGCCTGCGGTATGGTGATCTTCTTCGTCGCGCAGATGGTCCGAAGAAGCGGGTTCTTGAGCGCCTCGCGGGCGATCAGCGCAAGCTCGCGTGCCGTCGTATAGTGCTGCTCGCTGTCCAGCCCGTGCGGGTTTTCAAAATGCGTGTTTTCAAGACCGAGTGAGGCGGCTTTTTGGTTCATGTAATCTGCAAATGCCTCAACGCTGCCTGCCGTGCCGATGGCAATGGCGACCGCCGCATCGTTGGCGGAGGCGAGCAGCAGGGCATAAAGCAGCTGCAACAGCGTCAGCTGTTCTTTTTCGCGTAGGTAGATGGACGAGCCCTCCACGCCGACCGCGCGTGCGTCGACCGTGATAAGCGTATCAGCATCGGCAAGCTCAAGCGCGCACAGTGCGGTCATGATTTTTGTTGTGCTTGCCATAGGCAGTCGTACCGACGCGTCCTTTTCGTACAGCACCTGCCCGCTGTTCGCGTCGATGAGCACGGCGCTCTTGGCCGAAACACCGCCAACGTCCTGCAGGACGGGCAGGGCGGGGGGCTCGATCGACTCTTGAGGCTTTGTCCCGACGGCGTGCACTTGAAGCGAGCCGAGCGAGAACAATACGGCGATTAAAAGGCAAAGAGGGCGATAGGCAAAAGGCAAGCGACGCAGCATGGCAATACCTCGTTTTTCCATAGATGGTATATCATATGGAAAAAACGAGGACGGTATGCCTGAACGCGTTATTCGGTGATCTCGACCTCGATCGTTTCACTCTCGGGGGCAGATGCTTCCTTGGCCGCGGGAGCCTCGGTCTTGCTCTTGTCTTTGGTGAACAGCTCCTTGATCTTGGCGATAATGGCGGGGCTGCGCTCAATGACGTCAGCAACCTGCTCGATAGTGCCTGCGGGTGCGGCAGGCGCGTTGACGCTGACCATTTCAACACGGCCGTCTGCCATGACGGTCAAAAAGCCGACGGGAGTGATGGACAGACCCGTACCGCCGCCACCGCCGAAATTCTGCTTGGCCGCAGGGGCCTTGCCGTTGTAGTCCAGCCCGCCCGACACGTAGCCGACGGAAATTTTGGAAATCGGAATGATGGTCGTACCCGAGGCGGTGGTGATAGGATCGCCAATCACAGTATTGGAGTCGACCAGGGAGCGCAGACTCTCCATCGAGGTCTGAATCATGTCCTGCAGTTTGTTTTCGTTTGCCATAATCATGATCTTCCTTTCAAATATATAGTGAATTTATCGTTACATCTTTTTTGAGGATCTTTGTTCCATCATTTTGGAGACCGACTCCCATGCCGTGCGGAACTCGATATCCAGAACCTGCCACAGCCAAAGGTGCGCCACGATGTCAACCTGCGCGCGGCACTCCTCGCTCGTAAAGTCGGCGGCGACGCCGAATTTTTCGGGGTGACGGATGCGAAGATTGGAATAGGTGTCCAGCACCTCGGCAAGACCTGCCAGAGCCGTCTGTGCGGCGCCGTAGAGCAGGGCGGTTTGGGCGGCATCGTCCGACGCGACGGTCAGCATCACTTCCTTGACGTGAATGCGGGCGTGCGAGAGCGTTCGCTTGAGGGCGACGCGGATAAACTCAGCCGCAAAGCGAAGCTGATCGCCAAGCGGGGCTTTTTTCCCGGGCATGCTGAACAGCGAGGCTGATGGCTGTTCGGTTTTTTGGGGGGCTTTTTTGGCTTTTTTGCTTGATTTCTTTTGCTCTTTTTTTCGGCGGCGCTCCATGGCGCGGGGCGAGTAGTCGGACAGGCGCACCCGTTTTTCCTTTTCGGGGATGCGCTCGTAAAGATAGCCCAGAATGCGAACCTCGATCACAAGCCCTTGCTGATCGTCAATGAGGAACTTGATGCGGATCGGCAGAAAAAGGATCAGCGCGATCAAGGCGATGAGACCGCCGAGAATATATAAGAACCACATACGTTGTGCTCCTTTCTCCCTTGGGCGAAGCTACCAAAAGTATGGACGAGCCAAGAGAGGGTTATTCATGTGGGATTATGCCTCGGTTGCTTCCGTGCTTTGGTTTGCTTCTGCAATTTCCTCTGCGGTCTCCGCTTCGGCCTTTTCGCTTTCCACCTGTGCGGCGACGGAGAGAGCTTCGGTTGCGGGCAGCTCGGCAAGAGAATTGATACCGAAGACGCGCAGGAACTTATCCGTGGTTGCGTACAGCATGGGGCGACCGACGACGTCAAGACGACCGACGGCCTCGATCAAGCCCTTATCCAAAAGCGAGTTGACAGCATACGAGCTGTCAACGCCGCGCACGCTGTCGATAAAGGTACGGGTGACGGGCTGGTTGTAGGCCACGACAGCCAGAACCTCCATGGAGGATGCGGACAGGTTGCCGCCGCGACGGACGCCCAGCGCCTCGCGGATGTAGGGAGCGAAGCGTTCCTTGGTACAAAGCTGTGCCGTTTCGGGCAAGAGCAGCAACTGAATGCCGCGGTGTGAGCTCTCGTCGTTGTAAGCGGGGAGCATATGCTCCAGAAGACGCTTGATATCGGGGACGCTAAGGCCCAGAACCTCGGACAGCTTGGTATATTTCATGGGATAGCCTGCGGCGAACAGGATGGACTCCAGCGCCGCCTCCAACTCAGCCATGCTTTCAAGCATGGGCAGATGATCGGGCTGTTTGCTTTCTTTTTGATTATTGTTTGTTTCGGTCTGACTCATGGTGATGCTTCCTTTCAGGCGGGATCGTTGTCAATGTGGAGCTGCTCGCCGTCTACGTCGTTGCTGTCAATATCGCTTGGCGGAGGCGGGGGATTGTCGTTGATGACGAAGCGGGTGGAGGTGCCGTGAAGCGAGGTGAACTCGTCGGGATCGTCCACGATGAGGATCTGGCGCATTTTGACCAGCTCCAATACGCCAAGAAAAATGGCGATCATATCGGGCAGGGAGGTTGAATCGTTCAAGAGGTCGCCAAGTGAAACGTCCTTCTTTTGCTGCTTGTTGCGCCCCATGTGATTGAGAATGCCGACGAT
>SVRN01000066.1 GCA_015064805.1 Oscillospiraceae bacterium
CATGAGCATCTCGCTCTCCCAAAAGCTGGACGAAAGCTTTCGCTTTTTCCACAGAGCCGTCTGCGGCTTTGGCATGACGGACGAGATCTTTGCCGTCGCAAGCTCGAAAAAGGGAAGCATCGGCCCGAGATATATGTACGGGCTCATCCTTTTGCCCTATCTTTGCTGGTCGCTGGGAACGGTCCTCGGCGCGCTTGCGGGAAGCCTTTTGCCCGATTCGCTCAAAAGCGCGCTCGGTATTGCCATTTTCGGTATGTTCGTTGCTATCGTGTTGCCCGAGGCAAAAAAAAGCCTTGGCGTGGCGCTGGCGTCGCTCATCTCCGCACTCATCAGCTGTGCGCTGTATTATATTCCCATCTTTTCCTCGATTGGAAGCGGATTTTCCATTATCATCTGCTCCGTGATCGCTTCTGCTATCGTGGCGGCGCTGTGTCCCATCAAGGAGGAAGACGAGGAGGTGGCGGCGCATGAATAAGCAAACGCTCACGATGATCCTTTACATCCTCGTCATGGCGCTGGTGACCTACCTTGTCCGCGCCGTCCCCTTCGTTGCCTTTCGAAAAAAGATCAAGTCAAGATTCATTCGCAGTATGCTGTACTATCTGCCCTATGCGGTGCTGACCGCCATGGTGCTCCCAGGTGTGTTTTATTCCACGGGCAGTATCATCACCGCCGCGGCAGGCTTTGCCGTGGCCGTCATACTGGCATTTTTCGGCCGATCTCTGATCGTCGTCGCACTCGGCGCTTCGGTCGCGGTCTATTTGTGCGATCTTTGCATTAGGTTGCTTTGATAGGCAGAAAAAGTTAGAGCTCAACGATTCTCTTGGAAAGGAAGTATGGAAATGTCAAAACAATTCCCAACGCATATCGTTGCTGTTGATGTTGTGATCGAGCATGAGGGCAAGATTCTGCTTGTCAAGCACGCGAGAGGAAATTACGGCGTGCCTGGCGGTCAGGTAGAAAACGGAGAAAATTTAATGGAAGCTGCCGTGCGTGAGATCAAGGAGGAAACAGGAGCCGATGTGGAAATCAACCGGCTGGTATGTATTTCCTCTAATACCGTATCATATCCGGGATACAACGGCTACGATGTCATTCCAACCAAAGTAATGTTTGGCTTTACAGGGCGCTATCTTGGCGGCGAGTTGCAGCCGTCAGATGAAACGCCTGAAGTGCTTTGGGTAAATAAGGAACGGGTGCTGGAGTATATTACAGTACCTGCGTTGGTCGAGAGGTTTCGCGCATACCTGGAGTTTGATGGAAACATCCGATATCTTCAATATGAAACCAAGCCTGAATATCAATTAAAATTCAAAAGAAATGTTTGAGTTAAGTGAAAAAAAGGGAGTCGCCTATGATTTGGCGACTCCTGTTTTTTATCACAGCTCCAGCCCGTGATCCGCGGCCATCTTGGCGATCAAAGTTGCGAAGAGGTCGGGAGTATCTTCGAGCGGTGCGTTGTTGTCGTAGTAGTAATCGTAGGGGTAGGACTCCACGTCGTCGTCCGATACGTTGCCGTAGCGGCCGACGGGCGTACCGTCGTCGCGGCGGATGAGCAGCGTCAGTACCGTGTGTCCCTCCATCAGCTTGACGAAGGAGGCGATCTGGTCGCTCTCGCGGATGTGAACGAACAAGATCTGCTCGTCCGTCTCCAGAAATTCGGCGTGCTGCGCCATCATGTAGCGGTTGGGCAGGTCGTTGTATTCGGTGAATACGCGCTTAAGATCAGAAAGGAACTTACGCGATTTCAGATCCTTCTCGCCGTTCCAGCCGTGCATGCGGGCGATCTCCTTGATGGGATCCACGGACGAAATGTTGCGCACGCGGTAAAACTGCGCCGTGAAGTCGCACAGCGTGTCCTTGCCGACACCGCCGCGTCCGTTGATAACGATGGTCAATTTATCCTTGCGTTGCATGATGAAGCCTCACAGTACAAAAGTTTTGATGGATTTCAGGGCCAATCCCTCGTCGCCCGAAACGACCTCACCCAGCGCGAAAAAGCGTCCGTCGGGGTGATACAGTCGCACTCGCGTGCCAAGAGGATGCGCGGCCTTCAGCTTGGTCAGCGCGACGGCACAGCCACTTGAGATCAAGCGGTCGTAAAAGGAGGGAAGGGTCAGCGAGGGAAGACTTGAAAACAGACTTTCGGTCGGTCGCAGAAGGGCAAGACGCGCCTCGCGGTCCATACCCTCAAGCTCTGCTATCGTTACGCTTTCTTCCAGCGTAAAGCCGCAGGCCGTAGCGCGGCAAAGCGACGCCATCGCACCGCCACAGCCGAGAGCCTGTCCGATGTCCTCGCACAGCGTGCGGATGTAGGTGCCGCCCGAGCAGGTGACGTCAAGGGTGTAGTCGGTTTTGCTGTCAGTCGGTGTGGCCGTTAGCGCGTGCACCGTCACGGGACGCGCTTGGCGCTCGACCGTCACACCCTGCCGCGCCAGATCGACCAGCTTCTTACCGCCGACCTTAAGGGCGCTGTACATGGGAGGCAGCTGCATAATCTCACCGCGAAACGAGGGAAGAGCAGCCTGCACGTCGGCCTCACTCGGAATGGTATCCGAGGTCGTGAGCACCGTGCCCGTGGTATCTTGGGTGTCGGTGGTCAGCCCCAGGCGGAGCGTTGCGATATAGCGCTTGTCGCCGCCGCTGAGATATTCGGTTGCCTTGGCGGCGCGTCCAAGCAGGACGACCAGCACGCCCGTGGCCATGGGGTCAAGCGTTCCCGCGTGTCCCACCGCGCGCGTGCCGTACAGGCGGCGCACCATGCCGACGATGTCGTGCGAGGTCACGCCCGCGTGCTTATTCACAATCAAAACGCCGTCGGGGGCGAGGGTTGGCATCGACATATCGGTCTCCTTTTTTAGTGTTAGAAGCGAACCAGAGCGGCATGAATGGGCATGCCCTTGGCGGTAAAGTTGCTTTCGTATTCGGTCATGATGTTGCCCTCGGCATACGGAGAATTGTGCAGATCGTCCGTCTGCCATTCGATCGTCAGATTGGCCGCGGCAAATTCCTCAAGCGAGAAGGCGAACAGATCTGCGTTGTCCGTTTTGAAGCGCAGAACGCCGCCGTCCTTGAGAAGCAGACGATACTGTTCAAGAAACGCGCGATAGGTCAGTCTGCGCTTATGATAACCCGACTTGGGCCACGGATCGCTGAAATTCAGATAAATGCAGTCAAAGGTATTGGGCGGGAACATTTCGGTCAGGCCTCTGGCGTCGCCAATGAGAAAACGAAGGTTATCGGGACGCTCGTCCTCGCGCGATTTTGCCTTTTCCAGAGCAAGGCAAGCAACGTCGGACACGCGCTCCATGGCGATGAAGTTGACGTCGGGGTTCTGTGCCGCCATACCGCAGGCAAAGGCACCCTTGCCGCAACCGATCTCAAGGTGAAGGGGACGCTCCACGGGGAAATATGCCCCGGGATTTTCCAGTACGCTTTCGGGCAACGGGATCAAAAGGGAAGCACAGGCGGCAATTCGTTCGCTGCCGTGCTTTTTTCTGCGCATTCTCATGATGCGACCTCCCGATTATACGTTGAACAGGAACTGCACGATGTCGCCGTCCTGCATGACGTATTCCTTACCCTCGGAGCGATAGCGACCTGCCTCGCGGACGGCGGCCATGCTGCCGTGCTTTTGCAGATCGTCAAAGGCGACGACCTCGGCGCGGATAAAACCTCTTTCAAAGTCGGAGTGGATCTTACCTGCCGCACGGGGCGCTTTGGTGCCGCGGATGATGGTCCATGCGCGTACCTCGTCGGGGCCTGCCGTCAGGAAAGAGATCAGACCAAGCAGCGTATAGCTTGCCTTGATCAGTCGGTCAAGACCGCTCTCGGCGATGCCCATTTCCTCTAGGAACATTGCCTTTTCCTCGGGAGGAAGCTCGGAGATCTCAGCCTCGATGCCGGCGCAAACGGGCATGACCTGCGCGTTTTCCTCGGCGGCAAAGGCCTTGAGCTTCTGATAGCCGACGTTGTCGACGGGCTCGCTTGCGGCCTCGTCCTCACTGACGTTGGCAACGTAAATGACGGGCTTCATGGTGAGCAGGGGCGTGTCGTTGAACCAAGCCAGCTCATCCTCGGAAAGTTCGACCGTGCGGGCGCACTTGCCCTCGGCGAGCGCATCGTATACGCGCTTGAATACCTCGATGGAGGGAGCCACGCTTTTGTCGGCTTTGAGGGCCTTGTTGGCGCGCTCAATGCGGCGTTCGAGCATTTCCATGTCCGAGAAAATGAGCTCCATGTTGATGGTCTCGAGATCGCGCATGGGATCGATCGCGCCGTCGACGTGAATGATGTTTTCATCCTCGAAGCAACGAACGACGTGCAGGATCGCGTCAACCTCGCGGATGTGCGAGAGAAACTTGTTACCCAGACCCTCGCCCTGTGCCGCACCGCGGACAAGTCCCGCGATGTCAACGAATTCGATGATGGCGGGGGTGGTCTTCTTGGGGGAATGCATCTTCGTCAGATAGTCCAGACGCGAGTCGGGAACGGCAACGATACCCACGTTGGGGTCAATGGTGCAAAAAGGATAGTTGGCGCTCTCCGCACCTGCGCCCGTCAGCGCGTTGAACAATGTACTTTTGCCTACGTTAGGAAGGCCGACGATACCTAATTTCATATTTTGATACTCCTGTATTTTGATAGCAAAATTTTCACAACTTATATTATATATCAATTTTTCTTTTTTCGCAAGAGATAAATGAAAATTTGAAGAAAATTTCCGTATATTTGCTAAAAATATTGGATTTTATTGGTTTGTATGATATACAGGCAGGAAAACTCCTTGACATACATTTTCTTTTGCGATATAATGAGATTGTAAATCAAGTACTTTCCGACAACCACTGCGTTTATGTGCCGTTGCCGAGCCCAAATAGAATATCGGCAAGAAGCGAATAGGCGCATGCGGTTGCGAGTCATCCGTATGCGCTTTTATCACATATTAATCACTATATTATTTATGGAGAGTGGGCCAATGAACAACGAGTAGAGAAGACAGTTTCTATACGATATATATGACCCCTTGCCCGTGTGTTGGCTCTTCGTATTCACGTTCCTATCAGAGCATTTGCAACGGGCAAAATCCTGTGGATGAATGGGATAGAACCGATACTGGCATTTGGGAGGGTATCGTGGTTTATACTGAAGGTGATTACTGTAACACAATACCTTGGCCTGGGACTGACTAATTGGTAATGATATTTATGAATTAATAGCAATCTGGTGAATATTGCTTAATCACAAATATTTAAATCATTGTTTGAAAGAAAGGGGATTAATAATGAGAAGAGGTATTCTATTATTTTTGCTTGTAGTGATAGTGTTGTTATTCCCTATCAATGTGTACGCTTCTAATTACGAAGAAGAGTGGGGCTTTAAGGATGAGAACATAGTTACGGTACTAAATAGTCAAATGGATACTAAGGAATATGCAAAAATAAACGACAAAAGCTCGTATAACGATAGTTTAAACAATTTCTCGCTGAATGATAGGCCGGCAATTAAAATTTACAATGAATTATATTGGGAATATGCCGGAAGTTCGATAACCGATATTGTTTCTCATGCTGAGTTGGTGTCCCACATTTTTGACTATGAAGTATTTGATGATGAAAACATTAGGCTGAGAAGTTTTGAGAGAAATGGGAATGTCTCGATAGGTATATCGTCAGTGCCCCCTTCTTTAAATTACGTCAATGATATAAAAGAAACTTACTCAACCCCCAAAATATTGAACCAACGCTGTACGATAAATCAAATCTTCTGTTTTGACGGCTTCACCTCACATATGGGGGCGGCGGTATATTACTGTACAGATCGAGGCATTTATGTTAAATATTATGCGGATGAATATACGCCAGGAGTTTGGTTTTCCGAACAAGATTATCAAAAATATGCAGTTGACTATTATAATTACTTAATATCGCCGGAAAACAACTATGACGAAAATGGAAATGCACTTGGAGGGGGGCAAATGCCATTTTTAACTTATATTGACTCTATTAACAATAAGAAATATGTGGAAGATGACAAAACAGGGAATATTGAAAAAATTGCAATCGTGATTCTCGTCACTGTCGCCTTCATATCGTGCGCCATACTCATCGTGTCAAAAATGAAAAAGAGGACACAAATTAGCTGACAACTTAGCGGCTATAAATTTATACTTTTGATGATATGTAAAGCATTCCTGTGAAGTCTTCACGCCCCCGCCGGATAACGACGTCTACGCGTTGTTCCCGACCAACCTGGCCAAGGGTATGACCCTCGTCTTTGGCGAGCATAGCGTGAGAATGACGCCCGCGGGGAAGGGACCTGCTGTGTCTGTTGATGGCAAGGCAAAAAAACTGTTATAGAAAAAGAATGCCGCATAAATTCTTTTCGAGTTTATGCGGCATTCTTTTTTGCATTCTTGAGTACATGGCTTTCGCAAAAGATAAATGAAAATTCAAAAAAATTTTCCACTCATTTACAAATATTTACAAAAA
>SVRN01000067.1 GCA_015064805.1 Oscillospiraceae bacterium
GATATGATCCGCTCGCTCATCCCCGAGGCCGAGATCACGGTCATGAACAGCTACAAAGCCAAAACCATAACCAAAGCATAAGCAAGAAAGCGAGGATATATTACCATGACTTACGTTGTTTCCAATTTGCACGGCAACTATCAGAAATACAAGGCCATGCTCTCCGAGATCAGCTTCCGCGACAGCGACATTCTCTACGTTCTCGGCGACATCGTCGACTACGGCGAGGAGCCCATGGAGCTGATCGCCGACATGAGCATGCGCTATAACGTCTACCCTATCGTCGGCGAGCACGACTACCGTGCCATTCGCATGCTGCAGGGCTTTGACCGTATGCTCAAGACGGGCGACACCCCCGATCCCGAATATATCGCCGAGATGACCGAATGGATGGCCGAGGGCGGCAAGACCACGCTGGACGGCTTCCGCGCGTTGGACGAGGAAATGCGCGAGGGCGTGCTGGACTATCTGTCCGATCTGGCTCTTTACGAGGAAGTGTCTGTCAAGGGCAAGACCTATCTGCTCGTTCACGCAGGCATCACCGATTTTGATCCCGACGCCGACATCGACGACTATCAGCCCGAGGATTTCATCACCGAGCCCGCAAGCCTCGGCACGACCTATTACGAGGATAAGACCCTCATCGTCGGTCACGTACCGACCGAGAGCGGCAAGATCGAGCGCGGCGTCAGCGTCATCGCCATCGACTGCGGTGCCTACGAAGGCGGCAAGCTAGCTTGCCTGTGCCTGGAGTCGGGCGAGGAATTCTATGTCTGATCCCCGCAACCATCAAGCGACGCTCCGCAAGGGCGAGACGGTCGAGCTGGACGTCACCGAGATCAATAATCTCGGCAGTGGTGTCGCACATGCAAGCGACGGCCGCGTGGTATTCATCCGCGGTGCTTTGACGGGCGAACGCGTCCGTGCCACCATCATCAAGGCAACCAGCAGCTTTTACGTTGCCAAGCTCGACCGCGTGCTATCTCCCTCCCCTTACCGTCTGCCCGACGACGCGGCAGACTGCGGCACGGGCGAGAGCTGCGGCGGCTGTATCTACCGCCACATCACCTACGAGCACGAGCTTGAATTAAAGCAAAACTACGTCAAAAACGCCTTTTGCAAGGTAGGACTGTCCGACGTGACGGTCGAGCCCGTCCGCTCAACGGGGGCGTGCGCAGGCTACCGCAACAAGGCGCAATATCCCGTCGGCAAGATGGGCGGCCGCGTGGTAGCAGGCTTTTACGCTACCAAATCGCACACCATCCTGCCCGTCGAGGGCTGCTTGCTTCAGCCGCCCGTGTTCTCGGATATTGTCCGAACGATCTGTGCGTTTTGCACCGAGCATAGCGTATCCGTCTACGATGAGCAAAGCGGCAAGGGCCTGTTGCGCCATATCTATCTGCGATATGGACAAGTCAGCGGCGAGATCATGGTGTGCCTGGTGATCAACGGCGAGTCCTTCCCCAAGGCCGACGCGCTGGTCGCCAAGCTGACTACCGACTTCCCTGCCGTTGCCTCCATTCTGCTCAATCATAACACCAAAAACACCAACGTCGTGCTGGGCGGTCGCTACACGACGCTTTATGGTCGCGCCTATATTGAGGACGTGCTGTGCGGCTGTCGTTTCCGCATCGCGCCCGATGCCTTTTATCAGGTCAATCACGACGGCGCGGAGCTGCTCTACGGTATCGCCGCCGAGCGCGCTGACTTATCGGGCAACGAAACCCTGCTCGATCTGTACTGCGGCATCGGCACCATCGGCATGAGCATGGCGTCGCGCGCAGGCAAGCTCATCGGCGTGGAGATCGTTCCTGCCGCCGTTGAATGTGCAAAGCAAAACGCTATGGCGAACGGCCTTGAAAACGCCGACTTCCGCTGTGCCGACGCGGGCGATCCCGCGACGCTGCTCTCCTGCCTTGGCGATACCACGCCCGACGTGGTCATTCTCGACCCGCCCCGCAAGGGCTCGACGGGCGAGCTGATCGACGCGCTGGCCGAGCGCGGCATCTCGCGCATCGTCTACATTTCCTGCGATCCCGACACCCTTGCCCGCGATTGCGTCCGCTTCCGCGAGGACGGCTACGAAATCGGCACGGTGACGCCCGTCGATATGTTCCCGAGAACGGGGCATGTTGAGAGCGTTGTTTGTTTGAGTAGGGAAAAGGCCGACGATTATATCCGTATTTCGGTTCAGACGAAGGATTTGAAACGGAAGGAAACTATCTGCCAGGAGGTAAACGAAGATGAAAAATAACAAACTACCAGTCATAACTGCTGCAGTCACCATATTGTACTGCTGCCTTTGTTTCGTATCTTCCGGATGTATTTTATACGGTGCATTTTATGAATCAAACAGTATTTTCCAATTCGGCAATTCGCTTGTGTATTTTTGGATGTTCAATCCTATAGCAATTATTCTATCTGTTATAGGATTGATTCAAAGGCAGAAAACCCGTGGTATTTTTATTCTCTGTGCAATGCTGTCCATAATAAGCTGGATTGTTGCAGGTACAATGATAGCAACGGTATTTTGATATTATGAAAATGTTTCCAAATTGTCAGATTTCTTTAGTAGACTCCCTACCTAAAGGGATAACCGTCGAATCTGTCGTTTGTCTCACACGCAAGTAAAGGGGGCAAATTTATGATATACAACAAATTCAAGCAAGGTTTTTTCAGAAACTTTTTAGCTTATGTTTTGATAATAGTTTTTCTTGCTATCACTGTTTTGTTAGCGGTATTTGATCATGACCCTAACCGCATTACTATTTCAATCATAGGTTTTTGCTTGTTGATGTTTTTCTTCGTATATGATTTGTTCTTTTCGGAGGTTTTTATCTTCAAAGGCGATTGCTTTTTTACTAACAAATATCCGTTCAATAATCCTAAGTACGCCCCAAAGTTATTCAAGAAGATTTCTGTACAATACAAAACGATCATAAGAATCGAGAAACGGTTATTGGGCAAAAGGCGATTCGCGCTAATTATTCATTTCAAAGAAGACGAGCCTCTTCAATATGTTTTTACACACGAGGATACTCGGAATTTTATTTGCGATAAACTTCAAGAATTTTGTTCAAGCAAGGAAAAAAGCACTCACCAAATGAAGCTCCATCCCTCCCCTTTTGCCATGATCAAAAGCGGGCAAAAAACGATCGAGCTTCGTTTGCTTGACGAGAAGCGTCGGCAGATCCGCGTGGGCGATGACATCATATTTACCAACGTCGAAAGCGGAGAAACTCTTTGTAAGACCGTAGCAAAGCTGCACCGCTTTGACAGCTTTGAAGAATTGTACCGCGCCCTGCCCCTGCTGCAATGCGGATACACGGTCGAGGACGTCCATACAGCGCATCCGTCCGATATGGAGCAATATTATTCCGCAGAAGAACAGCGCCAATACGGCGTTGTGGGAATTGAACTGGACTGATCATTCCGCGAAAGGAGTCACTATGAAAAAAATCAAGGTGCTTATGCACACCCCTTCCAATTTTTCAACCTATTTTGTTGTTTTGATCATGTTTGCCGTCGGAGGCTTTTTCATCTGGCGCAACGCGTATGACGACACGTGGCGATGGATCGGCATGGCCCTTCTGGCCGTGCTTTTCATCCTGGCATCGTGGTTGTTTTTGAAGCTCTTTCGGATTTTTGATTGGCTGGTATTTACCGAAAACACCGTAGAGAGGCATTCCCTCTTTGGCAAGAAGCTGACGTATCAATATTCGGAGCTGTACGCCTGCGTTGGTCTTTACACCTCCGTCGTGGAAAGCAAAAAATGCCTGATCTTCGCGCCCAAAAGGTTCAACAAAATCGTGACGCGCATCGACACGTCCAAATTCGGAAACGTCATCCCCGTCAATCGTCTGAATTTCATTTATTGCCCGATGAAAGACAAGATCATCGACCTTTTGCGGACGCGTCAAGCGCTGGAATGGGTGGATACCTCTGCTATGTGAGAAAGGAGAATTTTCGTATGAGCTTTTTTGATCTGTTCAAAAGAAAAAAGAACGAGCAGCCCATGGAAGAGCTGCAATGGAATAAAATGTGGGATTTGTGGGTAGAGGAAGCGGCGGCTTCGCCTTACGCCGAGCTTATGACGTATGAAAGCGAGATCAACAACGGCGGACATATGCAGTTTTTTGATAACGTTTCCAATACCGACGACCTGCCTCAAACGATCTCCATTCTCTATACGGTTTTAGATGGCATCTTAAAGCAAAACCTTGAGAATGCCTACCGTGCATATTCCGAGCATCAGGAAGATGAAGATACCCTCGATGAAGTTCTGAATGAATGCGACAACGTATTCTATGAGCATGAAAGTGAAATCGAGAAGATCTTAAAAGAATACGCAAAAACCATCAAGATTTAACCCTCTTCCCCTTGCGGCATATCAAAAGGAGGATCTCATGTTCAGAGAATTAACCAGAAAAAACAAAAAGCTGACCGAGGATGTCTGCATCCGTCTTTTGAAGACGGAAAAACGAGGCGTTCTTTCGGTCATCGGTGACGGTGGCTATCCTTACGGTATGCCGATGAATCATTGGTACGACGAGCAAAGCGGCAAGCTGTATTTTCATTGCGGCTTATCGGGACACCGTCTGGATGCATTAAAGAAGGACGATCGCGTCTCCTTTTGTGTTTATGACCAAGGCTATCGTCTTCCCGACCAGTGGCCGCTACATATCAGCAGCGTCATCGTGTTTGGCCGCGTGGCCATCGTGGACGACCTCGAAACGATCGAGGACGTTGCCACCAAGCTGAGCCACAAATTCACGCAGGACGACGCGTACATCGAGAAGGAGATCGCTCAGTACGCGAAAAGAACGCTCTTGTTGGAGCTGACGGTCGAGCATATGTGCGGCAAAGCAGTCGAAGAGTCTTGACTTCCTTCTGAAAGGAGATTTCACTCATGAAAGAATTTGAAGCACACCACGCCAAGGGCTACGCCTGGATCTTTCTCATTCTGGCGATCGCGCTTTTGGTTGGTTGTATTCTCTTTTTGACATTTTGGACTGACGATGCTTTTTTGATCCCCGTGATCCTTTTCCCTATCGTTGCCGCCGTCATGATCATCATGTTCGTCATCACCATCAAAAAGGACGGCCTTGCCGTTGCGGTGGCAGATGATCGTCTGATTCTCTACAAAAAGGAACCGATCGTCATTCCCTTGATTGATATATTGACCGTATCCATTCACGACGGCGACGGCTCATTCGATATTTCTATCAAAACCGCGACGGAACGATACAGTATGCATTGCTTTATCAAGCAGCAGCGGCAAAAAAAGAACGAGCTGATCACGCTGCTGCGAGGCCGCGGCATTACGGTCCGTACGTTTGATCTTACTTAATACGAAATTTTTCTAAAGACTTGAAGAAAGGAGCCCGGTATGATCGCCATTATCTATGACGGCAAGGACACCTACGTCTCGCCGATATTCGCCATAAAGGATGCTGGTTGGTCTACACAGGTCATCGCCTTTGATGCGGACTATTGCACGGTCAAGCGCATCCATATGTGGCGTCCGAACAGGCAAGTCTTTATTGTGGAATGGACGGACTTTGAACACAGCAAAGGCGCATGGCAGGGCTATGATTGGATCGTCAACGATCCTAAATTGCTACACTTCTTGCGCCGCGGAAAGCGTGTTTCCGTTGATCAATATCCCAAGTTTAAAGCGTTTATGCACGGCATTGACCTGCCCGAATGGTTTGAGATCAAGACAGACGCGGACATTACCTCTCTGATGCAGCTATCTCTTGGTTTTCACGACGCCACGATCAGGCAAACGACGCAAACGGAATCCGATATGGAACTATTTCTTGACACGAATTGGGGATGCTATATCACCCTTCGCTTTGTCAACGTTTCAGAATCGGAAAATATCCGATGCGTCAAAGACATTTTCGACTCGGAAATGAAGTTTGAGTCGGACGGTATCCGTTGGGACGTATCGGGCACCATGGCAATCCAAACGCAAGGTGCGCCATCGGACAAGCCTTTGCGAGATCCGTATATCAAGTGCCAAAAGGTTCTTTGGAAAATCGAAGTAGAGAAAAAACTGTACAAACGATATCACAGAAACTATCCCTCCATTGAAGAACTGTACGACGATATCAAAACCGCCGTTCCGGATGCTTTATTTGAGGACGGTAAGATCATTCTCTTGCATGCAACGGATCGGTATGAGATCGCTTCGACACCGGGCGGTTACTGCATCTATCTGAATGGAAAGAAGGAACGAGGGGTCTGGGAGGATCAGGACATTTATTACGATGCACTTGATTTTGCCCTGCCGTCAGACATATCGCATGAGGGGCCCTATTCCGCGGAGCCCGCTTTGTGGGAGTTTTCGCCAAGCAAATGGCGCACTCTTTGCCATTCGTTTAAATATATGTGCATCGCTCCCGCCGTTTTTCTGCTGCTCGGTCTTATTCTGACTTTG